>CAZJVZ010000001.1:0-59889 GCA_964549795.1 uncultured Candidatus Bathyarchaeia archaeon
AACTCGACGTTATGGGGATCCTCAACGCGAGAGTTGTCAGTTTCGGTCGATACGGTAGAACCAAGAAGATAAGACTCGGTGTTTCGCCTAGGGTTGTCGTTGAAACGTATTCGGAGGATACCCTCGTCGGACGACTGTTCGGTCACGTCACGAAGTCTCTTCAGAAGCAGCGCGCGCCGTGAGCGTAGAGCCGTTGGCATAGACGACGGTCCGTCAACGCTATCCTCAGAACGGACGAAGCCGCGTCATGGGTTCGCATCTCTAATTGCAGTCTGGTTTGCCGGACTAGCGATCGATGATATGCGCATCGGTGTCGCGCAGGTGGACGGCGTGGACACTACGGATGTGATTCTCCGGCTCATGTCGAAAAGACGAGCCGATGTGGTCTTCCTTTCAGGAGTATCCTATGCAGGATTCAACATCGTCGACGCCGGCAGGCTCCACAGGGTGCTGCGTGTTCCCGTGATCATCATCTCACGGGAAAGACCTAACAATCCCTCCGTTAGACGAGCGCTCAAGAAGCATTTCGCAGACTGGAAGATGCGATGGGACTTGGTGCGTAGGCTTGGGGGAATTCACTCGTATTCCCCTACGTCTGTTGATGCACCTTTGTATTTTGAAGCGATCGGTATCTCCGACATAGATGCCAAGAAGACCATCCAAACGTACTGTATCACTTCAAGGGTTCCTGAACCGATCCGTGTTGCCGGGATAGTAGCTAAGGGACTGGCTCTCACAGGGAATGAGCTACGCACTCGCTGACATGAAGTCAGTTGCGCTGAGCTTCAGCGTCTCAAGATTTACAATCGGGAGTATGCCAGGTGTCGGAGTGAGGCCGATGCGCTCCATGTAGCTCGTCTGGGCTTGCCAAGTTCCCGAGTTTACGATCAAGGTTCCGCGATAGTTCTCATGCGCAAACACATGGATATGCCCTGAATGAAACACATCCGGTGGGTCATCGATTATCAGATGATCAGCACGTGATGGCGCGATCGATGTCCGGTTGCCATATTCCGGCGCCAAATGCCTACATTTCAGCTGAAGCTCCATCCCCCTCTCCGGGGCACTGAAAGCCATTCCTGGCGCGCTCGTCAGCAAGTCGTCAAGGCTTCGCCCGTGATGCAGCAAGAAATGGACTCCATGAAGCTCGATGTCGCATGGGTTGCCGAGTGATACCACGGCTCGGGCCTCGTAAACGGGCTCGGCGAACTCTTTGGAGATTGCCGGTTGAGGAAGTGCCTGCCTGACTCCATCGTGGTTACCTGGAATCAGAATGAGATCCATGTGTCCAGGTATCTGCTCGACGAATTTGGCCGCGAACCTGTACTGCTCATAGATGTCAGGAATGCTTAGTTCTTCCTCTTGGCGCGGGTACACTCCTATTCCGTCCACTAGGTCTCCTGCAATGATCACATACTTCGTCTGGTGTGCAACCCGCACCTGTTGAGGTGTTCCCGTCTTGCCGTTCAGCCAGAGAATCGCTCGTTTGAACACATCTTCCAGGAATTTCTTGCTGCCTACGTGGATGTCGGAGAGAAGAACGGTATAGATTTCCTCTTCCGCTCCGCGCGGTTTCCTTTCTGGGATATCTGGGAGTATGATCCTCTCGGCGACCAGGAGATCGCTTCGGCTTCTCACAGCGTCGATGCAAACCACTTGATCGAGCGGTGTCCTCATCGCCATTTCGTGGAGTTGACGATCGCGATCCGTTTGGATCAGAACAGTCGCCGTGTCCTCAAGATCGTCTATTGTGAGGAACAGTCTGTTTCCTCGTTCTCGCTTATCCATTATCATCGCGATGGTTTTGACGCGTTCGCCAGGCTGGGCACAAAGGGCATTCGAGATCGTGCCAGCGTCTCTTGCGTCCGTTCTCCTTTGCAGGATCTCCCGCAGCTTCGTGAATCTATCGCGAAAGTGAAGACTGAACTCTTCGACTGATCCCGCGAAACCCTCGGCGGTTGACGGGTCCCTCAGAACTTTGATTTTGCTTTCGACTTGGGCTGCAAGGGGAACTGCGGCTCTGACTGATTCTTGGATCTGCATGTCTTGTGCCGGTGGGCGTAACCGATTGATCGCCTGCTCTGCCGTGTTGCGGTCGATTAGGCGCGGTCCCTCCGTATTCCTTTGTGCTGCAGTTAGTAGCTCGTCGGTCAGTCTATTGATGTCGAACTGGTTTGCCGAGGTGCGGAGAAGATCGAAAGCGTCTGTGTTGAGCTGCCATCCTGCAGAGACCAAGCGCTGCACGATTTGCCTGAAATGGTCTTGGATCTGCATCTAGCCGCCTTCTCTTCGGAGTTTCAGAAGCGTGTCCAGTCTCTAGATGCTGTCGTAGGCATCTTAAACAGAGCGGTAGATGCTCGTGATCACTTCATTAAGCAGTCCTCACGCAACGATTGGTGGCGTTGAAGTAGGCTTGGATCTCCGCCGGCTTCAGAGGACATCAGACGGAACGTATTTTGTGACACTGCCGAAGGCTTGGGTCGTGAGGAACAAGCTTGAGAAAGGTGCTGTGTTGAGTTTCTCTGAACGCAAGGACGGCAAGATCCTCGCTGAACCATATGGGGCGCAACAGCGCAAGATGGCTACCGTGACACTGACGCCAAGTCCGTTGTTGCAGCGCGAGATCGAGGAGAAGTATCTGCTCGGATATGATGTGTTCGAGGTTGTCTCTCAACAGGCTATCCACGTAGACACGCGGGAGGCGGTGAGGAGGATCGCCAGGAGTTTGGTTGGCTTGGAGATTGTGGAGGAGGACGCGAAGAAAATCATTGTCCAGTGCCTGATTGAGCCCTCCCTTCTGTTTCCGGACCGGATCCTGCGGAGACTGCACTTGATCACATTAGGAATGCAGAAGGATGCTATCTCGTCGTTTTCACGGGGTGATGCAAAGCTGGCGAATACGGTCGTCGAGCGCGATGAAGATGTTGACAGGCTGTATTTCCTGCTCGTGAGAGTTGTCAGAGCTGCTCTCACTGATCCGGCGATCGCTGACAAGCTGGGAACAAACCCCATAGATTGCTTGGACTACAGGATTCTTGCAAGCCTTGTCGAGAAGTTCGCTGATCATGCCACTTCCATCGCAGAGAGTACTTGGCCGCGACCAAGGGGCAGACCGGCGGACGGTACTCTCCGGAGTATTGAGAGGGCAGGTGATGCCCTCAACCGTATGCACAAAGAGGCGGTTGAGGCCGTCTTCGCAAGGAACCTAGCTCTCGCCCAAGAAGTGGCCAGACTGTACGACGAGGCCAGAACGAACATCAAGACGGCGGAACGGGGATTGGTCAACGCAAGACCAGAGACGATCGATCATCTGACCACAGTCATATCCGCCCTCAAAGCGATGTCGGAAACAAACGTCGACATCGCAGATCTAGCCGCTACTCGGTAGACCGATGTCGTTTTCGTTTCCGATGTTGCCCTACGTGTGTGGCTAGATAGTAGAGCGCGCAGATCGTCTTCGCGTCTTGGACCGCACCCTTCTCTATTGCCTTCAAACCATCATTCAAGCGGATAGTTCGAGTGGTAATTGCTTCATCCTCTTCGGGCTGGGCTTCCGTCCGGGCTAAGCCACCTGCAACGAAGAAGTGTATCCTCTCTGTGCTATACCCAGGTGCTAGATAGCAGGAGAATGCTTTCCGGATCCGCCGGGCAGAGTATCCAGTCTCTTCGACCAGTTCCCTCTTCGCGCATGAGACGGGGCTTTCGCCCTTCTCAAGCGTTCCAGCAGGGATCTCCAGCAGCTGCCTGCCAGCCGCGATTCGATATTGTTTCGTGACAACGATTCTCTGGTCGTCCAAGAGAGGGATGATTGCGACAGCCCCCGGATGTTCGACGACCTCTCTGGTTGTCTCCAAGCCATTCGGGAGTCTCACTTTGGCAACTCGCAGGCTAAGCAGCTTCCCCCTGTATGGATAGCGTTTGCTGGTGACCAGTTCAGTCATGTTGCTCAGGCTTCACGTATGGGGGAGCAATATAGATCCAACTACAGAGGCGAATTGTCCCAACGAGCGCTCCCAAAAACAGCAGTAAGCGTTCATTAGTACTCATGATTCTGGGCAGAAAGTCGCCCTATGCGTTCAGCCATAGAGCATAACGTGCTTGTCTTTTACAGTGTGAGCATCTGCACACAGGGGTCGGCACGAACTCGGCTGCTATCCATGGTTCAAGGCTGTGTGTTCGGCTTTCAAGGCCGCAGTTTGTGCAGAAGACTCCTTCTAGGGTCCATGCCAGCTTCTCTGAGCCACACTCACAGGGTTCCTCTTCAAACTCTAGGTCAGCCTTTGATATTCTCACAACTCGTTTGAGGAACTTCTCGCGGTAGTACCGTCTTCGTTTCCACATCAGGTAGCATTCGTGAGAGCAGACGCGTCGTGGCCTGCCGAACGTGTAAGGAATTTCCTTTCCACAGACGACACAAGCCACGTTGGCCATGGATGATCTCCGTCTCGTTGGACTGGATCTTTCGCTTGCATGCGGGCATGTCTTAAGCCTATTCCAGTGCCAATGAAGCCACGGCAGGCGCTTAGTTTCGGAGGGTATGTGAGCATGCCGACCTGACTATGCGTCTGGGTCGCAGCATCTTCAGTCGTGTCTAGTCTAGGGTCCAAAAATCCCACATGAACCGATACATTTGCGCGAGAAGATAGAATGGGGAACAGACAGAACTGTTGAAAGAAGGGTATTAGGGTTCAGGTGGCGTGCGCCGGGATTCATTAGAGAACGATATTTATGCGTGGTATGTATCCGGTCGTGTAGCCCGGGTTGCCGAGCCAGGTACGGCGACAGAGCCTATGCGTATCGGTGCGCTGGGCGTTGAACCTCGAGATCGCAAAGAATCGGACCAAGCAAGCTGTTGGTCCTTTGGGCCGCGTGGGTTCGAATCCCACCCCGGGCGCCTTTCACTAGCTGAGAGCCATGGCCTGACAAGAACGGCCACGGCGTGTCCATCGACCTTCGTCAACGCATGGGTGCAGAGGCTTTTATCGCAGCAAGGGTCGAACATCAAGTGAAATCACGTTGACCCTGCTTGCGCTCTCTCGGATTGGTCTCTATCTGCGGGGGCATAAGCGGACCGCGATCTTCGCCATCACGTGTGCATGCAATTGTCAGTGCACGATGTGTAACATGCATCGACTGGACCCGGCCTATCTCCCGTTGGACGATGGCGTGCGCTTGCTCCAGTTTCTCTATGACGCCAGATTCATGGTCGTGTATTTCACCGGCGGCGAGCCCACGCTTCATCCCAATCTCATTCCACTAATCAGGCACGCGAAGCAACTGGGGCTGGTCACTTCCGTGACAACGAACGGCACCTCATCTCAAGACATCTTGGGGCAATTGCGAGACGCCGGACTAGACGTGCTCAGTGTTTCCCTTGATCACTGGGACAATGAAGCCTGTGAGCGTCTACGAGGCCACCGCCAGATCCAGGCTAAGCAGGAAGCAAAGCTGCGCTACGCCAAGCAGATCGGGTTACGAACCTACGCGCTTACCTACCTGAACCCACTGCTCTGCGATGACGGAGCCATTCAGACGTTCGTTGAATACGTGGACAGCAAGCTCGATATTCCCGTGGCTTTCTGTTTTCCGACTACATCCGACGAGAACACCTACCGTCTGTGTGGTGTAGGCTCCGAAGCAGATTATTCCAAACTCTATCGGACTATTGACACGATTCTCCAATTGAAGCGCGATGGTCACCGTATTCTGAATCCAACCGTTTATCTCGAAGATATCATGCGATTTCTGCAAGGGAAACCGCCCGCGATCTACTGTAAGGGCGGAGAAGACGTCGTCTACATCGACTGGCTAGGAAACACATACCCCTGCTTCCTACGACCGAAGCTCTTCAATGCACTAGAGGATGAGCCCCGCTTTCTCCAGCACGTTCAGTGCAATGACTGTGTCGTCAACTGTTTTCGAGAACCCTCTATCTTCGCTCAGTTCCCCAGGCGGTCAATGTTTGTTTTCCGCGAGTATCCGACCCTGTCCTTTCTCTTCGGCGAACATCGATCCTCCCCCGGATCCTAGTCGCTCGCACGCTCTTCATCCCCGCGTCCAGCGCATCATCCCTCTAGTTGTGGGCGAGCGTGACAGTCCCACAGGGCCGATCCGGGCCTTAGCGGACCTGCGGGTAAGCAAGTGTTCGGTTGAAGAGTAGCATTGCGATCCAATTGATTAGATTGTAGATTGTTAGGTACGCGTAACCATACTTCTCGATTCTCCTCAAAGATGTGTACGCAACCATCTTGGGATCGAAGAGAATCTGGCCTTGGTGCCTCACCCTTAGGCTAAGCATAACGTCTTCCAAGATGACTCGATTCTCATCGAATCCTCCAGCATTCCAGAACGCTCCTCTCCGGTAGGCGCAGTTGAACCCGGCAACGTGGGGGCGTCCAAGTCTCAGCGAGAAACGCTGCACCCAACCGGTCGCAACGTGATAGGCAATCCGGTCTAGGTGTGTTCCTTCATACGGAAGCGTCGGGCCAGTCACACCGACAGCTCCCGGTTCCGAATACAAGGTTCGACTGATCTCTTCAAGCCATTCTTCGCACGCGATAGTATCGGCGTCTACGAAAGCTAGTATGTCGCCGTCTGCTTGTTTCGCTCCAATGTTGCGCGCGGCTCCCACTGGCCGAGCTGGCTCCACGAGAACCTTGTTAGCATATTCTTTCGCGACTTGGATCGTGCGATCCGTGCTTCCGCCATCGACGACGATGATTTCTACCGGCTCTTTTCTTGACTGACGAACGAGGGAATTCAGGCATCTTGCGAGATACTTCTCTTCGTTCAAAGCAGGAATCACCACCGAAATGTCACAAGCAGCCACCACCAGCACACTCCTGATCCTCGCTTCAATTGAGACGGTGCGGGGGGCGGTTTCCAGAAATGCCCATTCTCCTCTGTTAGGTATCTGGGCAATCAGATTCCGAAGAAGCTCTCCTGCGCATCGCAGAGCCGCAATGGTTTGGCTGTGTGCGTCTGTCTCAAGGTGCTGTAGCAGCCCACTCAATTCGGGAACCAAGATTGGCCAGAAATCTGGCGCCTTCAACACGAAAGCCGCTGACACCCCGACTGCAACAAGCACGACCATGGCTCGCTCTCCTACTGTTGGTTCCGAAATCCGTTCTGAGAGCGGGCGCTGCCCGGACATTGGAATTGTCCCTCGTGGCCAGGTTTTCCCTAGTCCAGGAAAGGTCTAGGCGGGTGGCCTCATAAGATTTCTCTCGCGACCCTTGATGGTCAGCCGGTTGGAGGGGTCTTTCGCGAGTCGTTCCTGACGCGCGAATCGGAAAGGGTGAGCTGCGCAGGGCCTTCCATTCTTATCGGCCTTCTGGTCGCTGATAGGAAAGCAGCCGGTCCCAGCATGGCACGATTTTCCAGGGCCGCCACCACTTTCGCCATCGTAGAGACCGCCATGTTGAGCTTCTGTTGAAGTGCTTGCACTGGGTGCACGTACAACAAGCGGGGAGTCACGTTCGGCCGCAAGCCATGTCTTCCGATCGAGTGTTTCATAGGATGGTGAGAATCCCGAAAAGCTCTTACGTCGTCGGAACAGCCGTCATGGCTGGGAAGCGGCCTTGCTATCGAAGTCGACGAAATTGCGGATTGTGTTCCTTTCGGTGATATTTGTGACCACGTATCTGGCTGGGCCAATGATACCTCAGGTGTACGCATGGAACCTGATCGCGAATCCCGTGAGTCAGACAACTACGCCAGGCGGTACTGCCACATATTCTATTTCGGTCTTCTACGACGCCGCTGAACCTCCGCTGCCTCCGGTGAGTCTCTTGGTTTCTCCCCCGGAGATTGGAATGACTGCTGACTTCTTTCCCAACATTGGTATCGTTCCATTTAACTCGGTCATGACGGTGCACGTTGACCCCGCGAAGCCTCTAGGTGTATACACTCTGGACGTGTGGGCACACCCTGACGGTGTGCCTTTTCCGGGACCCGGCAACAAAGCAATCAATGTGCAGGTCATTGTCCAGGCGGCCGGGCCAGCGGGGACGGACTGGCAGCTCTCGAACCCCACATTGTCGCCGCCTTCTCCCAACGTGGGTGATCCAGTTATCTTCGAGGTCCTTCTTGTGGCGTTGGCGTCAGCCCAGCCCTTTCCGCAGAGTCTCTCAATCGTTGCGCGGTTGGATGGCGTAATCATAAGCGGCGGCTCCGTCAACTATCCCGGGCCCGTAGGCACCATGGCGACAGTTTCCTCCATGCCCGCATGGACGGCCACGGCGGGCACTCACACGATCAGTTGGAGTATTGGTCCAAGTGTCTTAGATCCCAACCCGGCGAACAACGAGGTTTCCCGAACGTTCTCAGTCGGGGCGCCTCCGGCTCAATTCGACTTTGAAGTACTGGCATCACCCAATGAGCAGACAGTCACACCCGGAAGCAGCGTCAGCTACACGATTACCGCGAATCTGCTCTCTGGATCCACGCAGAATGTTGTTCTGACTGTTTCTGGGGAACCTGGAGGAGTCACGAAGTCGTTCTCCATCTCTTCAGGAAATCCAACTTACTCATCCATACTGACTCTGTCCACATCTTCCTCCGTCTCACCGGGAAGCTACTCGATGACTGTGGCTGGGAGCGGCGGAGGCAAGACACGGACAGTGACGATCAGATTGATTGTCTCACAGGCGAAGGATTTTCGAATCGACATCAGCCCACCAACTCAGACCATCAGCCAGGGCCAAGTCACGTCGTATTCCCTTAGTATTGCCGGACTGAACGGGTTCAATTCCCCGGTCTCGCTAGCACTCAGCGGTCTGCCTACGGGTGCAAGCTACGCGTTCAGTACCCCTTCAGGAACGCCCGATTTCTCCTCAATCCTAACCGTGACTCTTTCGGGCAACGCTCAGACCGGCTCTTTCACGTTGGCAATAACCGGCTCAGGCGGAGGATTGAACAGAATCGCTAACGTCGTACTGGTAATCCTTCCCGCCAGTCAGACGCAAACACAGACACAAACCCAAGTCACGACCGCAGTGACGGGCTTGCTAGAAACGTTGCTCCAGAATAACCTGCTACTGATCGGTGTTGCCATTGTCCTTGCGCTGATCGTTCTTGTGCCGCTTCTTCTGAAGCGAAAGCCTTCGCATCCACCATCGCCTCCACTGCCCGCGAAACCGTGCCCGAAGTGCGGGAAATCGCTGATGTATGTCAAACAGTATGACAGATGGTACTGCAATAGCTGCAAGGAATACAAGTGACACTCCGCCGCAGGACTCAGAAACAGTAGCATTGGGTACGCACTGGTAGTCTACATCCTCCGCGAATCAGCGAAGTGGCATGTCGACATTGTCTGAGCTCTTCCGGCGCAGGCAGGATACCGGCGAGGCTGAGAAGTGAAAGAGCATGGAGTATCCTGTATGCACGCAACACAACTAGGAATAGTCCGGTTGCTACAGGATCAGTTGTCCGTACGAGATCAGGTCTTTCATTGTGACGATGCCGGCAAGCCTACCGTCCTTCTCAACAATGGGCAAATGGCGTATGCTGTTTCGTCTCATGTGTGCGTAGGCCTCTTCCACGGGCGCCTGTGGTGTACATGTCACAGCAGGGCTCTTCATGACATCCTTCACGAGGGTCCGGTTAGGGTCATGTCCTGACGCGGCACATCTCACCAAGTCACTCTCGGTCACTATTCCGACAACCTTCTCTTGGTCAACCACAACGACGCAGCCAATCTTCCTCTCAAGCATAGTCTTTGCAGCATTGACCAAGAGATCGGAAGATCTCGCAGTGGCAACCTCTTTGTTCATGATTTCCTCGATTTGATCGAGAATTCGTGGAAACATCTTGAGACCGCACGGCCGGAAGTCCAGCGTGAGCTGATAAACGTATTGCCCGTCAGAACATGAATGTCGCTGCTTTCCGGAAAGGCGTCAAGAACTAGGTGACACGAAGGCCTTTCGTTTCGAGATAATCACGTACGTCTAGTGCGGCCCGGCATCCATCACCCGCGGCTGTCACAGCCTGCCTGTAGTGGAAGTCACGTACGTCTCCTGCCGCGAAGACTCCCCCCACGCTAGTTGCAGTCGCATGGCGTGTGATGACATACCCTTTCTCGTCCAGCTCGATTTGGCCCTGGAAGATGGCGGTGTTGGGTTGGTGGCCAATCGCGACGAACACACCATCGCACTTGATCACTTCCTGTTTCCCGGTCTTCACATTTCTGACACGGACACCTTCAACCTTCTGTCCGCCAAGAATGTCTTCCACAATAGAATCCCAAACGAACGATATCTTGGGATTCTCGAAGGCACGCTCTTGTAGGATCTCACTAGCGCGAAGCTTGTCACGCCGGTGAACTATAGTCGCATGGTTCACGAAGCTCGTGAGGAAGATGGTATCCTCGAGTGCCACGTCGCCGCCTCCGACAGTGACCGTGTCCTTTCCGCGGAAGAAGAATCCATCACATGTTGCGCAACTTGAGACTCCTCGTCCTCGAAGGCGCGTTTCAGACTGAAGCCCAATCCATTTCGCAGAGGCGCCAGTTGCGATGATCACGGCATTCGCTTCGTATGCCTCGCTACTGGTCTTGACTTTGAAGGGGGGGCTCTTGAAGTCAACTTCTCTCGCGTCGTCTTGAATGAACTCTGCGCCGAATCGTTCTGCTTGTTTTCTCATTCGTTCGATTAGTTGGGGACCGAGTATTGGCTGCTCGAAGCCTGGGAAGTTTTCAACTTCTGTAGTCAGCATCAGTTGGCCGCCTGGTACTGCGCCTGCGACTACCAGTGTCTTGAGCAACGCACGGCCAGAGTAGACTGCAGCAGTGAGCCCTGCTGGGCCAGAACCGATCACAATCACGCCGTATACCAATGGATCCATCCCGGTCGAGGCGTAAGTGAATTCATGAAGTAACGAGGTCTACTTGAGGTTTCACTGCTCTTAGGCGTTCCCATAGCTCGGCCGCGGCGGTTTGGGCTCTACCTTCAATCTCCACCTGATCCACGGTCGTGACGGCGCGATCTCTTACTAGGATCTCCCCGTCGACAATGACTGTCCTGACATCGCGCCCCTCTGTCCCATTGATTAGATGTCCAACAACGCTGTCTGAGTCGAGCGGAGTCGGAAGAACATCCGGTTTGACCAGAATCAGGTCTGCTTTCTTTCCTACTTCGATTGAGCCAAGCTGATCGGCCAGCCCATAGAGTTCGGCGCCTCTGATGGTGGCCATCTCGAGGACTGTGTAGGCGTCGATTGCGTTGGGATCTCTGGAGACAGCTCGGTGGATCAGGTATGCCGTTCGCATGTTCTCGAATCCGTCAAAGATGTAGCCATCGTTGCCTAATCCAACAGGGATTCCCTTTCTGAGCATGCTCAGAATCGGAGCCGTTCCCACGGCGTTGAGCATGTTACTCATGGGATTATGGGCAACCTTCGTTCCCGAATTCGCAATTATGTCTATGTCGTTGTCGTTCACGTGAACGCAATGAGCAAGGACAACGTCAGGACCTAGAAAGCCAACATCTCTGAGTCGCTCAAGCGTGCGTTTCCCATAGCGCTCGATATTGTGCTGAAGATCGCCGAGACCCTCACATGTGTGAATCGTGACGGGGACGCCGTACTTGCTCGCAAGCCTCCGGGTTGACTGAATCAGCTCGTCCGTGACTGTGAAAGATGCGTGTAGACTGAAGAGCGGCATCGCCTTCGATCGCCCATTCTTCTTCACTCCGGCAGCAAAGCGGGCATTCTCGCGGACGCCTCGCTCCCCTTCTTCCCTCGAATGCCTCTCGGTCGCTTCAAACGCGACGAGGCCTCGTATTCCCACCTCATCCACAGCCTTGGAGATCTTGTCGAGAACGCCATCGATTGAATTCGGCCCGGAGTAGGTGTCTGCGAAGGTTGTCGTGCCCGTCTTCAGAAACTCCAAACATCCGACTTTGGCACTCGCGTACGCGTCCTCAAGAGTGAGGTTCTCATCGACCGGCCACCAAACACGCTGGAGGATCTGCGTGAAATCAGATGGCGGATGAATCTCAAGCTTCGCTCCCTGTAAGAGTATTCCATAGAGGTGAGTGTGGCTGCATATGAGGCCAGGCATCACAACGCCACCTGATGCGTCGACGACCTCGTCAGCCTTCCAGTCTCTCATGATGTCACTGGTCCTTCCGATAGCTCTGAACTTGCCGTTCTCTATGATTGTTGAGTGATCGTCGAGTATCCGACGATTGGGATCCATCGTGACGATAGTGCCCCCCTTCACCAGAATCGATGTCATATCGGGCTTCCTACCAGCTCCTTCGAGCACTCAAGCTAATGATCTTAACCTTAACAAGCGTAGACGCACATCTCTAACAGTCAGAGTGCCCATCTGATCCTCGTCGGTCAGGTCGGATCCCAATTGGAAGGTAAGCAAGACACGTCGTCTCTTCTCATCAAGAATGGCACCCTCGTCCTTGAAGACAAGACCGCACACGCAGACGTGCTGACCCAAGACGGCAAGATCACGAAGATCGCCAAGAAGATCGCTGCAACGGCGGACCAAGTCGTGGATGCCGAAGGCAAGTTCGTCCTCCCAGGCATCATAGACGTACACGCCCACGTAGGCGATCCCGAATTCGCTCAACGAGAGGATTTCACCACAGGAACACAGGCCGCGGCGGCCGGCGGGGTCACCACCCTCATCGACATGGTACTGAGAACCCCAGTGGATACGCCTGAAGCGGTCAAGGAGAAGATCGACAGAGGGACTCGACAAGGAATCGTGGATTTCTCTCTTCACGGAGGAATGATGAGTTCAACAAACATTGGAAACATCGAGGCCCTGACCCAGATTGGAGTCTTCTCCTTCAAGGCTTTCATGTGCGCTCCTTACTACATCGACAGAGCAACTCTGCTCGCGCTGATGAAGGCCACTGCGAGATTCCACGCGATCACTAACGTTCACGCAGAGGATGAGCAGTTGAGCCAGCAGCTCATGGTCGAGCTGAAGAGAGCACGGCGTGTCGACCCAATCGCGCACAACGAATCAAAGCCCAATGCCGTCGAAGAGAAAGCCGTCAGAGAAGCAATCGAACAAGTGGACGCCGCAAGAGGCAAGCTGCACATTTCACATATGTCCACGAGCGAAGGCGTCGGCCTGATCTCAACAGCCAAACGAAGGAAATCGAACGTCACAGCTGAGACGTGTCCACACTACTTGACGCTCACAAGAGCCGACGTGTTGAAACTCGGACCATACCTGAAGATGAGCCCTCCGCTGAAGACCGAGGCCGACGTGCTCGCCTTGTGGCATGGACTGGCCAATAGAACAATCGACATGATCTCGTCTGAACATGCGCCTGGAGAAGCTGACGAGAAAGAGATTGGATGGGAGAACATCTGGGACGCTTGGGGCGGAATACCCAGCATAGAAACGATGCTCCCCATCGTCCTCAGTGAGGGGGTCAACAAGAATCGCATCACGATACGGCGAGCAGCTCAAGTTCTATCTGAGAATCCTGCTAGGAGATTCGGACTCTATCCTCGAAAGGGTCACATTGCAGTCGGTGCTGACGGTGACTTCACTATCGTTGATCTGTCGGCTGAGAGGAAAGTGAAAGCGAGCGAATTGCACTACAAGGTCGGCTGGACCCCTTATGAGGGATGGGTCTTCAAAGGCTGGCCGACAACAACGATAGTCCGAGGCCAAGTTGTGGCCAAAGACGGCCAGATCTTGGCGAAAGGAGGGTTAGCGCAATTCGTTCCGATGAAGATGCGGGAAGCACGGTAACATGATATCGTTAGTCATCCTAGCAGCGGGCAAATCAACAAGAATGAGAGAGAACAAGCTGCTTCTGAAGCTCGATGGCGAGACCCTGATCCAGCACGTCGTAAAGACCGCAAAGAAGTCCAACGCCGACGAGGTCATCGTCGTGCTCGGACACGAAACTGAGAAGGTCAGGGAGCAACTCGTGAGGCTCGACTGCAGGCTAGTTGTCAATGAGAGTTACGTGAAAGGCCAGAGTGAAAGCGTCAAAGTGGGGTTGACTGTTGTCGCGAGCAACGCAGAAGCCGTGATGATTCTTCCTGCCGACGTTGCACTTGTGGACGAACAATCCATCAACAGCGTCATAGACGAGTACAGGAAGTCCCACAGCCCCATCGTGATAGCTTCGCACAAACATCAGAGTGGGCACCCAATTCTCTTGGACAGAGCGCTCTTCCAAGAAACCTCCCGAATTGATGAGAATACGTTCGGGCTGAAAGCAGTAATCAATCATCATCGGTCGGAAGTCAAGTATGTCGAAGTTGGCACTGAGAACGTTCTAATCGACATCGACACTCGGGAAGAATTCGACAGATACTTCCGCGCGCTAACTTAATCTCATCGCAATGACTAGCGATCCATGCGCACTGCGTGAACCAATCGATTGGCAGGAAGGGCTCGGGATGCGTGACGTCCTAGAAAGAATCAACAAACTGGCGAACGAGGGAAAGACTTTCGCTGTCGCTACAATTGTGAGCCATACCGGTTCGGTGCCGAGGCGCGTCGCAAAGATGGTCATCGAGTCTGACGGAGCCACCGTCGGCACGATTGGCGGCGGATGTGTCGAGAACGAGGTCGCTGCCCAAGCGCTCAAACTTCTCAAGAATGGGGAGAAAGGTGTTCACGTGAGTAGCTACAACCTCGTCGAGGAAGAGTTCGATGGTGTAGGAATGAACTGCGGCGGGAAGATTGACGTAGCAATAGAGATCATGGAACAAACAGTGAAGCTCGTGATAATCGGAAGCGGGCATCTGGCACAAGCGCTGAGTACAATGGCAAAGATGCTCGACTTCGAGATCGCTGTCGTGGATCCGATGGCCAAGAAGGAGAGCTTCCCCGAAGCCGCGCAGGTCGTGAGCGAGTTTGTTGAAAAGGGACTTCCGAAGATCAATGTCGATCAATCAAGCTACGTCGTGATACTTACTAGGCACAAGGATGACATCCCTGCACTCAAGAGTTCACTCAAGACAAATGCGGCATACATTGGAATGATAGCGAGCCGAAGACGCGCCGCGCTTGTCTTCGACCAACTGTTGAAAGAGGGTTTCAACAAGGACCAGCTTCGACGAGTTTACTCTCCCGTTGGTCTTGACATAGGCGCCGAGACACCTGAAGAAATCGCAATGAGCATCCTTGGTGAGATAGTCAAGCTCAGAAGACTCGGGCAGGAGCACGAAGCGGCCTCCAAGAAGCTCCAGTTCCGAGGAGCCAAGACGGCCGAGGAATAATCGCTTCACCAAACCCCCCAACTGGACGACACTCTTAACAATTCGCGGATCCGTCAGAGACGGATTTGAATAGGACAGATGGCGTGACAATGGCGGTCGGCGGATTCGTTGACAAGAATCACAAGCCGACGATGAGGGAAATGTGGGACTCTCTCGGCTCAAAGAGGGAACTGTGGGATGGACTGATCCGATTCGTCGAAGAGGACTGTCGAGCCAAGAGCGACTTCGCATTCTATGGGGTGAATTACGGGTGGGCAATGCGCTTCCGGAAGGGAGGAAAAGCTCTCCTATCATTGTACCCCGGGAAAGACACCTTCGTGGCGCAAATCGTTCTCGGTGAAGCTCCGGGAAGGAAAGCGTCGCATCTGGCGCTTGGTAGCAACGTCCGGAGAGTTTTTGAGAATACGCGACCACTTGCTGACGGCCGCTGGCTCTTCATAAGAGTCAATTCCAAGAAGGACGTGAGGGACTGCAGAAACCTGCTGGCGCTCAAGTCAGAATCGGCCAAGAACAAGTGAGAATCAAGAACTGACGTTGGAGCAGGATCGCTGTCATGATTACGGCGCAGTCTGCGGCCATCTTCGCCGTCGAGGCAGCAACACGACCAATGACGTCGAGAGTCCGGATACTATGGCAAGCGTTAGGAAGATCGTGGGCAAGAGCGAGAGATTGTTTCCAACCATCAACCCGACCACGACAGGTCCAATGGAATTGCCGCCTAGTACTCCGATGCCCCACACGATCGAGTTCGACAACGACAGGAAATCCGTTGGCACCGAGTCAGCCACAGCCGAGAGGAACACAGGGTAGCTACTGTAAGTGAAGAAACCGAAGAATGCGAGACAGGTCACAGACACAACCGGGTTCGAGAGCGTCATCAGATAGAGAATTATCGTCAGGCTCTGTCCGAGCGTATTGACTGCAACGGACCCTACTCTGTGGAGATCTGAGAGTCGACCGAAGATGATTTGTCCGGGCACACCTAGCACGATCGCAATCATCATGATCACGCCGACGCCGAAATCGAACGAGTACTGTTGGACTTGCACGATGAATACTGATAGGAAGCTCACGACGCCCTGGCCGAACGTGCCTCTGATAATTGCGATTGTCGTGAGTACAAGAATGTTGATTCTGGCCGACCGACCCATTGAAGTTTTCTTCGCCGGGCCACCGAGTCCTTCCGCTTTCTTATCTTCAAATGCTGTAGAATGATTCTTTGCCGAGTTCTCGCGGCGGTTTCGGTTGTTTCCAATTGGGAAGAGCCCTATCAAAGCTACAGGGATCAGCCCCAACAATCCAAGGACGATGACTCCATATGGCAAGTTGAGGGCAGCGATCAGAACCACAACGAGGGTCGGGTAGAGTGCTCGTCCTAGGCTTCCCATTGCACCATTGAGTCCCAGTGCAATGCCCGTTCTAGAGGATGGGTAGGTTTGACTGAGGATCGTTCCGCCTATTGGATGGCACACACTGGAACCCAAGCCCCCAATGGCCGCGGACAGTACCAGCGCAGGGTACAGATCCAAAGGCAGCCAGGCGCGCACGTTGCCTGTGGTGACTGCCCAACCCGTTCCCATAACACCGGCGGCCATCAAGACAAGCCCGATCACTATGAGAGCGCTGTTACGCTTGAGCCGGTCCGACAGATGACCCACAACAGGGCTTCCCATGACTGACGTGATGTTCCACATGGCAGCAACGACGCCAAGTTCGGGCGGGGCTAGCCCGAATAGCGAGAGCAACAAGGGAAAGATGGACAGTGGCACCATCGAGACACCGTCGTTGACGAAGTGGGTTAGCGAAGTGAGAATCAGCGCTCGCTTCTGAGCAGGTGTATCATAGAGCATGCTATGTTCACCCTACTTAGATTCGTTGAAGCCGATTAGGACCGTGCCCAAGTCGGGATTGTCAGGATCCCATCCTGCCTTCCTCGAGAACTCAGAATGCACCGGAATCGTGATCGTGACAGAGACAACATCCCTCACGCCTGGAACCTCCTCAAGCTCAGGAAATGGCAACGCCTTGTAGGTGAGTCTGAGTGGCTTTCCCTTTGCCTCAACCAGT
This sequence comes from uncultured Candidatus Bathyarchaeia archaeon, assembly GCA_964549795.1. Taxonomy (GTDB): domain Archaea; phylum Thermoproteota; class Bathyarchaeia; order 40CM-2-53-6; family 40CM-2-53-6; genus CAVPLU01. Next base: position 17,281 of record CAZJVZ010000001.1, read on the forward strand.
TTGTCGCGATACAGAACCAGACTCTTCCCAAGAAAGAGCGCTCTGGAGTCATTCGACAGTTCTTCAAGCTGGCAAGCTTGCCAGATCTCCTCGCCCACGACGCGATCGCCGTCGCAGATGACTATGATTGGCCCTGGGGGATGACGGAGCTGCGAGGAGTGGGAGATGATCACGACGCGCTGGCGACCAAGAATGTCCTCTATTCCGGCGTTGATTAGCTCCAATCCTGGTAGCCCGAGGCGACGATTCGCATCTGTCTCAATCTGTCTTATGGACTCGCGGTCCTCGTCAGGCAGGACCCAGCAACCCACCACTCCAGGAGTGCTGACTAGCCTCTTGACCGCGGACTCTACGATGTCCATGGAATCGTCTTCTCGGTCTGCGTTAGCCTATCCTGTAACGTGGATGCGTCTTCGGAACTTGGATCTTCTTCTCAATCGGGATCTGACTGTATGCGGTGTCAACCATTACCACTGCAGGGAAGACCACGTTCGCATCGTTGATTGGACCATATAGTACAAAATCGGCACAGACTGCCGCGCTTACAGCACTCACGGAGGCAAGGCATGGTTTGACGGCTTGTTCTCCCATCTTCGTCTTCAATCCCCTCCAGAGGGCAACCGCATTATGCGCACCGCAGCCCACCGGGAAACCAGTCTCGTTCTTGAGCTCGAACATGGCTCGAAGAGCTGAACCAAGCGTCGGGAGGTCAAGGACGCATGTGTCAATGAGTACCTTTTCGATTCCACACTCTTGTCTCCTATCCAACAGTTCTTTGATGCAGCTGATTCGGCCTGCGCTGCTGAAATCCTTCATGTTGTAGGCGAGGAAGACGGCGCTCTTGACGCCGGAGGCTTTGACTGCATTCAGTTCGTCTGGTTTGGTGCTTGGGTTGATCGAGTTGTAGACGACGCGATCGAGGAATCCATGCTCTTTCGCGTATGCGAGGCCAGCTATTCTCATCTCCGCTGAGGGGCTGTCGATCATGATGGGTGCCTTCGTGTGATCTGCTACAAACTCGAGATGTCTTTGCATCGCAGGAAGGCTTGCCCCTACGACATCGATCATTGCAGGGTTGCCGGTTCGGTCGGACATCTCGTCCTGGGTCTTGATGAGCTGCTCAGCAGCGTCCTCATCAAAGGTGCCCACATTCTCATCTTTGACTATTCTGTGACCATGATAGAAGAGTGTTCCAACCAATACGACGGGGCGTTCTCCTGGAGCGCCTCCTATGCTGACGCCTCCGATCTGGAAGATCTTCTGTTCAGCCTTGAGATTCCACAATCCCATTACCTCTCTGATCCTAATTGTGTGCCTCCTACGGACGAGAACGCCTCAATAAAAGCAGTTCCTGAAAACGGATTCAGAGAATTCAAGGTCGCCCTTTCTTGGCTGCGAAGAGAACCCGTTCGGCAGTGAGCGGTAGCTCAAAGACTCTTGACCCGGTCGCATGCGCAATTGCATTGGCAAGCGCAGCCGCCGGCAAATCCACAGGGGGTTCTCCCATCGCCTTTGCGCCGAATGGACCTACTGCACCCGGATACTCTACAATGATCGTTTGAATCTCAGGAATGTCAAGAGATGTTGGAATGTAGTAGTCACCGAGTGTGGGATTGGCGACAATCCCGTCCACATGAATCAACTGCTCAGTTAGGCCATATCCGAGTGCTTGGATCGTTCCTCCCTCAATCTGGCCTTCAACGGAAAGTGGGTTGATCGCGCGTCCCGCATCGTAGGCTGCCGTGATCTTGAGCGGATTGACAATTCCGAGCTCTGTGTCGACCTGTATCTCGGCGACGACGGCGCCGTATGTGTACTGCAGATAGGTGGTTCCTTGGCTGTTCTCGTTTTCGAACTCGCACTTTGGTGCACTGTAGAAGCCTGTCTCGTTGAGGCTCACGTTCTTCTTGTAGCACTCTTCGACGGCGTTCTGGAAAGTGATCGTGCGTCGTGGATGATGCGGGTGATGTATGATTCCATTCTTGATGCTCAGGTTCGAGTGGTCACATTGAAGAAGTTCACTCGCAACATTGAGGATCTTCTCCCTCACCTTCAGAGCCGCAAGCTGTGCAGCCCTTCCACCTATCACGATGACACGTGATGCGACTGTCGGCCCAGTCTCACGGCATGACGCCGTGTCTGGCCTATCAAGCTCGAATAGATCGATTGGAAGTCCGAGCGTCTCGGCGGCTATCTGAGCAAGCCCTGAGACTGCCCCGGTCCCGTATTCAGTGAGCGCGGTTCTTAGAACAACCCTCGCGTCAGGCTTGACGAGCAGGTGGACGTATGCGTAGTCGTTTCCTTCTGGTCCGAGGCTGTTACCGTGGTACATCAGGGCTATGCCGATTCCCCGTCGGAATACGCCTTGGTCACGACCGAACTCCGCTCGTTTCGCATACCAATCTGATGCCTCTATCGCTCGCTTGGTGCATTCCTCGAGTCCACATGCGTCGTCCACAATCTGGCTCGTAGCAGTGAGTGTTCCCGGTCTCAGCATGTTCTTGAGCCTGAGATCGAGTGGGTCCACGTCCAGCTTCTTGGCGAGTTCGTCCATTTGGCATTCGGCTGCGAAGTGAACCTGAGGGCTTCCGAATCCTCTGAATGAGCCGGCCATCGTGTTGTTCGTGTACATACAGTACGCGTCGGTCTTCACGTGCGGGATCACATAAGGTCCGGTCGCGTGAAAACATGCGCGGATGATGACTAGGGGTCCGAGCGATGCGTAGGCTCCCGTGTCCGAGACAACCAATGCCTCCGATGCGATCAGGCGTCCGTCATTCATTGCTCCCGTTTTCAGCGTAATGACGAAAGGATGACGTTTCGTGCGGGCTATCATGGATTCCTGTCGAGTGTAGGCGAGGATTGCTGGTTTCCCCATCTTCTGCGCGACCAAAGCGGAAAGAGCGCATGTGTCAACTGGCATTTCATCTGACTTTGGTCCGAAGGCTCCACCGGTGGTTGCTTGGATCACCCTGACCTTGTCGGGGCTAACGCCCAAAACCTTGGCAACACCGGTCTGAACGTAGTAAGGCGTTTGCATCGAACCGACACAGGTGACTGTTCCATCTCGCTCGACCCAAGCCATCCCAACCTCCGGCTCCATAGGGACCGGATCTTGGAACTGCGTCTTGTACGTGTTCTCAATTATCACCTCGGCCTGCCGAAAGCCTTCCTTCACATCGCCCTTCCTGACTTTGAGATACTTGGCAACATTTCCGGTATCGTGAACGCGAATGGAATCTGGCTTCATTGCCTCAACGGGGGAGAACACAGAGGGGAGAGACTCGTATTCCACTGCGACTCTGTCTGCAGCGTCTTCTGCTACCTGTGGGTCTTGGGCTGCGACTATTGCTATTGCCTCGCCCTGACATCTGACCTTGCCATTCGCTAGAAGAGGTCGGTCCGGTAGTAGTGCAAATGCTTCGTTTAGTCCTGGGATGTCTCGCGCAGTGAGGACGACTGATACGCCAAGCATCCGCTTCGCTGGTTCTGTGTCGATTCTCTTGATCAACGCATGAGCAACAGTGGATCTGACAACCTTCACGCTCAGTGCGTCCTTAGGCACGAGGTCTGATGTGTAGAGCGGGACCCCAAGCACTTTGTCCAGCGCATCAAGCCGCTGTACGCTCTTGCCGACGACTACGAAGCTGTCCGCTTCGCGAAGCTTCTGAACAAGTTCGGCCTTCGTCAAGCTCTCACCCCCACCATCTCTTTGGCTGCTTCCTGAATGGCCGTGATGAGCTTGTAGTATCCCGTACAGCGGCAGAGGACTCCGCTGATCGATTCCTTGATTTCCTGTTTCGAAGGAGTTGGGTTGTGATCGAGCAGGTTCTTGCCCGCCAAAACCATTGCGGGAATGCAGAAACCGCACTGGGCTGCGTTGTACTTCATCATGGCCTTCTGGACCGGGTGGGGTTTCTCGCGAGTGCCCACGCCCTCAATTGTTGTGATTCTCTTGTCTCTAGCTTGGACAGCTAGCACCAAGCATGAGTTCACAAGCTGGCCATCCATGATTACTGTACATGCACCGCAGTCTCCAGTTCCACAGCCCTCTTTCACTCCTTTCAGGTTCAATCGGTCTCTGAGGACATCGAGCAATCTATCTGTGGAATCGACGATGAGTGCGTGGTCTTTGCCGTTCACGTTGAGTCTTACGGTGTGTTTAGCCATTTGCCCTCACTTCTTGGCGATCCCCACTTGGCACTCAGTAAGGGCACGGCGGAACAGCACCTTCGCAGCCTCACATCTGTACTGGGCCGAGGCTCGAAAATCAGACGTCAGAGCCAACTCGTCTCCGAGCACCTCGGCTGCTTTCCGAATCGTCTGCTCGTTCAACTTCTGACCGAGGAGTTCCTTCTCTAGGCTCTCTGATCTTTCAGGAATCTTGCGCTTAAGTCGATTGAGCGCTATCCGTGCAGATTTGATACTGGAACCGGTCTCGTCTGTTTCGAGCACGGCTGCAACGGAAACAAGCGCGATGATCAGAGTATTTCGTATTCCGAGCTTCTGGAACGAGCACGCGCTCCTAGGAGAAAGCTTAGAGAATGAGACCTCGGCAAGAATCTCGCCAGGATGCAAGGCAGTTCTCCGCTTCGAAACAATGAAGTCTTTCAGAGCCATCTCTCGCACTCCGCCCCTCCGAATTGCCTTCACATTCGCATCGAGCGCAAGGAAGACCGGTATCAAATCCTCCGACGAGGAAGCCGCACAGATGTTTCCGCCGACGGTGGCGGCATTTCTGATATTGGGTGATCCGAACTTCGCTGTGACATCATCGAGGAGCCTGCCCCAGGCGGGAGGATCCGTTTGCTTTCTTAGATCAGCGATTGTTGTCAGTGCACCGATGTGAATCTTGTCGCGATCGCCTCTGATGTATCTGAGTTCAGACAGTCCTGAAAGATCCACGAGATTCCTGATGGACACTTGTTTCCTCCTTATACGCGGGAGGAGATCTGTTGAGCCCGCTATCGGAAGCGTGTCAGTAGGATTCTCTTCGAGATAGCGGAGTGCATCGTCAAAGCTCAGGGGAACGTAGACGTTGAATCCAGGCATGCGTCATCCCCCGCTCACCGGCGGAATGACCAATACGATGTCGCCGTCTTTGAGCGGAACTGACATATCAACTGGTTTCTGCAGCACATTGTTGATGTAAACGAAAGCGTACTCTCGAACGCGGCCTTGCTCATCAAATAGCACATTCTTTGTCACGCCGCCGTACCTTCCAGCCAAGGTTCGCAAGAGCTCGCCTAGGTTGTCTACTGTCAACGCGATCTCGCCACTTCCTGCGGCGGTTCTAAGCTCGTGAAAGAGCCTGACCTTCACTGAAGCCACTATGATTTCAGCTCGTTCTTCTGCATGCGCAAGGCGTTGAACAGGCGTTCAGGCCTGATGGGTATCATGTATGACCGGACCCCAGTCGCGTCGTAGATAGCATTCGTGATCGCGGCGGCAACTGGGACTATGGCGATTTCGCCTACCCCCTTTGCTCCGAAGGGGCCCGTCTTCTCGAACGTCTCCACAGGTGCGATTTCGATGTCAGGTGCATCCATTATTGTTGGGATTAGGTAGGTTGTGAAGTTCGGCGTCTTCAGATATCCGTCCTCGATGATTGCTTCCTCGGTCAGTGCGTATCCTAGGCCCTGGACGACTGCCCCTTCGCATTGTCCTCTGAAGTTCTGCGGGTTGATCACCTTGCCCGAGTCTGGGCTTACGAGGAATCGGAGCACCTTGGTCTTCCCGGTCAGCGTGTCGACCTCAACGAGCGCTACCGCTGTTGCGTACATGAATGCCCAGTGTGGAATCTCTACGCTTCCCTCGAGCGGGCGCTCGAATCTCGGGACCTCAAATCCAGCCTCAACGTGCAGTTGACATCCCGCGCCCCACGTGCGTTGGCCAAGTAGGCTGTACGACACCCTTCTTTTCACATCGTCCTTTGCCACAACTGCGCCTTCTCGGCATTCGACCTTATCCTCAGGTTCTCTGAGCATCTGAGCCCCATGCGAGACAAGGAGCGCCCGCATCTTCTCCGCTGCCTTGATGATCGCGTTCCCGCCAACGTAGACGGACCTAGACGCAGATGATGATCCAGTATCAGGTGTGAGTGCGGTGTCCGCAGACGCCACGTGCACATCCTTGAATCTACAATGCAGCTCTTCGGCGGCAATCTGGGCGTAGGCTGTGACATTGCCTTGGCCCATGTCTGGGCAGCCTACGCCAATTGTGAATGTGCCGTCCTCGTTGAGTGCAATCGAGGCCGCCCCGAAGTCTGGAAGCGCGCCGAATGTGAAGCCCTTCAGCGCACAGGCGATTCCGACTCCTCTCTTGCACCACGGCTCAGGCGATCGAGCCTTATGGGCTTCTCTCTGAAGCCAGAGATCTGACTTGGACGCGACCTCCAGAGTTTCATGGATTCCTATGCTTCCAGGAATCCTGACGCCGAATGTGCTGATGTCTCCTTCTCGGATGACGTTTCGTTTCCTGATTTCCATTCTGTCTATGCGGAGTTTCTCAGCGATGATGTCCATTTGTGATTCCATGGCGAAGATTGACTGTGGGGCGCCGAATCCGCGGAATGCACCTGAGAAGCCGTTGTTAGTGTATACGCAGTACGCGTCGATGTCAACGTTGGGAATATTGTATGGTCCGCAGGAGGTTTCCATGCTGACATCTAGGATTGTGCCGCCGAGAGACGCGTAGGCGCCCGTGTCTGACACTATTCTGACCTTGTTTGCGAGCAATCTGCCGTCTGCGCCGGCACCGGTTCGGATCGTGATAGTCACGGGATGACGTTTCAGCCCAGAAATTCCGGATTCCTCTCGAGAAAGCACCATTTTGACGGGACGTTTCGTCTTCAAAGCCAACAATGCAAGATGAATCTGGACGGTGACCTCATCCTTGCCGCCGAATGCCCCACCAACTATGGACGAGACTACTCTGATCTTCTCGCGTGGAATCCCGAGCGCTCTTGCGATCTGAAGTTGGTCGCGGTACGGCGACTGCCCTCCAACGTAGAGGACAACGTTCCCGTTCTCATCTAGTAGCCCAACGCCGGCCTCAATCTCAAGAAACATGTGCATCTGACGGCCGGTCCGATACGTGTTCTCAACCACGACCGCGCATTTCTCAAAGGCGGATTCCGCGTCTCCGAGTCGGATGTGTCCGTGTCTGTAGATGTTCCCACTTTCATGGACTCGCGGCGACTCGGGTTTCATCGCTTCAATTGGATCCGAAACCACCGGCAGCGATTCATACTCCACCTTGATCAAATCGAGTGCGCGTTCTGCCGTGTCAGGGTCTTCCGCTGCCACGAGCGCGACTGCATCACCCTCATAGCGAACCTTATCCTCGCAGAGGACCGGTTGATCGGGAGTCACGATTCCGTAACGATTTGTCCCTTGCACATCTTTGTGTGTAAGAACTGCGACGACACCCGGCAAGGATTGTGCACGTGAGGTATCGATGTGTCTGATGAGGGCATGAGGGCGGCCTGCTCTCAGAACTCTTCCATACAACATGTCTTTGAAGTGAAGATCTGAGTAGAATCTCGCACGACCGGTTGCCCTGTCGAGCGCGTCAGGTTTTGTGACCTGCTTTCCAACCCAACGCAACTCACCTTGGACTGAAGTGGATCCGGCTATTTTCCATCACCGGCCTCCTGTTACTGGGGGAAAGACGAGGAGTTCGTCGCCGTCTGTGAGTGCGATGTGCTTGTCGAGACGTACTCCGTTTCGGACAACGTAGAGGTACACCTTGTCAAGTATCGGGAGGCTGTCGATTGCATCTTGAGTGGTCGCGCCTTCACGTAGGTCCAACTCAAGCTCGTCCTTCTCGAGAGCTTGAGGAGAGTACGCATAGAGCTTGACTCGGACCCTCACGGCTTCTCCCACTCCGTCTTGCGCCTGATCAGCGCATGCATGGCCTTGTAGAGAAGTGCAGGTATCATCGCTCGTCTGTAGTCAGCTGATGCTCGCACGTCACTGATTGGCGATGATTCCTTGTCTGCGATCTGACCGGCCTCCCAGATGATCTCCTCTGTGAGTGTTCGATTCCGAAGGAATTCCTCACATTTCTTTGCCCTCATGACAGTAGGCGCGACTGCACCGAAGGCAACTCTGACGTCAGAGAAACCGGCTCCGTCGGGCCTCCACCGACCCCAGACTGCAACATTGACGAGAGATATGAAATGCGCTTCCCTGAGGCCGAGCTTCACGAACGTCGCATCGGAAGGCCTGTTGATTGCTTCGAATGAGATCTCCGTGATGAGTTCATCCTGCCTCAGCTCCGTCTCTCGATATCCAAGGAAGAACCTCTCAACCGGTATGTCGCGCTTGCCCCCACGATTCTGCACGGTGACAGTGGCATCCAGAACGTAGAACGGCGGGATCGCGTCTCCTGCAGGCGAACTGTTTGCCAAGTTGCCACCTATTGTTGCTCGATTCTGGATCTGCGGTGTCCCGATTGTCCTACAAGCGTCAACGAGCATCCTGCAAGAACTCTTCAGCACTGAGGACTCAATGAGGTCTGAATATGTGCTCAACGCACCGATGCGAATCGTGGGCCCTTCTCTGAGAACATATCGAAGCTCACGTATGCTGGAAAGATCAAGCAGTTCTCTGGTTTGAAGCGATCCTTCTTTCAGCTGGATGATCGCGTCGGTGCCTCCCGCGATCGGTCTAACCCTTTCTGGCCGGTCGTGTAGTGTGCTCAGAGCTTCCTTGAGGCTCCTTGAGCGCACGACTGTGATGTCGCCGAGTCTCATGCTTGATCTATCCTAAGGCTTGCGTGCTGCCTGCTGGACTGCTCGAATGATGGTCGTGTAACCTGTGCATCTGCATAGGTTACCCGCGAGCGCCGTCTTGATGTCCTCAACACTTGGGTTGGGATTGCGGGTCAGAAGTGCCTCAGTTGAGACAATGAGCCCCGGAGTGCAGTGACCGCACTGCACAGCTCCACTTTCCACAAACGCCTGGTGTACACGATCAGGGAGACCATCCTTCATGAAACCCCCAGATGTAACAATCTCTGCCTCTTCAACTTGCGATATCAATACTAAGCATGAAAGCACAGGACGCCCGTTCATCAGTACAGTGCAAGCGCCGCACTCTCCCTTCCCGCAGTCCTCCTTCGGACCCGTCACATTCAATTTGCCTCGCAAGACTTCGAGGAGAGTGTGGGCTGGAGGAGCAGATACGGAGACTTCTTGTCCGTTCAGTCTGAACGAGAATCGTTTCTCCAAATACGCCAGCTCCGGTCTTCTATCTCCGCTTTCGCATCCCTCGGCGCATTGTCCGGACGATCGTGGAGTTGTCAGTAGCTACCGAGGAACGGGTCTATTAACGACTTTCATAGTGTGGTTCGCGATTTCTGTGTCCCTTACGGCGAGATCACGTTCAGAAAACCGGTCAAGGCGTCCAGGAAGGCCCGAGGGGTTTCCTCTTGGGGGACGTGACCGCAGCTGGAGATGACTGCGAGCTTGGCGTTGGGTATTTCCGAGGCCAGGCGTATGCTCTGCTCTGTGGGTACTATACGGTCATCATCTCCAGTTACTACAAGCACTGGCATCGTCAGTTTGTCAAGTTGCTTCTCCAACCCTAATGGATGATTGGCGATCGTGTACTCCCACAGGGCTATGTCCCAGTTCTCAGCCTTCAACGGTTTCCGGTAGCCTTCAATGATCTCAGATGTGATTCTTGAAGGGTCATGCCAAGCAGAACGCAGGACGGAGATTCCGTCCGAAGCAATCGACCGTACGAGTAGTGGCCGCAAGTGTTGCAGCTGTGGCAGGAAGGAGAGGTACCGAACCCAATCCTCCGAGCTTGTATGTGGGTAGATTGCGGGGTCAACTAGGACGAGCGCTTGAACCCTCTCCGGATGGCGAAGAGCGGTGAGCGCGGCGATGGTTCCACCTGCAGAGTGGCCGACCAGGATTGCCTTCTCAATGTGAAGCCGGTCCATTAGCCCGATGGTGAGGTCGGAGTGCGCTTCAGGACTGTATGGATTCTGACCAGTCCATTCACCTGGAATGGGGCGTGATGTCAGACCGAAAGCGGGTCGATCGAAGGCGACAACCACCCCATAGTGGCTGAGCGGTTCCATGACCTCGCGCCACGAGAAGACGCTCGCGCCAAACCCATGAAGAAGCAGAATGAAAGGACCTGCAGAGCCAGCAGCCTTGCAGTGAACAGTGAGGCCGTTCACTTCTACGAAGAAACTATCAGAGTCGGCCAAATGCCCCGGCGGAACCGTGCCCTCAAGCGGCGGAATAGGAATCAGAAACGGCCCAATCAATACGATGGAAAGCACGACTGCAAGCGAGATCAAAGCATTACGTCTCAGATTCTTCGCCATTTCAGGAACCACTCTCGAACGAGGTGCTATTCGGGTTGTAACTCGAAGGCCTCGTAGTGAGCGTATCTCTCTGGTCGTATGAAGAGTCGACCGATTCTGGCCGAGAGGTATTTCCTCGCATAGAGATCGCTGACATGGTGTGTTTGTCGCCTGTTCTTCTGCCGACTGTTGAGATCCTGGGAGTCTCCTGTTTCGCGAAGCCTTCGGGCCACCCTGTGTCCAAGTGAAATCCGGTCTAATCCTGCGTGCCTTGCACTTGAGATTGTTTGCGCATATGGCACATAGATCAGAACCAGCGCTCTAGCCCGGTTCTTTCACTGAAAGCCTGCATGTCAGTGATCCCACAACCACAAGAATGCATCCTACCCACAGATTCCACCCGGTTCCGACTCCGAGGTATACTGAGGCAATGATGATCGAGAGAAGGGGCGTAAGATACGACAGCGAGGCTACAAGGATCATGTTTCCTCTACGCACTGCCGCATCCCAAAAAGCATAGGCAAGAACAGTCGGGAAAACGGCCATGTATGCGAGCTCGAGCACAGACTGCCTTGTCCAATCGGTCGCTTCCGGAAACGCGAATCGCAACGTAACGAGCGTTAATGCACTTCCAAGAAGAAACAGTGGCACAGCCCCGCTCTCCGCTTCGCCTGCCCACCGGCGGGCCAAGTTCGAGTAGAGCGCCCAGCATGCTGCGGCCACGAATGCGAACATGTATGGAGACCAGCCTCCCTTGAGATTGCCAACAAATACGTCCCAAGAGACGCCGACACCCGTGGCGGCAAGAAGCACGCCCCCGAATGCAAGAAGGCACCCGGGTATCAGTGTGACACTGGCTCTGTTCTTGAGAATCGGGACGGCTAGGAGAAGAGTCAGGGCCGGCCACAAGTAGTTAACGAGGCCCACCTCAAGGACTTGCAGGCGACTGGCCGCGGTTCCAATCGCCACATAGAGGCTCACCATGTAGACCACAAACAATGCACCACATCCAATGATGTAGGTTCCAGAGAGACGAATGATTCTTCCGAACCCGCCAGAGAAGACTACATAGGCACACGAGAGGCAGCCTGCCAACAGGAAAATGCAGGAAGCAGCTGTGAGTGTCCCCAGCTTCTCCGTAAGACTTCTTGAGAAACCGAGAGTGGAACCCCAAAGCAGAATTGCCAGGATCCCCTGAAATGTGTCTCGGTTCTTCTCGTTCACAGAGAATCCCTCTTAGGCGAGTCACAAGAGCGTTCGTCTTTCTTGGAAGAAGTCTTTTTCTATAGCGCATGGGAACTTCGGCGACTGCAAGCGTTTGAGGTCCAAGCGATGGGTGACATGAGCAAATACGAGTGCGGCGTTTGCGGCTACATCTACGACCCTGCCGTAGGCGACCCGGACAACGATGTGGTGCCCATGACCCCCTTTGAGAAGCTCCCCGATGAGTGGAAATGTCCCCTCTGCGGAGCTGACAAATCCGTATTCGTGAAAGTGGAGAACACTTAGGCGCATAGCACTCAAGCGTTTGATTGTGGAAGCATCGAGGCACACAGACTAGGGTTTCCGCCCGACTATTGCGGAATCGTTTCCATGCAAAATCGTTTGCATGACGGCGAAGCCTGTCCGCTCTATCTCTTGAGCCACTTCCATTTGATCGATGATTGGTGGGCCCAGCCGTCCTGCGAGTAGTCTGCTACCATGGGTCCTCTCAACGATGACTAATCTTCCTGATGGTTTGATGATTCTGAGGAAACTCTTGAGGACTCCGGGTTTGTTCTCGATCTCGTGGAAGACATGATGAAGAAAGACTAGGTCTACGCTCCCGTCTGCGAGTTTGAGGTCGATTCCGTCGCTCCTCGCGAGTTCGACCTTAACGCCGCTCTTCCTTGCATTTGAGGCGGTCTTCTCGAGCATTCGCTGAGAGACATCTACTGCGATCGTCCTCGAGGCTATCCGTGCTAGTGGGATCGTGTGGAAACCGGGCCCACAGCCGAAATCCATGACCACCTCGCTCGGTCTCAGAGCTAGCTTTGAGATGAGCCGTTCGGGGGGCTCAAGGAACCTTCTGATGGGATTGTTCAACGTGAAGGCCAATCTCTCTGGGAAACGTCTGTGTCGTCGGTGATCGTGGATATCTGGCTCTGTCATGGCATTTGTCTCAGGTTGGGATTCGTGTGGGACACAACACTTAAGATGTGACGCCTTGAAACCGTTTTGTCCGTGAGACATATGGCCGATCCGCAATTCGAAATCTTCAAGGACGCATCGGGGCAGTTCAGATGGAGACTGCGCGCTCCCAACGGAGAGCCAATAGCGTCCGGCGAAGCCTACACGACCAAGACTGCATGTGAGGACGGTATCAAGTCAGTCCAGAACAACGCTCCCAACGCCAAGATTCAGGACTTAACGAAATAGGCGTTCTACTCTAGGTTTGACAAGACGACCGCTAATCTCTCCAATTCCTTCTTTTCTGATCACCCAGCGGAGACTCTGCACCTACTCAGTGCTGGATCATTTCTGTGTCAGTTCAGTCACTAGTATGCTCTTGAGAGTTCGGTGCGTGTGCTTCCTTGTCGGTCGCGATATGTGATTTGCCAGCGCGGTGCCCACGCGAGCGCCACCGTATCAACCTCGACATCGCTTCTGTTCGGCCTCACAGACACCTCCTCGAACTTCTGCGTAGCTTCATCCCAACGTGCTGTGATGGCAGCCGTCTCCTGCTGAAGCTCGCCTTGTAGCTGCTCGACGTCTTTCTGCAGAGTATCGACACTCTCTGTTGCTTCTTGCGCTCGCATCTCAGCCGCAGATTTCTGGCGGTATTTGCTGAGCGTAGTTGAAGCGGCGCGGTACGATCGCCTGCCCAGGAACATACCTAGCACCGATTCTCCAGCAGACACCATGACTTCTCGTTTGCGAGCCTCTGCATCTGCCTGCTTCATGGCGACGGTTGATTGGGCGCGTCGGAGTCGATCTTGGAGTGTCCTCAGACGTGTCCCGTAGCGGTCATTGAGCGCGTCTACCTCCGCGTCTCGTTTCTCACGTGCAGACTGGCTCAACCGCATGGCGAAATCACGTTCGTTCTCCTTCGGCTGAGAATACGCCTTCAAAGCTGAGCTGTACAGTAGCTTCAGGCTGCTGTTGCGGTAGAGATGATCGACGAGATCGTTCTTCAGTGCATCGAGCTCTCGCGGCTCGTTGATAGACTCGGGCAACGCACCAAAGCGAGCGTCAGGCTCGGAGCGGTTCAGAAAATCACGTGATGTCAGATTGAGTGATTCCGCCTCCTCCCAACGTGGAGTCCCACCGCCGCTCGGCGGTTGTGCGAGCAGTTCGAAGTCCTTTTGCTCATCCAAGCTGAGGCGCCGATCCACGAAGTGAATACGACCCATTCCCAACACAGCGGGCACATAGAGCAGACCACTGCTCTGCACCTCGACCGGCCCGCCTTCCTGTTTCTCAATACTCTGTAACGTCTCGGCTGAACCTCGGCGTGTTGGGAGGTAGACCTGTTGAATCTCAGATGGGAGGACCGGCGGTGACGCCAAGGGTTCACGCGTCACGATTGTGGGGGCAGGCGTGATTGGGGTGGGCATGGTGGGAGGTACCCCCGTTCCAGCCGAGGGCTCGGCGACTGATTGGTCAGGCTGCCGGCCACTCATCAGAACATGGATTTGATCCTTGGTCAGTGGGCCACGCAGGTAGCTCATCGCCCATCTCGACTGAAAAGTGACTGGTGCGTCCTCGTGCACATTGTGTAGCAAGAATACTCGGTTGGCCAACGATGAGATGATGCGGCTCAGTGCCTCCCGGTTCATCGTCTTGCCGGCTACCGAGGACGCGCTTTCGAGTCCATCTAGCAGTCGCATCTTGTCTCGTTCAGTTTGGAGTCGGCCGATGAGCCATGTGCCTGCGTTCGTGAGTCCCTTGTAGTCCAAGTCAACAGGGTTCTGCGTAGTCAACACGACACCCAATCCGAAAGCTCTGGCCTGCTTCAACAGCGTCAGCATAGGTTGCTTGCTCGGAGGATTAGCCACGGGCGGGAAGTATCCGAAGATCTCATCCATGTAGAGAAGAGCGCGCAGACTCGTCGTGCCTGATTGGGAGCGCATCCAAATAATCACTTGGTTCAGAAGCATCGTGACGAAGAACATCCGTTCGCGGTCGTTCAGGTGAGCGATGTAGAAGACTGAATGGCGAGTTTTGCCGTTCGGAGTGCTGAGAAAGCTGGCTGCATCAAGAGGCTGTCCTTTGAGCCAGTTCTGGAAGCCGGGTGCTGCGATGATGTTGTTCAGGCTGATTGCCAGCTGAAAGCGGTCCTTCTGGGGATAGAACGTGTCGACAGGAAGAACGCCGAGTTGGCTGATGGGAGGATTCTGGATCGCCATGATCAGCTTCGGGAGGTCTAGGTCTTCGCCTTGGCGCCAGTAGTGTTGAAACAGATTCGCCAGTAGTATGTGCTCTCGTGATCGCACTGGATCCGCATCGATGCCGACAAGCCCCAGCAGCGCGCTGACCGTCCCTTGGATGCGTTCAAGGAGCCACTCGGAGTCGGTCTCCCAGCTGGTGGTCGGCGCCGCAAAGGACTGCAGAATCGACACCGGAAGGCCTGAATCGCTGCCAGGAGTGTAGATGACGAAGTCCGTTGAGTCACGGAGCATCTTGATCCGGGCTCGGTCTTGGCCCCACTCGGCGAGCCCTTTGCCCCACATCTCTGCTTGCTGTGCAGAGAACTGATCTTCAGTCAAGCCTTTGCGTCGAGCGTCGTCGACATTGATCCAAGGCTGGAAATCCTGGGGACGCAGCTCAGGGAAGGTGAGCAGAAGGTTCGTCATGTCACCTTTCGGGTCAATCATGATGGCTGGCACGTGGTCAATGGCAGCTTCCTCAAGAAGGCAAAGGCACAGACCCGTCTTGCCGCTGCCGGTCATGCCAACGCAGACGGCATGAGTTGTAAGGTCTCGAGCATCATACATCACCAATTCGCTGAGTAGCTTGCCCTTCTTCAGGTCGTACTCCTTTCCGAGATAAAATGCGCCGAGCTTCTCGAAGTCCATGGCTCGCTCAGTTCCAGTCTCTCTGTTGCATGTCTCTGGAACTCCTATACAGAGTTTGAGGAAGGTGGGTGGGGCGACGCTGGAAATTCGGCCTCATTCCAGCATCTTGGTCATCAGTATCTCGTCTATGTATTTGCCGTCTTTGAGGAATTTCCTTGGAATCCGACCGACCTCTGTGAAGCCGACTTTCTTGTAGAGGTGCTTCGCGGGCTCGTTGTTTGCGTAGACGCTCAGGGTCAAGACCTTCAAGCCCGTCTTACGAGCTTGCTCGATGAGAGCCCTCATCATCTCTGTCCCAATCCCCAGCCCTCTGAAACCGTCCACGATTATTATGCCGATCGAGCCCACGTGTCTATCGTGCCCCGTCTTTCTCCACCGAAGCTCGGAGTTGCTGATGACTTTGCCGTTGACCTCTGCAACAACATAGAATGCCTCATCTTTCTCGAGCAGAGTCAGCGTCTTGGACAGCCAGTCGATCTCTTCCTCTCTTGTGATTCTCTCATCAATGAGTATGTTCGCGCCTTCCTCCACAAGCGAATTGATGAGCGCCAATAGATCGTCAAGATCATTCCATGTGGGAGTCCTTAGAACCACGTTTCGTCCGTCACGTGATGAGAATGTGTGAACGGTCTTCCCAGGCTTCATGGTCCGTCAATGCACGTGTCATCGATCATCTATTAGATGCATACGACGCAGCTCGACGTGTTCGGCGCTCCGGGGGGCAATCCCATTGCTTTAGGTATCAGTGACGCCTCATCATCACACTTGGACGGTAACTTGGTGCTCTAGTGGGGGCGGGCATGGAAGTGGAAAGGGTTGCGCTATACCTTCAGGATAAGCATCCGATTCGCGACGGGATCAGATATGCCCAGTCTGCTGAGAAGCATGGATTCGAAGCGGTTTGGCAGGCTGAGTCGCGACTTGCGCGGGACGCGATCACGCCGTTGGCGGCTATGGCGACTGTGACGAGTAGGATCAAGCTTGGCACGGGCGTGATCAACAATTGGACTCGCAATGTTGCTTTGGTCGCGCAGACATTTCTCAGCCTTGACGAGCTGTCGAGCGGGAGGATGATTCTTGGCATAGGAGCTTGGTGGGATCCGCTCGCTTGGAAGGTTGGAATTGATCGGTCACGACCGCTGAAGGCCATGCGAGAATACGTTGATGTTCTCAGGCGGCTCTTCCGGATGGAGACGGTTACACTTGAGGGCGACTACGTCAAGGTCAGAGATATCAGGTTGGACGTGGTCTACGCCGATCCCGACACGCCGCGGAATATCCCGATCTATATTGGCGCGACGGGGTGGCAGATGATGGAGCTCACGGGGGAGGTCGCCGACGGCGTTGTG
Organism: uncultured Candidatus Bathyarchaeia archaeon; assembly: GCA_964549795.1. Lineage (GTDB taxonomy): Archaea > Thermoproteota > Bathyarchaeia > 40CM-2-53-6 > 40CM-2-53-6 > CAVPLU01. The sequence continues at coordinate 34,013 of CAZJVZ010000001.1, forward strand.
CTGAACTACCTTGTCTCCCCGCAGTACAACAAGACAGCCATGGAGTACCTCAAGTCCGGTGCAGACAAAGTGGGCAGGAAATTCGAAGAGATCGACAGGCCTCAGCTTGTTGTATGCTCGCTCGATGACGACGCCGACAAGGCCATGAATGGGGCGCGGCCGTTGATCGCGCAATATCTCGGACAACAGCCCCACATCGCAAAGGCAAGTGGCGTCAGGGAGGAACTGATCAAAGAAGTCACAGAGGCCTTAGGCGGATGGCCCGCAAAGCCCGGCGGTCTTGAGAGAGCGATGGAACTCATCGACGACAAACTGGTCCGCCTCATCTCTGCCTCAGGAACAGTGGACGACTGCCGAAAGAAGGTCGAAGAGTACAACCGAAGCGGATGCACCTGCCCAATCCTCTATCCGTTGGGAGAAGATGCCGAAGCAATGATCCGGGCGTTCTCTCAAACGATGACGAGGTGATGGGCTAGGGAGGAATGGGCTGGGCATCATCTTACCGTTTCACCCTCCTGCCTAATCTCGTCCAGATTGAAGCTATCAAACATGAAACAACGTAGAAGTACAGTAGTTGGATCGCCCAGAAAAGCGAGAAAGGTCCTCGCATAATGAAGTCCGCACCGTAACCACCGATCGCGACAATGGCATTTGAGAGCATACCGAGAGGCAACAACAGCAGGACCCAGACTGCCCAGAAAGGAAGAGGCGCGAGTAGGTCAAAGAGCGGAGGTTTCGGCAGATCCATGTCCTTGCCACCGAACACCCAACTCTGTATGTATCCGGCAAGCGCCACTAACACTAGCAGAGCCGAGATCAGGATCCTCTTCCGATCCGGTCTAAGGAACTGCTTGATCGCATTCCCCTTCATGGATCGTATCTGTCTCAATATCCTTGCACCATGATCGAGAACTTCAACTTTCATGAACGAGTGTGTGCCCAACGGCGCCAACACACGCTGCATTATTGCTCCCGCCAATGTCGCACGCGACGCCGCTCCTCCGCACCATTGTCTGGTCCCCCGATCGTCAGGGGAAGAATCCTATAACCGACCTACGTCTCATGAGTATGCTTCCCCAGGCCGGTTTGTGCCCATGGAACTCTGGTTTGCTCTTGCGATGGTGGTCGTTTTCCTGTGGGGGACTGACGGAATACTTGCCAAACTAAGTACGCAGAAGCTTGGGGTCGCCCGCGTTGCTGTTCTCATTCTTGTCGTTGATGGGTTGACATACTTCCTAGGGTTCTACTACTGGCGTGACAATCTGCCTATCGGCCTCAGTGACGGTCTCTTGGCCGTGATCTCGTGTGTCGTTGGCACAGTTGCCTACTTCTGCTTCTTCGAATCGATTGTGGAGGGTCAGATCGCCATCGCGGGGACGATATCCGCGGCCTATCCCGCTTTGACCGTCATCGGCGCGCTAGTTTTCCTCTCTGAGACCTTGACAGCGGCCCAGGCGATTGCGCTCACAGCGATAATCGGTGGCGTGGTAGCCCTGTCATACGAGCCGAACCCGGGCGCAGAGCATGCGATGCCGAGAAGGTCTCTGTTCTTTGCGCTGCTCGCGTTTGCGCTTTGGGGTTTCTGGGGTCTAGCATCCAAGATGGTAATCAACGAAATCGGTCCAGGAAACATACTCGGATTCTACGTAATCTCATCAACGATCGTGCCAATTGCATACATATGGTTCCGAAGGGCCAGACCAGTGCAGTCAAGAAACAGCAAACCTTCGTGGAAGGCGTGGGTTCTTGGCGCGACGGCGCTTGCGTCGAATGTCTGCGGGGTTTTCGCTTTCTCATTTGCGTTGAACGCGGGATCTGCGTCGCTTGTGGTCCCGATCTCTAGCGCCTACCCACTTGTGACGGTGATACTGGCTGTAGCATTGCTTCATGAGAAGTTGGATCGGTTTCACATAGTCGCGCTCATCTTCGTCATCATCGGTCTGGTAGTGATCGGGATCACTGGTTAACCGGGTCCTTGCCACACATCTTTCTCGGAATTCCCAAGTCACCCGACCGCCGCTTCCTCCACGCGGTCGAGCCACTCGTTCGTCAGGGCATTGAACAGTGCAGTTTGTTCCATTTGGAGACCGTGGCCGGCACGGTCGAGCACGACATAGGTCGCACGAGGATAGCTCTCAAGGGCCTTCCAAGCGTCGCGATATCCGCAGACGTTGTCCTGCCGGCCGAGGAGGAACAGGGTGGGCTTTGTGAAAGGCTTTGGGAGCGGGGCGATGTCGAATGAGAAAGCGTAGCTCTTCCGGAGCCGATCGAGGAACTTGCTGTCTGCGGACTTGAGTCCCGGCATGATGTCTCGTTTCCAGGCCTCAAGGTGCTCTTGCGTCTGAACGACGGCCAGGCCTTTGAACTCGGCGACGTTGTCCTCGGCTACACCCTCGAAGCTGATCGTTTCTCTGCGAAGCAAGGTGTGGGGTGGGAGATCGCGTGTCTCCTGTGGCCCCATGCTGGGAACGAGAAGCAGTAGGCCGTCCATGCGATCGCCAAATCTATGCACGAGGCCTTGGGCGAGGAGACCACCGTAGGAGAGGCCCGCAACTGAGAAATGTTCACCGGGGATAACGCGATCGACGAACTCAGCGAGAACGTCGAGGACCTGGTCCTGAGTCGTGAGCCAGTCCGGGCCCTTTGTCTTTCCCATGCCGGGAAGGTCAGGATAGATTCGTTTCCAACTCTTTCGTTTCGCGAAGATCGGCTCGAATGCGCCTAACATTGCCCGATTGTCGAGCGGCCAGCCGTGAAGGGCGAGGAACAGTCGCCCGTCACCGCGTTCCTCGTAATGAATCGTGATCCGATCAAGTCGACATTCCATATCCAGCCACTTTCCCGTCCGTGATCTGAAGCACAGGTAATTGCCGGGACCCATTATTGCAGCTGACGGTCTTCAAGCCGCACTGCTCAGGATGCTCGCAGAGGATTCCCGCCGGCACTACCCGAAGCGCACAAATGGGTGAGCCGCAACGGTTCAGAATGCGATGTCCGTACCATGAAGGACACAGGTTCTCTAGCTTGTGGCTAGGCTGGTCTTACCTCGAGGCCCTCCACTACCTTGCGATACTTCTCGTGTATCATCTTGCGATCGAACTCCTCCATCTCGTTCAGCATTTTGGCCTGCTCTTGCCTGGTCAGAAACTCCATGCAGGGGAGGAAGAAGTGTCGGTCCTCTTTCTCGATGTGTTTGGGGTAGAATTGGACGAGTTCGTCGAGGGCAGCGAGGATGTCGCGGAGGACGTCGGTGGAACCGTGGGCGCAGCTGTCTCGGGCGCTGACGAGCCTCCGCACACACTCCCGGCCGTGGATGTGCTCCTGGACCAATTCGCGAATCGTCTTGCTGAGGTCCGGCGTCAGCGGTTTCTTCGCCAAGTCCCGAAAGAGGATATCCTCCTCCTTACCGTGATGGGTCCGGTCCGCGTAGGTGCGGATGAAATCCACTGCCATGTCGATGAAGGCCAGGTCCGCCTTGCCCTGTTCGTTCATCCGCACGCAGGTGACCTTCATGACGGCGATCATCCGTTCAATGAGGCGGTGCTCGATCATCAGCGGGCCGACGGGCATCATATACTGATCCTCCGGTAATGTGTATGCGGGTTGCATATCTAATCGTGTGTGAGCGCGCACCAATCTGCCCTCACCGCTTCGGCACATTGTCGGTGGCCTTGGCCCAGTAGGTGGAGTTAGCCTGAGAGAGTCACCGAGGTCGGATGGCTTATCCTGAAGGAATCGAATCAGGCCTCTTCTAGGAGGTTGGGCACCTGAGCTTCAGAAAGAAGCTGTGGAACGTCGTGCTGAGTGGGTATCCAGGTTCTGGCAAGACCGTGATGGCGAGGCGGCTTGTTTCTGAAAACCCAACCTTCGTGAGACTAAGTGTAGATGATGTTCGCTCAATGCTGTACGGCACGTCTGAACCGTCAGCCGATGAGGAGTTTGTGTACACGTGCTTGGCTTCACTGCGCGACCTCGCCCTGAGAAGAGGACTCAACGTGATTCTAGATTCCACAGCACCTCGCAACTCCACACGCGAGTTCCTGCTCAGGACCAAAGTCGAAGATGTTGTGCCGTTGCTTGTAGTCATGATCGTGAGCAAAGCCGAACTGGAGAGGCGTAACCGAGAGCGCAACTATATCGGAGCCATCGAAGCGTGGGACAAGACGTGGGAGGATGCATCTTCCACCATGCCAGTCATGAAGTTCCATAACGACACTAGAGCCGACTTCGAAACGAGCTACTACCTCCTAACTGAGCTCCTCAGAAGTAACGTCAGCCCCTATCGCAGGAGATTCATGGAAAGCATGTTCCCAGGAACATGAGCGAGTTGCTTGGCACCTGCATCGTCGGTTGCCGTTTCTGATTCTGTGAATGTGCGCACGTGATCACGGGCAAGCGAATGCAACGATTGTGGCGGCGCTCCGGCGCTGAGTTCAACGAAGGGAATTCAAATACCGCCAATCGAATCACTCTCTCGGTTTCCCATCAATGACGGAAGCTACTATGACAAACGAAGTGTCGCTGCGCGAAGTCACCCAAGACACAGTCAGGGCGATCTGCAATCTACGCGTGTCAGAGATACAGAAGCGATTCGTGGCTCCGAATGCCGTGTCAATTGCTGAAGCACATTTCACGAAAGAGGCTTGGTTCCGCGCCATCTACGCTGGCGAGGTTCCCGTCGGTTTCGCCATGTTGTGGGAAAATCCGCCGGAAGGTCGGCATTACCTCTGGCGCTTCATGATAGATGAGAAGTCTCAAGGAAGAGGATATGGTAGAAAGGCACTGGACTTGATCATCCAACGCGTCAAGCAGAACTCAAATGCAAAGGAGCTCCGTCTAACCTACTGCAAAGGCGATGGCTCGCCTCACCAGTTCTACGAGAAGATGGGGTTCGCAGACACTGGACAGATCATTGAAGGCGAATGCGAAATGAAGCTGGTGCTCTGACATCTCCAAGCCGTCTAGGTGAGCTGCTCTCGAAACCACTCACACTAGCATGCTCCCTAGACCACTCTGCCTCCGCCGCAACCGGGCGCTTTTTCGTGTGCGTGTGTGCGCACCATTATGTCCGCCCTCTTGAGGGACCTGTATGCGCTGGCGCATACGATTCAACGCAATGACGATCGCCGGGGCGAGGATAAGCGGGTGAGCGATTGCTTTGGAATGGAGCGAGCTGGCATGAAGTCTCAGACGCTCAGGAGGATGACACCAGCCTTGACATCAGGGCCAATCATTCTGGAGACCACGCGGCCCTATAGGGGGGTGCACCTGTGGCCATCAATACAATCCATATTCTCACGTTCCAACTGGGCCCAGGAATGTGGACAGCGTCACTGATGGGCAGTCTAGGGGTTCGTCCGTGAGAGGATGAACCGGTTCACGGGGGTCACGGAACCCCCAATCACATGTTAGGCTCGCTTGGATTGTTATACAGCCCATTTCTACTGTTATACAATTAACGCGCTCGCTCCTCAAGGACTGCGCGAGCCTATTCGGGGTGATTCATGTCGTGAGTATGAGACAGCAAAGGACATGTGTGCAAGGCAGGGGTCAAACCTGTGCAAGACTGCAAGGAGCGTCCTAACTCTCCCGACTTGATTCCAGATACTGAGCCGCTCGTACGCTAGGGGCATTGGTCGGCCTGTGACTAAGCATGAGGAACCTTCGCTCCACAAGCCTGCTGGAACAGGATAGCGACCGGTGTCACATGCTCATCCGCCTGCGGATGTTCCGAAGGTTGCGTAGCTGAGAGCGCACAATCTAGTGGTTCAAATTCGGGTGCCCGCACCAGCCTACCCACACACACAAATTGCCTGAAACGACGACGGACGAGGGTTCAAATTAGGACGCTCGTGCCATGAGACCCACACGCAAGGAAATGCCATGAACGACGACGCCTACTCTGGACCGAGCTAGGAATGCCGAAACAACTCTCAGCGTAACCATTCCTTGACATGAAGTGGGAAGGAACCGGAGGCGCCTAATCCACAGGCTTCTTGCACGGTTTTACAATCACAGCCGCGACTGTGGCAACGAGTCCGAGTAATGCCACGTAAGGTGCCATGACGGCGAGTCTATTGACCGATGTCACGACACCGCCAACGGGAACAACAGGACGCTGGTTACACGTGCCTGCCGATACCACATCAAATGGCTCCAACACAGATGGATTCTCCCACCACGAGTCTGGGTAAGGGCTAATACCAATTGGCGAAGATCCTCCGCCCACGCAGTGGAAGGTAAGCGTCACCCATGAAGCGTCATCAGAGAACATACCGCCAGTAGCCTGAAGAACGTAGGTACCCCCTAGCCCATCAACAGTTTCCGTCTCTACGCTCCATCCTGGCTGTAAGAGAAGAGTACGGCTGACGTATCGCACCAAATTGGGATCCCACGTGATCTTGAAATGAAACCTTAACATCCATCCCACATTGCGTATCGATATATCTATGCTGAAGTTGCTGCCAACCGTGACATCTACTGTCTGAGGTTCCACAGCGATCGTCTCGCCGTCGCCTCTGGCCGGAAGGACTAGGCCTGAAGCAACGACAAGAACAAGTAACACTATAGCCGTCGCCGACAACAGCTTCATGCAGTGCATGGCCTGACCTCAAACGATGCTTGACGCTTCACGGTTACCTATCTTGGAATATAATACGCTTCTGTGGTGTGTGCAGTCTAGGCCTTAGGCAATTCGTGAACTAGGACGCAGTATGTTATTTCCAATAGCCACTGTCGGAGGAGTCGATTATCCGTCGTCGGCCCTCTTTGATGCGTGCACCCGAATTCGAACCGCCGTGAGGAGTGGTTTCTTGTGTATGTGCGCACCAAGGGACCCGCATACACGGGCCGAGATTGCGGTGTTCGCCTCATCGGTTTGACGGGGAGGTAGAGGTCAAAGACCCATCTTTCCGGTCTTTCTTCGGACACGTTGAGGAGTTCCTCCAGACCAGGCTCGTTCTCCTCATCAAGCCCGTATCTACCATTGCTCTTGAGCCATTCATGAAACAAGTACGACCATGTTGGGTAGATGTTGTCTGTGCCTTTGCATCTCGCCACGGCGTATAGTCCACCCGGGATCTGCTTGATCTTCACCTCTCCTTCTGGTTCAACCTCAGACCCAACAGTGATCAGCATCTCGCAGCCGTAGGCTCCGATGGGTACACTGGGATCTGGTGGAGGGGGATTGTTGTAGCCAAAGTTGAAGTGCTCTGCCGGCTCATCCAGCAAGCCCTTCGGGGCCGCCCACGCCTTCAGTTTGTCCTAAGCATCCTGCTCTGGCGTCTTGCTGAAAGCATGAGCATATGCAACACGCATCGGTCCAAGTTCAACCAACCGCATCAAAGGTTTCTCCACTGTAATCACTTTCGCACAAACCTCCCCCAGTTCTAGGTTCTTCAGGCTTGAGGGTCGAAGAGGTCTTCCCGGATTGTGCCTGCTATTGGTCATTCTGTGTTGCTGTCAAATCTTTGTGCCAGCACTTCTAGATGAGGGCCGAGAGGGATGGATGTCCTGTCTTTCTACATCGTGAGCGAGGCTCTCGACGAGACCTCGAAGATGCTCCGCCATAACCAAGGGCTTTCTGGGACTGGGATTCTGAGCGAGTTGTTCAGGACAATCGGAGACACAGAGAAATCGGTCATCAATTCCTTTGACGGCGGTGAGTAAGTGGCTCACTGGGCGGACGGTCTATGAATGGTCGATCTTCGGCCTAGCTCTCAGTCCTAGCGACTGATCTCTTGCCGAACTGCGTCACGGTCTCGGCGAGGCTGGACAGGAAACCCTCCACTTCTTGGACAGTGTTGAAGTGCACGAGGCTAGCGCGAACCCCGATCGATTTCCCATATGTCTTCAGAGTTCTAGAATAGAAACCTCCTCCATTCTCGGCTAGGAGGGCGATCGCATGCTTGTTCCAGAAATACTCAGTCACCTTTTCCGGGTCCGCGCTAGTGATGTTGAAAGTGAAGGTCGGAACACGCAAGTGTGCTTTGGCGGGATCCTTCGTTCCATAGATCTCCAATTCCCTCATTGCCTGCATGCCCTTGGCTTGATTCCTCCCACCGAGCATGGCAACCGAGAGTGTCCGTTCATACTTCTCGATCCATGACATGGCCGCCTTGAGAAGCCGTCTTCTCCCAGCGTAGCTGGAAATCTCATCTCGAACCTCCTGCTCCGCCATACTCCCCAGCCAACTGAGATAGTCCATGACGGCCGTGATTGAGGCGAAGAGGGCCTGATCGCGTGTGCCAAGCTCCCACTTCTCCGGTCCATGATCCGGCGCAGGAAGTACCTTGTACGGTTTCAGAGTCTCCAACAGGTCCTTCCGACCGAACATGAAGCTCCCACGCCTGCCGAATAGTTTGTAGGCCGAGAAGACAACGAAGTCGAAAGCAGACTGCTGCAGGTCAACCGGAATATGGGCGACAGTGTGGACTGCGTCCAGAACCGTGTAGGCGCCTACTTTCTTACTGATCTCCAAGACTTGTTTCAGTGGTGTTTTCGAGCCTAGCACGTTCGAGACTCCCGCAACGGTGACGATTTTTGTCTTCTCATCGACCAGTCTCGTCAGATGAGACAGGTCCAGTAGCCCATCCTCAGGATCGAATCGTGCAAATCTGACTTCCTTGACAACCTGTCTGCGTTGAAGCTCCAACCACGGGCTGACGTTTGCGTGGTGCTCGTATTCTGTAGTGACAATGTTCTCGTCTCCTGACATTTCCTTTCCTAGGGCGTAGCTGAGATGGAAGAGCAAGTTTGTGGCTGACTCACCAGAGACAATACAGTCCTCTGAAGGTGCGTTCAGGAAATCCGCTACCGATCTTCTACCTTCAACCATGACATCCTGGTTCTTCTTCGATTCCCATGATGGGCCACCGACATTCGCGGAGCAATCCAAGCGAGCTTTTGCTTCGGCCTCTGCAACTCGTTGCAGGACGAGTGATCCAGCTGCGTTTTCGAAGAAGATCCTGTGTCTCCCATTTGCGTCGGTCTCGGCGCGGGGGAACTCTCTCCTGATGGCTTGAAGAAGTCCGTTGATCATGGTACTTCCCTGTGAGGTTGGAGTTTCCTCTTCTGCCATGTCTGCTTCCCTATTTGAGGTGCTTCATCAGTTGCCGAGTCAGGGCGGATCAAGCTTCTGGAGAAGCCTATGATACTCGCTTTCGGCGTCTATCACGATGTCATGTTTTGCAAAGAAGTTCTGGAGATTCCGGAGGTCACGCAATAACAGAGGCTTTGCTTCCTCAATTCGTAGGTGTCGGGTGACTTGGGATGAGAAATCAACAGCTTGGGGAAAATCGATTGCGAAGAGTCGCTCGCCACACATCACAAGGTTGTACTCAGATAGGTCAGCGTGAACTATGCATGCGTCGATGAGCTTCTCAACCAAGCTGATCGCTTGCTTTGCCACCACAGCCGGTTGCTCAAGATCTACATCTTTGAGCAGCGGTGCCATTTCATTCTCTCCCAGGAATCTCATCGTGAACATGTTGTCTGCTCGTCTTGCAGGCGTTGGCACAGGGACCCCTGCTCGATAGGCCTTCTCTAGTACCGTGAATTCTCTGGCCGCAACTGCACCCACCCTATCCAATGAGTAGCCGATAGCGGACTTCTTCCTGTGCGGTGTTCTGTGGAGCCTGTACGCCTTCAGTGCCAAAGGGGCGCCTTTCCAGAGCCCCAAGTACACGTCCGCCTCCTTCCCAGAGGCTAGAACTGCGACCACATCATCCACGAGCCCACCCTCGATAGCGTCCGCTCTGACGGCCTCGAGGGATATCTCCCTCACTTCGATGAACCGGCTTCTTCTGCCGGACCGGAGCTGCCTGCGTTTCCAGTAGCTCCGGGTGGACGCTAGCTCTCTTTCTGACACTACTCTTGGTCAACCTCGACACATCCATGGAACCCACCATCTACTCGGCGTATAGTAGGTTCCTCGAAACAAAATGGGAAGTTAGGCTCTGCTTAGCCTACGCGAACCGAGGCTGAGACAGAATCTCCAAGAACAGAATGCGCATCATATCTTCAGCCTCCTAGCGACAGAAGACACCTACTTGATCCTATTAGACTTCCGCTTGAAGCGTGTCTGACTCGCCACTAGTCTCGCAAGATCGGGGCTGTCATGCAGCGTGGCCCGCCAAAGCCGCGAATGAGCTCCGACCCCTCAATCTCAATGAAGTCGACACCGTTCTCGGAAAGTTCCCGTCTCACTCTCGCATTTCCGGCGTAGCCAACAACTCTGCGAGGACCTATGCCTATGACATTCGTGGCACGCCTCTGCCTCTCGTAGTCTGTGACTTCAATCACCCTCATTCCACTCGCTTTCAGGAACTCGAGGAATCTGAGACGCTTACCCGGTCTGCCGTTCGCGAAAACTGAGGTCGCGCCTCTCAGAGACCGCGCGTGGACGACAGCCAGATTCCGATCAACAACCATCATCGTCCCGTCAAGATGAAGAACCCAAGAAGGCAACTGCACCCCGACCAACCTACGGAGTCCTGACTTGGTCGCAGCCATCATCAGCTCTCGAAGGCCGCTCTTGTTGGTTCTGTTTCCAACTCCGACAAGCACCGTCTCGTCGTCGAAGAAGACTAGGTCTCCCCCTTCAAGCGTTGCCGGTGTACGAGTCTTCATCAGCATTGGAACAGCGAGCTGACGAAGTGTAGCCTCGACAATAGCTGTCTCCTTTCGTCTCACGGGGTTTCCCATACGTGCCAAGACATATCCTGCTCGAGTGACAGCGACCGTGTCTCGAGTGTAGACCAGATTCGGTGACCGCTCAATAGACTCCAGCAGCTCAGGCCGTTGCTGTAGTACTCCAGTGACTAGTACGACGTTGACTCCTTCGGAACGAAGGACGTCGACGAAGCGTTCATGTTGCCTTCGGAACTCCTCCGGGTCAACAGCATCCGCGAATAAGTATCTCTCATGTTTCTCTAGGTTGACCAGGTCAAGCTCTTTGCCAGGGGCGTGCATCAGCACGGTGCGAAGACGCCCGTATTCCGGGTAGCAGAATCCCAATCCTTGGCAGACCTTCCTAGCGTCCGATTGGCGAATCGTCGAAAACGTATAAAACATAGCCGAATCCTTCGTCTTTTGTTCTTCTGATCAACGAGGGACCTGACTGTGGTCAAGACAAGAGCCCCGAGATTCACTGTCTTACTCACCTTCGATGTCGATGCTGACAGTTCCGTTCGTGGTCCGTACAGCGGACGCGCAGATGAGCCGGTCGCGCGAAGCAAAGGACAATTCGGCCCCAAAGTGGGTCTTCCCAGAATTCTGAATCTACTTGACAAGTATTCGATCAAGTCAACCTTCTTCGTGCCCGGCTGGACAGCCGAGACCTATCCTGAGAGCGTGAGAGAGGTTGTGAGACGGGGACACGAGGTCGGAGTCCACGGCTACAAGCATGAGAACCTAGCCCAACTCGACTCGCAGAAGGATGAGACAGAGATCCTCAGGAAATCCATTGAACGGCTACAAGCGATAGTTGGCCAGAAGCCAGCAGGTTTCAGAGCACCAGACTGGGAGTTCAGCCCCTACACGATCGAGAATCTCCTCAACTTCAACCTCAGGTACGACAGCAGTCTCATGGATGATGAGAAACCATACGTGATCAAACATCAGGGAAAGCCAACCGGAATGGTCGAACTTCCCGTCTCATGGCTGCTGGACGACTGGAGCATCTTCGAGGTACATAGAAGACCTCCCAGTGAGGCCTTCAATGCATGGATGCAGGAGTTCAACGCACTGTATGCCGCCAAGGTGCCCTACTTCAATCTCACCATGCACCCGCAAACCACCGGAAAAGCATCAAGAGCCGCGATGCTTGAGACTCTCATAAGAGCCATGAGGAGAAGGAAGGGCGTCACATTCTCTCGGTGCATAGATCTCGTAAATGAGGTCGCACTGACAGCCTGAAGCACTGAAGCGTTGTGGGGCAACTACGTTCTGCTGCGCTTCGTCTCTCACGAGCGACAGGAATATGTCATCGTGACGCGAATCGCTCCTCACTTGCTTTGTCTGAGTTCGGAAATGGAATCACGTATGCGTTCGAGGGCGGTCTTCAGTCTCTCCCTGGATGTGGCGAATGAGAGTCTGAGGAAACCCTCGCCGCGTTCGCCGAAGGAATCTCCCGGTACGACCGCAACTTTGGATCTGTCAAGCAGCCTCATGGCAAGTTCTTGGGACTTCAGTCCGAAGGTTGAGATGTTTGGAAAGGCGTAGAAGGTGCCTTTAGGCGAGAAACATGAGATTCCGTCAATCTTTGCCAGTTCGCGCACAACTAAGTCACGTCGATGCTGGTACTCTTGAACCATTTCTTTGATCGTTTTGTCGGTCCTTTCGTCCCGTAAGGCAAGTGCAGCAGCTCGCTGTGCAAACGTGCACGCTCCCGTGACCAAGTGGCCGTGGATTGTTGCTACAGCCTTCGTGATACTGCGAGGGGCGACCAAGTAGCCGAGGCGCCAACCGGTCATTGCCATTGCCTTTGAGAAACCGTTGATCGTGATAGCGAATTCCTTCATTCCGGGGAATGATGCGATACTGAAGTGTTTTTCGCCATCGAAAACTATTCTTTCATAGATTTCGTCGGATAGAACTAGGAACTTCTTGCGCTTCGCAAGTTCGGCTATGGCCTCAAGTTCGGTTTTGCTCATCACGTTGCCGATGGGATTGTTTGGGGAGTTGATTATCAGCATCTTTGTCTTGTTGTTGATGATCCTTTCAAGACGATCTGGGGATATGCGGAAACCTTCGGATTCGCTCAGGGGGAGATAGACGGGCTTGGCTCCTGCGAGTTCAATGCACGGAACGTAGCTGACCCAACAGGGATCAGGTACTACTACTTCGTCGCCGGGGCTGAGGGTTGCCATGATTGAAGCGAAGATGGCTTCTTTGGCGCCGACTGTGACTACGATTTCTGAGGCTGGATCTGCGTTAATCTTGTTCTCGCGTTTGAGCTTGTCCGCGATTGCTACTCGGAGTTCCAGAAGTCCTGCTGAGTCTGGGTAGAACGTGTACCCTTCATCGAGGGCCTGCTTTGCATAGGCTCGGATGTGCTCCGGGGTTACGAAGTCTGGCTCGCCGACTGAGAGGCTTATCACATCCTCTCCAGCCTGTTTCAACGCCTTGACTCGATCTAGTATCTGTAATGTTGCCGAAGGTTTAACTCCAGGCCTGTCTGCTACGAAACTCATCTTCTCACCATTCCTTGCTGTCCGGGGACGTTATCGAGAACATTCCCTGACATTCATCATGCGAGACTACTACAAGCTCGCTCCCGTTGAGAGCTGAACCAGTTATTAGCTTTCCAACTTCAACTATCTTGCTCTTTCGTCTTCACGCTTCTTGCCACAATCTAGAAATCATGGTCTATGTAGATCCTGTTCCTTGAGGCGCGTGAGTGGGGCCTCCCACCCGTTGCGCCCAATAAACCCCGGAGTAGGGAGGTAAAGATATGCGAAGAACGAATTCCGTCTCTGTAACTTTGACTGCGGTGTTCGCAGCTCTCTATACAGTTGGCGTCGTTTTTCTCGCGCCAATTAGCTTTCAGATGTTTCAAGTGAGAGTAGCTGACGCGCTCCTGCCTCTCTCGATGCTGTTTGGCTGGCCTGCGATCGTTGGCTTGGCGATTGGAGCTGTAGTGGCTAACTCTTTCGGTGGTCTCGGACCTATTGATGTAGTTGGTGGCGCGATCGCGAATTTCATTGCTACTTTGGCTGCATGGCAGGTGGCGAGAAATAGGAGCGCGCCCTGGGCATCTGTTGGAGTTGTCCTCCAGATACTGATAGTCACTCTGACAGTCGGCAGCTACCTGAGTTTCCTCTTTGCTATGCCTTTGGAAATCGGATGGCTTGGGGTGCTACTGGGAAGCATTGTCGCGATCGGCCTTCTCGGATCGCTGCTCTTCTTCGCTCTGTCGAGGATGCGAATACTGACTCTACTGAGATCCCACGGAATGATGGTGTACATGACAAAGGCTGAGAGACAAAGGGGTTGACACTCAACCTCTCATGGCTGGGAATAGGACCGGCGCCATGCTATGATGCAGGGAGGCCACCGGAACCCGCCTCCTTAGTGGCACAAGAATGGTCGTCGAATCAAGCCCCTAAATCGCCACCAAGCTAAGTCAGAGGCATGGAGAAGGGTTACGGCTGGCTTAGGAATTATCTGCCAGCCTAAGAATGACTACTCGATGATTGCGAGTACCTGGCGCATCCCTACAGACTCGCCTTCTCTGACGTTGATCTGCTTGATCGCTCCGGCCTTGCTGGCCCGCAACTCGTTCTGCATCTTCATCGCTTCAAGGATGAGAACCACTTCACCCGCTTCGACCCGATCTCCAGCCTTCTTCAGTACCTTGACAATCGAGCCCGGCATGATAGCTATGATCGCGCCCGCCTCAGCGGCAGTTGATAGCTTTGCGGTTTTCCGTGCCTTGCGTGGCTTCTGCTCTTCCAGCCCTATGACCTCAAACGGGTAGTCCACTCCGTCTATTGTAGCTGTGTTCCCGCTAGTCTCGGCCTTGTGGGAGTTGCCCCGCACAGTGACCGAGCTGCCTTCGATCGTCCATGGGAACTCTTGTCCGTCAACCAGCAGCAGGTTGCCTTGGCGTTCAATCTCGTACGACACTCCGTCCAGCACCAGCTTGAGCTTCTCTACCATTGTCTCCACCCTGAAGCTTGGCCTGAACGATTCGCCATCTTCCATGGAGAAAATCGGCCGGCCTGCGGCACAGTCATCTTGGGCTTGGTTGTAGAGTCTTGCTCAAGGATCATTGCCGCGATCGTTGCAGCCAGTTCTCTTCTACCGTCCAATCCTCTAGCGCGCTTCTCTAGGAACAGGCGTCCTACTTGCGGAAACAGTGCGTAGCATAGGATGTCTTCTTCCGACTTTGCCAGATCACCGATTTCTTTCCTCGCCTTTTCCCATCCTGGTGGAAGGATGTCTGCCGGTCGGCAGGTGATTGGTTTCTCGTCTCCAATGGCCTTGCGCTGCAGGTCGCGATTGATCGGGGCTGGTGGTTTCCCGTAGTGCCCCCGAATGTACTCCTTTACCTCTTCTGGGATCACCTTGTAGCGTTCTCCGGATAGCACATTCAGTGTTGCCTGTGTCCCAACAATCTGGCTGGAGGGTGTGACCAACGGTGGAAAGCCCAGATCAGCTCGGACTCGCGGGATCTCGTCGAGCACCTCATAGTAACGATCCATTGCGCTCTGTTGACGTAGCTGACTGATCAGGTTGGAGAGCATACCGCCAGGCACTTGGAACTGTAACACGTTAACGTCTACGCCGCCGATGTCGGCCTCGAAGTTGGCGTATTTCTTGCGAATCTCACCGACCTGACGCGCAATATCAGCCAATGCTGCAATGTTCAAGCCCGTATCGCGTTCAGTATCCTTGAGTGTAACCACAAGTGTCTCTGTGGGCGGTTGGGAACTGGAAAGTGCCATCGAAGAGATCGACGTGTCCACGATATCTACGCCGGCCTCCACAGCCTTGAGTAGTGTCGCTGTTCCCATGCCGCTCGTGTAATGCGTATGCAATTGTATCGGGACGCCAACATTCTTCTTCAGTGCGGATACGAGCTCGTAGGCCGCATAGGGTGACAGCAGCCCGGCCATGTCCTTGATGCAGATCGAGTCTGCACCTAGGCGTTCCAGCTCTCGTCCCATCTGCACGAATCCTGGAATGTCGTGTACCGGGCTGATCGTGTAGCAGATTGATGCCTGTACGTGGCCGCCTTCTCGCTTCGTGATCTTCATTGGTAGTTGCATGTTGCGGATGTCGTTTAGTGCGTCGAAGATGCGGAACACGTCTATGCCATTGCGTTTCGCCGCTACGATGAGGTGCTCAACGATGTCGTCTGGGTAATGCTTGTAGCCGACTAGATTCTGGCCACGCAGTAGCATCTGAAACGGGGTGTTGGTCATCTCGTGCTTGAGGGTGCGGAGGCGTTCCCATGGATTCTCCCCCAGGAATCGCATGGCGCTGTCGAATGTGGCGCCGCCCCACATCTCCACCGACCAGTAGCCGATCTTGTCCAGTTTTGCAGCGATTTCCAACATGTCGGTGGTGCGCAGTCGCGTCGCGATTAGCGATTGGTGCGCGTCGCGAAGAACCGTCTCGCAGATCTTCACTGGATTCCTACGCACTTCTGACACCATCGATGCTTTCGGAGACGAGCGCTAGAGCGGAATATTGCCGTGCTTCTTCGGCGGATTAGTATCTCTCTTGTTCTGCAACGTCTGCAGAGCCTCAATCAGACGCGGTCGAGTTTCTCGAGGTTCGATAACGTCGTCCAGATACCCACGTCCAGCAGCGATGTAGGGATTTGCGAATTTCTGGCGATAAATCTGCACAAGCTCGGCGCGTTTTGCAGCTGGGTCCTTTGCCTCAGCGATCTCTTTTCGGAAGACTATGTTCACCGCGCCCTCCGGTCCCATCACCGCGATCTCGGCGCTAGGCCAAGCCACGTTGTAGTCTCCACGGATGTGCTTACTGCTCATGACATCGTAAGCGCCTCCGTAGGCTTTTCGCGTGATTACCGTCAGTTTGGGCACAGTAGCTTCGCAATAGGCGTACAGCAGTTTCGCTCCATGTGCGATGATGGCACCGTGTTCTTGGTCAACACCCGGCAGGAAACCCGGAACGTCTTCAAACGTAACGATCGGTATGTTGAACGCGTCGCAGAAGCGCACGAAACGTGCGCCCTTGATGGAAGACTTGATGTCGAGCACGCCAGCCAAGACGGCGGGTTGGTTGGCGACTATCCCCACGCTATGGCCGCCCAAATGTGCGAAGCCAACCACGATGTTCTGGGCGAAGTTCTCGTGGATTTCGAAGAATTCTTCGTTGTCAACGATCATGCGGATGATCTCCTTCATGTCGTAGGGTCTGCCTGGATCATCCGGTACAATTGTATCGAGTCGTCCATCCATTCGCTGTGGATCGTCATCAGTCTCCGCGTTTGGTGGGTCTTCCATGTTGTTTGAAGGGAGGTAGCTGATCAGCTGGCGGATGAGCGAGAGAGCTTCAGTCTCGTCCTCTGCCATGACGTGACAGACTCCGCTCTTCGTGCTGTGCGCCAACGCTCCGCCTAGATCTTCGAACGTCACCTCTTCGCGCGTTACGGCCTTTACGACATCCGGTCCGGTGATGAACATGTGACTCGAGTTCTTCACCATGAAAATGAAATCTGTCAACGCGGGACTGTAGACAGCACCGCCCGCACAAGGTCCCATGACGGCGCTAATCTGGGGAATCACGCCGGACGCCAAGGTATTTCGCAAGAAGATATCTGCATATGCGCCCAAGCTGACCACGCCCTCTTGAATCCGTGCTCCTCCGGAGTCGTTCAACCCGATTATCGGTGCGCCGTTCTTCATTGCAAGGTCCATCACCTTGCAGACCTTCTCAGCGTGAGCTTCTCCTAGGCTGCCTCCAAACACCGTGAAATCTTGACTGAACACGTACACGCGTCTTCCATCGATCGTGCCCGAGCCCGTGACCACGCTGTCAGACAGCACCTTCTTTTCGCCCATTCCGAAGTCTGTGGTCCGATGTACGACGAACATGTCTAGCTCGTGGAAGGACCCCTTGTCTAGCAACGCCTCAATTCGCTCGCGGGCAGTCATCTTGCCCTTGGCATGATGTGTCTCTATTCTGTCCGCGCCGCCGGCCTGTTGAGCCTGTTTTCTCAGCTGACGCAAGTAGTCGATCCTATGATCAGCTGGCATGTCAGCGTCTATTGATGATAGGGCTAATAAGAGGTGTTTCGCCTGCCCTGATCACACCAGACTGACGGAATCGCCCCAAGCCCAGTGTCCGATGCCTATGCTCCACTTGGCTGTGATGAAAGATTCAAGAACAATGCGCAACAAGAATCATTGGAGCAAGGCACTCGCTGACTGGGGTTCTCGTTGAAGAAGCGCGCCCGTATCGACATTTACGCTGACATTCTTGAGGTTCTCAAGCGACGTCCAGAGGGCGCGCCAGTCACCAGAATCGCCTACGGTGCAGGCCTGCCGCTCGACAGGCTCAAGCCCATGCTCCGGACCCTCTCGAATTATGGCCTGCTCACTGTCCGCGTCTCCGATGACAGTCGACTCTACTCCATAGCGCGGCGAGGTCTCGAGTTCCTCGACGCCTACAGAAGGATGCAGGGATTCATGACGTTCCTTGGAAACGAACAACCATAGTCACATCACGTGATCACATTCTGTGATGTCCATTTGTGATCACGGAACGTGGACTGACCTTTAATTCTGGAAAGCCGAAACGCGCCTACGGTGAAGTGGAAGATGTTTCAACCGAAGATCTTGAAGCGCGACAGTTTCCTGTCGTTCTTCAACCGACTATTGGGGTACTATCATTGGGCCGAAGCCAGAACAGCGATGAAGGCCAACGAGCTTTCGGCGTCAGCATTCACTAACCCAAATGGGTCAGGACTCAGCCCGATCGAGAACACACGGGCGCGAGAGCTGGGTAGAGCATATATCGCGTTGAACAAGTTCAACCGTTGACAGGAAGAAGGGCGCATGCAGAAAGTAACCGTCCCGCGAAAGTCGAGAATGAGCTTAGGCCATGTAGAAAGCGACCTGGAGATCGAACGAGATGCGGTGATCACGCCTGCAGAAGGCGACACAATCACCGTGGGTGGGAGCGTCAAAGCTGAGGGAAACGTAGTGATCGACGGTAACCTCACGGCGGCTGACATTCAAGCAGAAGACGGTGATTTTGAGATACGAGGAGACCTCAAGATCTCAGGAGACGTGTCCATCGGCGACGGAAACCTGCGTGTATCCGGTTCCTTGTCGGCTGAGGATGTGGACATTGACAGAGGACTTGAGGTCGCCCGTGACGTTCGAGTCAGGCAGCTGGACGTTGGCGGTCGAGCGAAGATCGATGGGAATCTGAAGGCCGAGTCTGTCGAAGTTGGTGGCTCGCTTGATGTCGCTGGGACTGCCGAGGTTGAGGATATTGACGTGGGCGGGTCCGTCCACGTTGTGGCACAAGTGAGAGGGAAGAACATCGACGTCGGAGGCTCAGCCGAAATCGGAGGAGGAAAAGTCACCGGCCAAATCGACGTAGGCGGCGCTTTCGTGTCCACAGCGCCGCTGGAATTCAACGAGATAGATGTCGGTGGGGTTGTGAAGCTCAAAGGTGACAGCTCAGGAAGCAAGTTGGACGTAGGCGGCATCGCAAAAGTGGTCGGGAACCTGAGATTCGACGAAATAGATGTCGGCGGCATCATCAAAATCGAAGGAGACGCAGACGGGGGCGACGTAGACGTAGGCGGCGTTCTTGTGGTCAGCGGGAATATGAATCTAAGCGGCCATTTCGAAGTGGGCGGGAAATGCAGAATCGGGGGCACGCTACGCGCCAACGAAATAGAAAGCGGTGGGCGCCTCGAAGCATCGGAAGTGAAAGCGCAAGAGGTCGAAATCGGAGGCTCCATAACGACACAGAAAGGCGTTAGGGCCGATTCCATCACAATCGGAGATCATGGTCACGTCAGAGGACCACTGATCGCAGACATCATCACCATTGGAGAGCGATCAGAGGTCGAAGCACTCTACGGTCAGAGAATCACCTTGGAGAGGCGGAGCAAGGCTACATCGATTTACGGGGCGGACATTGAGGTCGAGTCGCATTGCATCATTCTCGGAAAGGTTCTGTATTCTGGATCAATCGAGACCGAAGAAGAGGTCTCTTTCGCTGTGCGACCCGAGAAAGTGGACTCGCTTCCAGAACCGCCGACTTGACTCTCTCGCATGTTCGTCAATTGTTGAGACTGCTGTTCGCGGAATCTCAAGTTGTTCGCGGTGAATCTCAGACTTGAAGTTGGCGACGTTGGGTGGGCTTTGGAGACATCCAGACTTTCTCAGACTCTGGTTGAGTGAGACGGTCGGTGCTTTCGGCAGACAGGTCACTGGGCTCGCATTGCCAACAGTCGCGATTCTTCTGCTGGGCGCTGGGCCTTTTGAGATGGGAATCCTCGGAGCCCTATCGGTACTGGCTTTTCCGGTTCTGGGGCTACTGGTGGGTGTGTGGGCTGACAGATGGAGACGGCGACCCATCATGGTTGCTGCCAATTTGGGCCGCATGATTGCGCTCGGATCGATTCCGTCGGCATTTGTCTTCGGGGTGCTGCACCTCTACCAGCTCTACGTGGTGGCGGCGATTGTGGGGGTCTTCACAGTGTTCTTCGATGTTGCATACCAGTCCTACCTGCCATCTTTGGTGGATCGAGCTGACCTCGTCGAAGGAAATGCGAAGCTCGAAGTCAGCCAGTCGGGTGCTCAGGTTGCCGGGCCTGCGCTCGCTGGATTTCTGATTCAAGCGATCGGGGCTGCCAAGGCAATCGCGGTCGATGCGGGGGCTTTCCTAACCTCGGCAGTGGTTCTTTTGTCGATTCGAAAGCCAGAGCCGAAGCCATCGCCCAGCTCATCTGACAGCGATCCAAACTTCATCGGGGAGTTGAAGGAGGGAGCGCAGGTCGTTACCAAGAACCCAGTCTTGACGAGAATCGCAGCATGCACAGCCACATCGAATCTCGGAGGCTCCATTGCCTTCACAGTGTTCCTGATCTTCGCCTACAATCAGCTGAAGCTCACGCCAGAGATAGTTGGAATCATCTTCGCGCTGGGAAGCGTGGGTCTCCTGGCTGGTGCCGTCTTGGCGGCAAGAGTTGCTAGAGGCGTTGGGTTGGGATGGGCTCTTGCGGTAGCCACAGTCGTCGGTGGCATAGCTGCTCTGGGTGTTCCTCTGGCGCTCGTCGGTTCGCCCGTTTTGGTCTTAGCCGCACTGCAGGTGCTTGGAGGCTTCTGTCTTCCGATCTACAACATCAATCAAGTCAGCCTCAGGCAAGCGATCACGCCTGACCGGCTCCAGGGTCGGATGAATGCTACAATGCGTACGATAGTCTGGGGCACAATACCGGTAGGTTCTTTCATCGGTGGAATTCTCGGGACGCAGATAGGCGTCGTAGCGACAATCATGATCGGCGGTGTGGTGTACGTGCTGGCAGCGGCTTGGATCCTGCTCGGTCCAGTGATCTCCCTCAATGAGACGCCAGCCCCAGCATAGATCGTCCGGGTCTCGTGCCGCCCATCTTCGCTTGTGTGCTACTCTTCTCTCTTCTTCGGCTCAGGAATCAGAAGCAGGGTAATCACGAACTGAGGAATGAGAAGCACGAGTAGTGTGAAGAAGGGCAGTTGAGGAGAGATGCTCACATAGAACCAGTTTCCGAGCAGCATTCCCATAGCCATCGCTATGTAGCCTACGAAGTTTGTGAACCCGATTATCTTCCCACGGTTCTCCTTGGCAACGAGATCTGTCTGCATCGCGGAACCAGCAGTCATGCCAAGAAGCATTGCCGCCCCAAGCAGCGCCATCGCAATCAAGACTCCTGTGAAATCCCCGTACATGAACAGAAGAATAGCAGGAGCCTGCAGGATGACTGACAAGAGCAACGGGGTCCTTCTTCCGGCTCTATCGACAAGCTTGCCAATCGGGACCGAGACAACAAGCATCGAAAGGAAAAGCGGAACGTACGCGATCCACCAAATCGATTCCGGAATAAGTAACACATCTCGTGCGTACAAGGCCTGTATGACTTGCACAAGTGCCATGGCAAACATTGCGATCGTCTGCGAAATGAATAGCCAAAACATCGAACGTGGCACGACCTTCCACGCTCCCCAGCTCTCCCGAATGGCCCTCGGATAGGATGACAGAAACTCTTGAGGCCTGATGGGATCGCCGCTGGTCATGGTCTCCTTCAATCTCAGTCTCAGGAAAGCTGCTCCAAGATAGAGAGCCGTCACCATGAGATAGACGATCCTCATACTCGGGACTAAGCCGAACACCCACAGTAGAACGCCTGCAATGACAGGACCTGGCGTGGTCACAACACTACTGATGAGCATGATGATCGAGAAGCCCATGCCTCTGCGTTCGGGAGGAAGCGAATCGGATACCATTGCCCAAAGAGCAGGCTGGTAGACCAGGCAGAGATTCAACACGACAGCTCCGACCAGGATGAAATGCCAAGTAGGCGCCAAGGCATAGAACAGAAAACACAATGCCAACGCAAAGGTCATCGTGGAGACGAGCCATCGTCGCCCATATCTATCAGCGAGATATCCACCAGGAAACTGCACGGCAGCCAGAGCCATGAAACCGGCGAATCCTATCAATCCGAGCGCGATGCCGGTTCCTCCGAGCGCTTGAACGTAGTACTGGTAGTTGGGCGTAGGCATCTCGCTGGCGATATCCATCAATACCCAACTTAGGACGAGAATGGCATAGTTGCCCTTGATGAACGAGAACTCTCGCCTGAACCTTTTGACTAGTGTCATGCTTTTCACCTCGCCAGCGCCGCTCTCCAAGCGTTAGTTTCTCCTCCACAGCACCGGCCTCTTCGATTTAGCATTTCCACAGGCGCCTGAGACTGAGAGCTTCATCGTGGTCTCAATAGAACCCTGATGATCCACGTGAAGCTCAGGAATAATAGGCTCCGAACCAGCACATGGTCTGGGAGCATTCATTATGGGTTCCATTCTGATTGAGCATGGAGTCGTTGTCACCCTAGACTCTCGTCTGAGAGTGATTCGCGACGGCGCCATCATGATCGAAGGTCCACACATAACCGACCTAGGCAAGACGGACGACCTTCATCGAAAGCATTCTCCCGAGCGGACAATCGATGCGTCCAAGAAGCTAGTCATCCCAGGCCTCATCGATTGCCATGTACATCTCGCGCAGGCCATGATTCGAGGCTGTGCCGACGATGTATCGCTCCTTGACTGGCTCGGAAAGTACGTTTGGCCTCTGCAGGGCAACTATGACGAAGACGATGGAAGAGCCAGCGCCAAGCTGTGCATGCTGGAAATGATCAAGTCCGGAACAACCTCATTCGTCGAGGTAATGCTCCATACCAGGTACGGCTTTGACGGAATCGCCAAATCGCTTGAGGAATCGGGCATGCGTGGCTTCCTCGCCAAGACAATCATGGACACTCCAGCATACGGAAGGAAACAGATGATGCATCATGGAATGATCGAGGACGGCGAGAAATCCCTCGCGGAAACAATCACCATGATCGACAGATGGAACGGCAAAGCCAACGGAAGAATAGGCGTCTGGTTCGGTCCGCGATCGCTCGGAGCCTGTAGCAAGGCCCTCTATGAGAAGATCGCTGAAGAGGCTGCGAAGAGGAAAGCGGGTATCACCATGCACCTCTGCGAAGTCAAAGAAGATCTCAAGTATGCTAAGCGCAAATTCAGGAGGAGTCCCGTTGCCTTCGCGAATGATGTTGGACTCCTTACTCCCAGAACTGTTCTTGCTCATGCGATCTGGCTTACCGATCGCGATATGGCAACACTCAGCAAGACGCGCACAAACATCGCTCATTGTCCATCCTCCAACACGAAGCTTGCTTCAGGAATAGCGCACGTTCCAGAGATGCTCAAGAAGGGCGTGAACGTGGGCCTCGGATGCGACGGAGGCCCAAGCAACAACAGCTACGACATGATCAGAGAGATGAAGCTGGCGGCGTACCTACACAAGGTTAGGCTAAGGGACCCCATGACGATGCCTGCGGAGAAGATCCTCGAGATGGCGACAGTCGGAGGAGCACGAGCTATAGGCATGCAAGACAAGCTCGGCACGTTGGAACCGGGCAAATTCGCAGACATCGTCCTCGTGAACTTGGACAGCGTCCACATGGTACCGAATAACAACCACATCTCAGACCTCGTCTATGCAGGAAGCGGACCCGACGTGGACACGGTCATCATTGACGGACGGATAGTCATGGAACAACGAAACATGAAGACCCTAAACGAGCGCCAGATTGTCGACGAAGCCCGCGAGAGAGCAACTGCGCTTATTGACAGAACTGGCTTGAAACCCACGACACTGTCGAATTACTGCTAATCCCGCACCGCACATCGCCTTTCATAGACTTGTGCAAGTCAGCGCCTTAGGTGTCTACTTTAATATTGGAACCTCCGAAATAGGGAAGGTAATCATCGTTGCCCGTCCCAATCAGAGACGCACTCACTTTTGACGATGTTCTACTGGTTCCGAAACGTAGCCCGGTTCGTTCAAGAAGAGATGTGGACCTGTCAACGAATCTCAGTAGGAACATCAAGCTCAACATTCCAATCGTCAGCGCGAACATGGACACCGTCACCGAGTCGGCCATGGCCATCTCGATGGCCCACAACGGCGGAATAGGGATCATCCACCGCTTCATGCCCGTCGAGCGCCAGGTCGAGGAGGTACGGAAGGTCAAGCGGGCCGAGAGCGTGATCATAGAACATCCGTACACAACCGGGCCAAATGCAACCATGGCTGATGCGAAGAGAATGATGCAGGAAAAGGGAATCAACGGACTACTAGTGGTCGACATCAAAGGAAAACTGCTCGGCATTCTCACGGCCCGGGATTTGCTCTTCGAGGATAATGAATCAAGAAGAGTCTCCGAGCTCATGACACCAACGGAGAAACTACACACAGCGAGAACAGGGGCCTCGGTCGACGACGCAAGACAGCTGTTGCGCAAGTACAAGATTGAGAAGGTGCCCCTCGTCGATGAAGAGGGATACCTCCGCGGTCTGATCACGAGCAAAGACATGGTGACTCTTGCCGAAAGACCCCAAGCATGCAAGGACCCGAAGGGTCAGCTCATCGTCGGAGCCGCGGTCGGAATAAGAGAGGGGTACCTGGATAGAGCTCGCGCGCTCGTCGGCGCAGGCGTTGACGTCATCGTAGTTGACGTTGCCCATGGGCATTCTGAATGGGTTCTCGAAGTGGTTCGGAAACTCAAGAAGGACCTCAGCGGGGTTAGCGTGGTCGCAGGAAACGTCGCCACTCCAGAGGGAACCAAGGACCTGATCGCCGCTGGGGCGGATGCGGTGAAGGTTGGAATCGGATCAGGCTCCATATGCATAACCAGAATCGTCACTGGTTCAGGCGTTCCACAGCTGACAGCGGTCATGGAATGCGCTGAAGCTGCAAGAGCGCTCAATGTTCCTGTGATCGCCGATGGTGGAATCCGGAACTCGGGAGACATCACCAAGGCGCTGGCGGCCGGCGCATCGAGTGTAATGATCGGGAGCATGCTAGCGGGCACAGATGAAAGCCCGGGAGTCACGGTCATGCGAAACGGTAGGAAGTACAAGCTTCACAGAGGAATGGCGTCTGTCGGCGCTTCCATGAAGCGTGGGACTCCCGAAAGCGAAGACGACTCCGCGCTCTTGGATTACGTCGCTGAGGGCATCGAGGCATTTGTTCCCTACAGAGGGAACTCCCACGAAATAGTCGCGCAGCTAGTGGGCGGCATCCGTTCGGGTCTAAGTTACTGCGGCGCAAGAACACTCGCCGAACTACAACAGAATGCATCGTTCGTGCGCTTGACTCAAGCAGCGCTCAGTGAGAGCTATCCACATGATGTCGAGAGTATCTAGCCCACGCGCATCGTGAGAGGGGTCCGAGACGAGAGATCTTGGTCAGCAGAGTGTGCTATGTCGACCTGGAATAGGCCGAGGGACATTGACATATTCGTGTTCATGAACTCGTCCCCGGCAAATCTTTTATACAAAAACCTGTCACCCTATCCCTTACAGTTCCTCAGTTTGGTTGAAGAAACATGAGTAATCAGTCGAAAAACATGAAGACAATCGCGGCAGTGGCAGTAATCATCATAGTCGTCATCGCCGCCGCAGCCTACTACTTCACACAGACGCCAACGGGGCCAAGCCAGACAACCACTGAACAAATCAAGATCGCAATGATCCTTCCTGGCAGAATAGATGACTTGGCTTGGAATCAGGCAGGCTACAACTCCTTCACCGACTTGCTGACAGAAT
>CAZJVZ010000002.1:0-54797 GCA_964549795.1 uncultured Candidatus Bathyarchaeia archaeon
GGTCGTCACGCATGCTCAGGTTTTGCCCTTCTGCTTGAGCTTCAGAATCGCTTCTGCTAGGTCTCCGCCAGCTTCTTTCAACGCAGTCCTCGCGTCATCTAGCGACTTGCCAGTCTGCTCTGCGACCAACTTCGCATCTGCTTCCGGAATCTCCATCAACGGTGCTTCGGTCGATGGGGCTCTTTCGTGGGACGATCCGCCGGTCACTTGGAACATCTTCTGACCTTGAACGACCACCGACGTAACGACGGGTTCATCGATGACAATCTCACGAGTAGGGGTGCGTATCAGCACCTCGGTCACTCCCTCGATCTCATCGACCTGCATCCCCATCTTCTGCATCATCCGCTTAGCATCTCTGCCTTGCGGGGCTCCCTTCACAGCCTTGTACGCCTTGTAAGCCATCTTTGAGACAACCGACCGGAATTCGTCATCGCTCGTCTTGGGATAAGTCTATTGCGTCTACTCCGACACCCCGTCTCGTCTTCACGGCCGTCCCTCGCTTGAACTGAGTCATCTCGAAACCAGCTAAGTGCGCTCGTCCGACAGCCAGCAGCCCTCGTTTCTCATCGACCAATATGACCTCATCTTGGGGATGGATTGAGGAGTCCGCTGACACAACATGCTTCGCAAATGCGTTTCTGCCGGCTTTGATGAACTCAGCTACATCGTTGCGGACCACGACGACTCGAGGAGGATTCTTCATAGATCTCAAGATGTGGTCAGCCCCTTGAGGTGTCAGGGCCAGAAAACCGTCTCTCGCTCTCAGAGTGGAGATCAACTTTGCCTCACGAAAGATCAGGCGTATCTTGTTTGTCTTTCTTGATCTTGTGATTTCGATCTTGCCCTTGAAGAGCTTGTCACCTAGGCGTTTTCCGAATTGGTAATTCGCAATTCCCCTTAGCTTCCTCAGGTCCTGCCAGGTCGCTTTCTGCATCAGGTGACACGCTTCGACTAGAACGACCAAACCATTTAAGCGTGGACGTAGTTCCCTTTTCGCGGCCGGGGCGCATTTTGAACTGCGACATCTGCGGGCGCCAGATCCGTGGGATACCGAATCGGATCATCATCGAGGGCGCACGAATGATGGCGTGTGAGTCATGTGCTAGAATGGGGAAGCCCTACGTGGAGCCTCCGCGGCCGCCACCGACGAAACCAGGTGCTATCTCAATCCCGATACCTGCGGTGACGCCTCGTTCTGCTCCCCCTCGTCTGGCTGACGGGCGAGCCCCGAGAGAGGTTCGAGAGCTCGATCTTGCCGACAACTACCCACAGGTCATACAGAAAGGCCGGAGAAAGCATGACTTGACTCAGGAAGAACTGGCGATGAAGGTGAAAGAACGCCTCTCAATCATTCAAAAGATAGAGCTGGGTAAGATGGCCCCTGATGTCCGACTGGCGAAGACGCTGGAGCACGTTCTGCGCATCAAGTTGCTGGTGCCCACAAGCGAGCCACCTGCGCCGAAGCTCTCCACGACTCCGACAAAGGAGATCACTTTCGCTGACATCGCCACCATACGCAAGAAGGAAGAGAAAGACACAAACGATCCAGGAGCTCAGCGCACCTAGGATCTTTTTGTCAGGTTCACGACCTGCTTTCCCCGCGCCGAAGGGATGATCCTCACTTCTGCATTGCTGAACTCCGTCGAGAATTGTCTTCCTTCAAGGTACCTATCGAGGAACACAGCCAGCGCGCTAACTTCGCTTATGGGCTGATTCGTTATGGCGACATTCCAAGTCGCCAATTCGTAGGCTTCACCAGGGACCTTCTCCGCACCTATCACAACGAGTTTTGGGCGGAGCGAGGCCCTAATCTCGTCGATCACTTGGGGCACCAACACTCCGTACGCCGTCAGATGGACTATATCTCCTCCTTCTGCCTTCCAGTCCCTCATCACCTGTCTCCATGGCTGGCCCATCTTGATCCAGAAGGTGCCTCCGAAACGTCGAGTGACGTCTTGAATCGTCTGCTCCAATGCAGTGTCGGCCACATCCGCAAGGACTAGTCCATCTGCACCGAAAGCTCTCGCCGTTAAACACACGTGGGTGGTAATCCTGGAATCCCGCGGGATTCTGTGCCCAAGGCGAAGGACGACAAGTTGGTCAGTCAATCTTTGGTGCCTGCCAGTGATGGCATGGCGCTTCTAGGCTGAAAAGGTTCTCACAGCCACTCTCTAGGGTATTTGGAAGAAGATTAAAGGGAATACCCACTAAGGATACCTGTCCGGCTCGGAGATGGCTCTGACTTGGCAATCTTGGATGAGGAGCTGACGAAAGTAGCTCGTCTCTTCGGTGGTGATGACGCGGTTACGGTCATCAACATCCTGAAGAAGAAGAGCGAAGCCACCGACGAGGTGCTCGCAAACGAATCCGTGGTCAGATTGAACACGGTTAGGAAGATCCTTTACAAGCTCTATGACCACGGCTTGGTCTCTTGCACCCGCGTGCGTGACGAGAAGACGAGCTGGTTCATCTTCTACTGGAAGCTGCAGACAGATCAGTTGGACGCTTTCATCCGCAGCAGAAAGAGGCGTGTTCTTGAGAAGCTGAGGCAGAAGCTTGACTATGAGAGAGGCCACAGTTTCTTCGTCTGCAAGAAGTGCGGTGAAGTACGAGTGACGTTCGAAGAGGCTATGGAGTCATCCTTTAGGTGCTCGAAATGTGGCGGTCAACTTGAGAGCGCAGACAACGCCCCCGTTGTTGAGTTCTTGGAAAGGCGGATCAAGCAGATAGAAGACGAGCTAGAACAGTGACGCACCAGCCTCTCGTCGACCGTTTGCCTATGTGGTTTTGATCACCATGAGCGCCAAACTCGTGACAGCGGAGAGGATTCTGCATCTTGATCAGGAAGCATTCAGAGCACCTCTTGAGGCGAGACTCGGCCAGCTGTCTCGGGGCTTGGATGTTAAGGTGCAAGTCGAAGGGGCGACTGGCAATGGATTCGTCAGGATCGGAGTCCAAGGAACAGATTCTGAGGTCTTCACTGAACTCATTAGAAGAAAGCTCGGGATCGCGCCTCGCGAATTCTCAGAAGTTGAGGTTGATGACAACCTCAAGGCCTACGTGTCCAAGATCGACCTGAAACGGCAAACAATCGAGGTTGAGATGGGGCCAGTTTCCACACACGTCAAGACAGTAGTAGCGAGAGAAGGGTTGGTGGCTCAACTGTGCGACGGAAGAGACCTTCCCGTTGACAAGATCGTAGGAACCTACTGCATTCATGAGGACGTTCCTGTGTTCGTCAGAATCACGTCAATAGATCGCGACCGAAGACGCTTCGAAGCTTGGCTTTCGGACGATCAGATCGCCCAATTCGACCAGTGGAGACGACAAAGACTACACAGGATAATCGCGGTCGGAGGGTTCCAGGACAGACTACGTGAAGCTGTGCGCCTCTCTAGAGTCGAGAGGGACATTGCTGGGATGGAGGAGCTGTCTCTTACAGCACATTCACTCATCTGTACGCTTGGGACAGAAGCTCCAGGAATTATCGCGAAGATTGGTAGATACATCAGTGACTTCAGACTCCACGCTTTTCTCCCGGAAAGGGCGGACAGGTGTCGGTCGAGCGTTGCAGAGCGATAGCACGCGCTGCTTCCGAAGACCGACGTTCGCCATGTTCCTGCTTGTCCCTGGGTGAACTGAAGATGGAGACTTGGCGTCTTCTGGACCTCGAATACTCTGATGCTCCATCCAATCTTGCATTTGAGGAGGCGTTGGTGCGAGAGGTTGGAAATGGGAAGTCCCCCCCAACCCTTCGCCTATGGAGAAACCCGAAGGCCGCAGTCATCGGTGAGAATCAGTCCGCGGAACATGAGCTCCAGCTGGACACCTGCAGAGAGCTGGGCGTGGAAATCGTCAGGCGCTTCACCGGAGGCGGAGCGGTCTATCACGACCCAGGAAACCTGAACTACTCAATATGCACGCCCAAGCTATCTCACTCAAGCCTCGAGTTGCAGAATCTGATATTCAGGCAGGCACTCGAGTGCGCCGCTGCATGCTTGTTGAATCTAGGTCTGGTTTCGACTGTGGTCCCTGTCAACACGATAATGGTACGCGGACGCAAGATCTCGGGCGGAGCGGGCGCAATTCGCTGGGGAGCCATCCTCTACCACGGTTCCATCTTGACGAATACAGACCTTGAGATGGTGTGGAGAATCCTCCGACGACAGCAGATGACAGGGCTTACGAAATTCGTTCAAAGCACTTGTGCTCCTGTGACATCCCTGGAGAGAGAACTTGGCGGAAGCATCTCAATCGACCGCGTCAAGAGAAGTCTCAGAGACGCCTTCGTGAAGACTTTCAAAGCACGTCTTGTTCCCGGACCGGCAACAGGGCAAGAACTGGACGCAGTTCTTGGTCTGGTCAAGGAGAAGTACGGCACTGAGGAATGGAACTTCAGGATCTAGCACAACCATCACAGGCGCGGGTACCGCTCTGCGTTTGCAGACGTCGCCACGTAGCCTTATCGCTGTCTCGAAGGATAGGCGCAGAATGCTTGGGCGCTTTCAGCACGGATAGAGTTATAGGTGTCTGTAAGCTTACGTATGCTTAAGCCGGCACATCCAATGAATCGAATGTGGAATAGGGCGCCTGCTCTGAGACGGATCACAGCCGTTCTCCTCTTGATCCTAGGCTTGGCAGCGTTCTCCTTGATGGCCACGCCATCACATGCATCGATGTCTATGATCCGGGGTACAGTGTACTGGTATGACATGTACGGAAACCTCCACCCACTTCCGTGGGCGCAAGTGGTCGCTGAAAGCGATTCGGGAGAACCCCCCACCGCTTCCACAACTGCTGACGGCACCTACATGATGTGGGTGGCGCCAGGATCATACAATCTGACCGTCTCAGTTGACCCCGCGTACGCACCCGTGAGCAAGATGGTGACGGTTTCGGACGGAGGAATAGTGACTGTCGACTTCGAGCTTCAACCCTCTGGCAGACCGATCCCGGAGTATCCGGCTGTGGCCCAGCCAGTCATGCTGTTGATCGCCGCGCTCGCCACGACAGTCCTGATTCGCCGACGCAATCATGTTCGCTCGCAAGCTGATGAAAATCCGCTTGGTTCTTCACAACCTCACGCAATTCCGATCCAAGGCAGGTCCATGGGTCTGATTCTCTTCTTGCAGACTGCGCAATGCAGAAATACGATCCAGGAACCGTCAACTGGCAGTTGAGACGTATTGGCCAGATCGCTTCCATGCTCGGCCGCTCGTTTCTTGTTGTTGTTACTCGTTCTCTCATTGTTGTGCCCGAATGCGGCCACAGCATCCGGTCAGATCGGAAAGGGTTCCCCGGCCCAGACTACCTGGCACAGCGTGATCGCTGACTTTCCAAATCAATACTACTGGTACTATTGCTACCCATGGAACTACTCATGGTGTTACCCCTACTATTGGGAGCCTTGGTGGTACTACACGTACCCCTACAACTACTACACACCGAGCGCTGACACAAAGAAGACCTTTGAACTCAAGGCTGATACCAACCCACCTGGCATCGCTCCTGTGAACGGCAAGGGAACATACAACCAAGGCACGGTCGCATCTTTCACTTTGACTTCCATCATCGTTCCCGCCGGCACGAACCAACGCTACGTTTTCTCGCACTGGAGCGGAGACTTCTCAGGGAGTGCACCTAGCGGTGCAATCACCATGGACTCTGCAAAGACTGTTGTCGCGAATTATCGCTTCGAGAAGTATCTGAAGGTGTCAGTGGATCCTCCGGGCATCACCTATGCAACCGGGGAGGACTGGTATACCTCAGGCGACTCCGTAGTGATGGGTGCCGTGCCTGCTCAGATTCCAGGTGGCGCTGGAATCCGGTACGTCTTCCGGCATTGGATAGTCGATTCAGTTCCGGTATCTGGAAACCCGATCGAGATCACGATGGATGTCCCCCACACCGCCGTAGCGCGCTACAGGACACAATATCTTCTCACGGTCTCATCTGAATACGGCGCTGCGGACGGAGGCGGATGGTATGATGCCGGGGACTCTGCTGAGTTCTCAGTCACAGCTCAGGTCGAGATCGGATACGGAGTGAGTCAGGTCTTTGACAGGTGGACCGGAGACGTGGAATCAAGTTCCACGGTGGGCACGATCATCATGGATTCACCTCACACCGTGAGAGCAGTCTGGAGAACCGACAGCACCATTCTGTACGCGACAATAGCACTTGGCATCGGAGGAGCCTTCGTGCTGGGAATCGGACTAGTCCTTGTCGCAACCACCAGACGACGACCTGCCAAGTCTGTCCCACTGATCTCAACTAGATCGGTAGCGATACATGAGACACCTCATGAGAAAGCGAAGCCGACACAGTCCAAGAAGAAGGTCAAGCCCCCCCAGAAGACCGTCTAGTTGCAGCTTTCGTCCGTACTGGCCATCTTCTGAGACAGAAGAGGCTTCAACTAGCCTACGTTGAGCTGTAGAAAGTGTGAAATTGTGATCGCGTGACCCGCTAGGTGGAGTCAACTCATGTTCGAGACTCGAATTACCAAACTATTGGGCGTTGAGCATCCCATCGTAGGCGGAGCCATGATGCATGTCTCCAAGCCGGAATTTGTGGCAGCAATCTCGAATGCTGGAGCATTGGGAATGATGGCCTCTGCCATGTACGAGAGCCAAGACGAATTCCGACTAGCCATCAGCAAGGCAAAGAGTCTCACGAAGAAGCCATTCGGCGTGAACCTAAGCCTATTCCCCGCAATGCGCCCCATCGACAACGACCTCTACGTTGACGTGATATTGGAGGAGCATGTACCAATCGTAGAGACCAGTGGGCATCGCCCGCCGGAAGACTTGCTCGCACGACTGAAGGCCGGAGACATCAAGACGATGCACAAATGCGTCAGCGTCCGGCACGCGTTGAGCGCGGAGAAGGCTGGGGTGGATGCCGTAACGGTCTTTGGAACCGAGGGAGGGGGGCACATAGGCGAGGTCGGACTGACCACGATGGTTCTGGTCCCCAGAGCTATAGAGGAGGTCAAAGTGCCGGTCATAGCAGCCGGCGGAATCACCAACGGAAGAGGACTACTTGCCGCGCTGGCACTAGGTGCTGAGGGGGTCACTCTCGGCACAAGGCTGCTGGTCACGACTGAATGCCCGATTCATGATAACCTAAAACGAGCCTTGGCGTCGGCGACGGAACTCGACACGCTACCGATTCTCGGATCCTTGCACAATACCCTTCGCTCTTGGAAGAACCCCGCCGCGCTCAAGGTTGCCGAGCTGGAATCGCATCAAGCTGAGCTGGGCGAGATTCTGGCAATAGTTGCCGGCACGGCGACCAAGCGCATGTACGAAGACGGCGACTTGGATGCTGGCGTCATTCCCTGTAGCCAAAGCATAGGTACCGTGCACGAGATCAAGCCAGTCGCCCAAGTCATCGACGACATAATGCGAGAGGCGTCGGAGACTCTGGAACATTTGGCCAAGTAGAGTGCCAGAGGAATCAGAACCAGTCTACAGGATTGGCTACTGCGCGCCCAGCAGCAAATTAGGCCGGTTCCTGTCAGCGTGTTTCTCGGGCGTACGACACTCTTCCCATGGCGTAGGGCTACGTGTGCTCATGGCATGTATCGAAAAACGACATTGTACTTATATAGGAACACTGATGTACCGTGAGTGGTAGGTGTGGAACAAGATGGAAGTCGAAGAAATCCTCAACATGGGCGCATACCGGAAGAACGCGCGAGGCCTTCAACTGAGAAAACTGCTCTCAGTTGTCCTCTAGAATCACCAGTTCCGTTCTGTGAACTGTGAAGCTAGGCTGCGCGGTCGTGCAGCCACCTGGCGACGGCATACAGGGTCGGATTGCTGCTTACGTCGGCAATTGGGATTCGTACGCTGGTCTCTTGCATGAGGACTGCGCTTTCATAAGTGGGCATTGTGGCGAACACGACGCTGGCCCAATGCATCCTACCCTTCATCTGCTCATCCACAACATCATCGCTTGCAGGCATTGAAGCATATGTGAACGCAACGCCGCTCGCCCACATCAGGCTTCTCCCCAGGGACCCCGGGGGGACCCCGAAGCTCTGGATCTCAAGCAACGCTGGCAAAGAGTACTCGACGACCTCATGGATGACGATCTCCTCCCAAGGCTGGTACGTTATCTTGACCATTCCTCATCACTCTACCTAACTCACAACTCACTATTGGATAACGATTCTGAATCAGATGTGTCTGCGGGGAATATGGTGGGCCGGACCGGGATCGAACCGGCGACCTTCGGCGTGTAAAGCCGACGTTCAAGTCAAGCTTGGGCTTTCTAACCAGCTGAACTACCGGCCCTCGAACCGTTAGGTCTGCTATTCCCAGTCATAACGGTTCGGGTTTCCATTGCCGATCTGCGCGCCTTCAGGTGCTCCGACCGGGGCCTGGATGTTCGATTGATGGGTAGCCGAGTGCCCGCCCTTGTCTTCTAGGAGATTGTTCCGGATGGTCAATGTGCAGAGGTAGTCTTATCTCCGATGGGGGCATCGAACCAGTCTGGAATCCGAATCTTGAATACCGTTCATGTCATTGGGACGGGCACAATAGGCGAACCGCTAATCGGCCTCCTGACTGACTTCCGGAAGGACCTCGGGATTGACGAAGTGACATTCTCCAAGCGGACTCCGCTGCTGACTGACCGAACGAAAGTCTGGGACCTTCTCAAACGCGATGCAAAGCTATGCGTTGAGAAGGAGAAATGGAAGAAGTTCCAAGAGCTAGAAATGGAACCGACATTCGAGTATGAGGAAGGAATACGACGGGCATCCGTTGTGATCGACTGCACCCCATCAGGAACAGGTCTTGACAACAAGAAGAAGTACTATGAGAAGATGGAAGGTCCGCGAGGTTTCGTCGCACAGGGCTCAGAGTTCGGATTCGGAACAATATACGCTCATGGGATAAACGATAGTGCGCTTACTGGATCGCAGAAGTATGTGCAAGTGGCTTCATGCAATACTCACAACATTGCATCTATCATCAAGACGCTTGCGTTCGAAGGCGGGATGTCTCGTCTCAAAGAGGGCCGCTTCGTATGTATGCGTCGGTCCTCAGACCTCAGCGAAGAGAAGGGATTCACGGCCAGCCCGAAGGTGGACGAGCACGATCAGGGGAGATTCGGAACACACCACGCTCGTGACACACACGCACTTTTCCAGAGCCTTGGCTGTGAACTGGACATCTTCTCGAGCAGCATCAAGATTCCAACTCAGTA
The DNA here is from genome assembly GCA_964549795.1 of uncultured Candidatus Bathyarchaeia archaeon. Taxonomy (GTDB): domain Archaea; phylum Thermoproteota; class Bathyarchaeia; order 40CM-2-53-6; family 40CM-2-53-6; genus CAVPLU01. Next base: position 9,220 of record CAZJVZ010000002.1, read on the forward strand.
CATGCACTCGATCTGGTTTTCGCTTGAGCTCTATGGGGCCACCACACTTGACGAGGTACTGGCTCGTATCAAGGCAAATCCGCTCATGGCCACGACATACAAGGATCAGACGGCCTTAGCATTCTCGTTTGGACGAGACCATGGTCGCTACGGGCGCATTCTCAATCAAACGATAGTTGTCCTGCCCACGCTATGCGTCAGAAGTCCCGAAGAGGTCTTGGGATACACGTTCACCCCGCAGGACGGGAACAGCTTGCTGAGTAGTGTGGCCGCGACTGAGCGGCTGCTCTATCCTCAGGACTGGCGCGAGAAGATGAGATGCCTTCAGCCGTTTCTCTTCAAGGAGATCTAGGGGCTGGGCTTCCAAATTGGTCTCTGATAGCTCTGATCCGTGAAAGAGAACGAGTAGGGCTTCCCAAGCGTCTCGGAGTGTACGATCTCTTTGATCGATCTTCTCGGAGTGACTTGGGGACAGTCAGCTGCGTAACCAATTGGCAAGATGGCAATTGGGCGCCTGCCTTCCGGTGCCTCAACAGTCTTCGCAACCGCGTCGGTGTCAAATGCTCCAACCCACGTAGACGCCAATCCGAGTGCGGTGGCTGCCAGCATGGCGTATGTCGTGGCTATGGTAGCATCTTGGATAGAGTAGAGTTCGGAACCGCGCTGTCCGTATTTCCTTGCGGAGCGCTCGGGGCACGTGAGAAAGACCAGGCAGACGGGTGCTTCCGCAATGAAGCTCTGACCGAAGGCGTCTCTGGCCAGTTCGCTTTTTCGCTCACGGTCCTTGATGACAACCATCTCGTATGCCTGCAGATCACCAGCCGACGGCGCAAGGTTCACTGTTTCGATGATTCTGAGAATCTTCTCCTCCTCGACGGGCTTGGTCTGAAAGGCTCGGATCGAGCATCTGGCCCTCACAGTCCCGAAGTAGTCCATCTTGTATCGCCAAGTCGAGATTGTTGCGAGTGTCAGAGATGTAACGCTTGTCCCGTTCCGCTTAGGCAAGTCGTCTAGATTCCGAGCGCGATGAAGAGAGCCGTCATGAGGCCAACGATGAAAGTGATCACCAGAACGAGCGGAACATGACTTCTCAGAATCTCGCTTTCCAGCTTCGCCTCCGCTCCTATCGTGGCTGCAGCGTTGTTGATCTTGGATGGCGTGATGGCTGAGGCGATACCTCCACCGTTCGCGTGCGATCCATAGATCGTCATGAAAGCGGAACTGTTCTGCCCTGCTTCGGTAAGTCCTATGCCTTCAGCTGCTTTGTGTTGTATGGGAAAGAACATCACATTCGAGCTTGCCTCAGATCCTCCAACCACCGCTCCGAAGAGGCCGAGCCAAGGCGCGACAAACACAAACATGGCACCGAAAGTTGCAGCCAAGGTCAAGCCGACCACGTTGTTCATGTTCAGAACCGCGAATTCCGGCGTGGGGGCCAGCTTGCTGTTCGAGATAGTCATCGCACTCCAAGCCATTACGTACGCGACTCCGAAAAAGAGTGCATACGCGAGAAACGGTTGCAGGATTCTCCTTGTCCAGAGGTTCAGGGTTCTTCTAAGCTGTTGTCTGGTAGGTTTCAGAATCGGTAGAGAGAGAATCGTGGCGGCGAATATCCAAGTGTATACTTGTGCGAGGGCGTCGAAGTCCAACGGTCTGTCGAAGATCCAGAATGTAGGTCCGTCCAGTCTCCTCATCCAATCTGTGACTTGAGGCACGCTGACTATCAACGCGAGAACGATCAGTATCAGCCACGGGCTGAAGGCCCTGATCGTCTCAACACGATCTAATGGTTCGGTAGCCTTCGTCGCGCTCGCAATTAGGCGGTGGTAGAGGTAGAGAACAGCCATGCTGACCAGACCTGCAAGAACGCCAATCAGCATGATGGGCACGCGCAACAGTCCGAAAATCAAGCATGAGAACGCGATCGTGAGACCCGTCAGGAACGCCGGCCCGAGACCCTTCCTGACTGATGATCTTCCCCCAATAATCCACAGCATCGCGATCGAGACCAACACCGCCACCACAGGAAGGAAGATGTTCACCTTGTAAGCGAACAAGAAGACATCCAGCTTGAAGATGTCCGAAGGAAGACTGATCGGCACCGAAAGAAGCGCGTACGACGTAGTTGCATTGTATCCGAGCACAGAGATGGCGATTGCAGCGAATGGCGAGAATCCCATCGCAACCAGCAATGGAGGAAAAAGCGATGGTGTCACAACTCCAAGCGAAGTTGCGAATGACCCAAACCCAACACCGAGAAAAAGTGCCTGTTGCTCCTTCGTCGTTGCCGCGCGTTTTATCGCGGCGGAAATTGCTTGGAGTGCTCCGACCTCCCTCATCAGGAAGATCATGAGCATGGTCGCGAGCACGGAGATCGTGACGCCGAACGACTTCAAGATGCCATAAACTGCCGCTCCCAGAGCAACCAGAGGATCAGTATTGAAGAAACCAACCGCCAGCACCAATGACACAACGAGGCCAACAACCGCCATGGTTGCTCCAGATTGTCGGAACTGTACGATTCCGACGAAGACTACGATGAGGGCGAAGAGAGACAGGACGAATCTCAGATTGAGAAAGGCACCTGCCAGCACCAAGACTGCTAGAACCGTGAGGCCCATTGGGAATCTCAAGTCGTCCCTTTCCAGTCGTCTACTCCTTGGGTCGCAGATCCACGACTCGACGTGCCTTGCCTTCATAGCGCGGCAAAGCTCCTTCCCCAACCAGTTCAACATTTGCATGTATTCCGAGGGTTGAGAGAATGTCACTCTGCACTTGCTTCAGGAGTTGCGGATCTTTCAGCCCCTCCTTGTTCGCCTCGACTTTCACGGACAAGTGGTCGAGTTGTTCGCGTGATACGACTATCTGGTACTGGTCTCCGAGGCCGGGCACATTCATCAACACATGTTCCACCTGGCTGGGGAAGACGTTCACGCCGCCCACGATGAGCATATCGTCGCTTCGTCCCTTGATGCGTCGAATCCGGCTGTGGTACCTTCCGCAAGCGCATTCTTCCTCGAAGACTTTGGACAGGTCTCTCGTCCTGTAGCGGAGCAGAGGCATTGCTTCGCGGGAGAGCATCGTGAACACAAGCTCGCCTTCTTCGCCCGGCTCAAGAACCTCACCAGTGTCCGGGTTGATGGTCTCAACAAGGAATTCATCCCCCCAGATGTGGAGTCCGTTTCGCTCGTCGCACTCGATCCCCACTCCCGGCCCGTAGAGTTCAGACATTCCATAGCAGTCGTGAGCCCGAAGGCCAAAGCCGTCCTCTATTCGCTTGCGTGATTCCTCGCTCCACGGTTCTGCGCCGAAGAGCCCCACCCTAAGCGCGAAGTCTTCTCTCGGGCTGTATCCTTCGGCCCGGCTGGCTTCACATAGGTAGACCATATAGGAGGGCGTGCAGGCGGCCACTGTGCTTTGCAGATCCTTCAGAAGCATGAGCTGTCGTTTTGTGTTCCCAGCGCTTGTGGGAACAACAGTGGCGCCGACTGCTCTGGCACCGTAGTGGAAGCCTAACCCGCCCGTGAAGAGGCCGTATCCGTACATGTTCTGAACTATGTCGCCTTTCCTGACGCCAGCCACATCGAAGGTTCTGCCCATCAGCTTGGTCCAGCGCTCTAGGTCGCCGCGGGTGTACGCCATCACGATTGGCTTTCCGGTGGTTCCCGATGACGCGTGAAGGCAGTACAGCTCGCGTGGCGGGACCGCCAGAATGCCAAGCGGATAGTAGTCTCGGAGGTCTGTCTTCGCTGTGAACGGGATTGTCGCAATATCACCAGTGCTCTCTATCGATTCTGGCTTGACTCCGGCCTCGTCGAAGCGTTTCTTGTAGAATGAGACATTCCTGTAGGCGTAGCGAACGATCTTCTTGATCTTCTCCTGCTGGATCCTTCTCAGTTGTTTGGGCTTGAGCATCTGGGCGTGTCGGTCAAACACGCAGTATCCCTCTTTACCCGAGCAGTCCGAAGCGTGGATAAATGACTTCCGAGCCTCTAGAGAACATCATCGACGGCTATGGGAAGGAGCTGCGACGCGCGATGGTGGACACCGATTCTGAAGTGAGGGGAACGGCGATCACTCGCGATCAGAGGGTACCTGCTGAAGATCTTGCTCGGAGTAGGTGGTCCCTCATCGAAGCTGACTCCGTCTTGGGTCGCCTTTGGGATCGAGACGTACTTGCCTGGGACAAGTATTGGGTGCCGGTCTTCCGGCTCTTCGCGAAAGACCTAGTCAAGGACGCTTCTCCTAAGCCCGGAGACGTAGTGCTTGATTTAGGGACAGGCACAGGAGTCGCGGCACTTGAAGCGTCCGCATCGGTCCGTTCCCGAGGACTCGTGGTCGGGATTGATCGATCCGAGCCGATGATTGCATTTGCCCAGAGGAAAGCCAACAGAGTAGGTTTCAGGAACCTAAGATTCCTCAAGATGAGTGATGAAGGCCTCCGCTTTCCAGACGAGTTCTTCGATGTCGTGATCTCCAACTGCGGCATGGGGACCTCGACCATCGCTGAGGACTTGAAAGAGGTTCTGAGAGTGCTCAGGCCAGGCGGCGTATTGGCTTTCAATGATTGGCACTTGATCGATGTCGAACCTCATCGAGTGTTCGGCGATGTGCTTGGCAAGTATCGCACAAGGAACCCTTCTCAGGAATTGACTCAGGAGAGGTCAGCGCTCGCCGCAACGGAAAGCTCCCATCGTTCCCTCAATGCAGAAGCGCAATCGCAAATGGCACGCAGCGTAGGGTTCAGGGAAGTACGGCTCAAGACCCGGAAATACTCAGTGCGAATGCGAGGCCCTCAGAACTACCTAGACATGAGGCTGTGCCGTGCCACAATAAAGAGAGAAATGTCTGAAATGCTTCAGACGCAGCGCGAGCTCTTCATGGAAGAACTGAAAGGGCGTCTTCGCAAGTTTTCCTCAGGAAGGGATTTCGTGTTCCCTTGGAGAGTCTATTTCATACGTGGCCGGAAAGCTGCATAGTGGTCACCAGTCTCTTCGTGGGTTTGGGGACGGAAAAGCGTTATATTCCGGAGGATATATTGCTTGGCCCGTGACGCTTCGAATGTCAACATTTGCGATGACCAAGCTTCAAGCCTCGATACTCATCGTCATCGTCCTCGTGGGAGCAGGGGTGGGACTGTACGGGTATTGGCTTTCTGGTTCATTGCCGCCGAGGACTAATCTGATAATCTCCACAACCACGAGCCTGTATGAGACAGGCTTCCTAGACGAGCTCAAGGTCAAGTTCGAGGCGAAATACCCTAACTACAACGTGTCTTTCATTTCTCAAGGAACCGGACTGGCGATCCAGACCGCAATGCGAGGGGACGCTGACATGATCCTCGTGCATGATCCGGCAAGAGAACTTCAATTCCTGAAAGGCGGCTACGGTGTCAACCGTAAGATCGTCGCATACAATTTCTTCGTGATCGTTGGTCCCGCAGAAGACCCAGCTGGAATCTCAGGGAAATCTCCTTCAGAAGCTCTGAAGCTCATAAGATATGCCGGCCTCAATGGAACAGCAGAGTGGGTCTCGAGAGGCGATGATTCCGGAACTCATTCGAAAGAGAAGAGTCTCTGGAAGGCCATCGGGTTTGACACAAAGCAACTTCGCACCGAATCTTGGTACCTTGAAGCAGGCAGTACAATGACTGCCACGCTCAAGCTCGCCAACGAGAAACGAGGCTACACACTGACCGACATAGGCACATACCTCATGAACTTCGCCAATCACAACATCGATCTAGCCAAGCTCGTTGAGTCAGGCAAGAGCATGCTGAACGTATACAGCGCGATAGCAGACAATCCAAACAATGCGAACATGACGAAGTCGAACTTTGAAGGCTCCATGCTAGTCATCAAGTATTTGGTCTCAAATGAAGGTCAGGACCTGTTCGCCAGTTACGGTGTGAGCGATTATGGTCTGCCTCTGTTCTATCCATACCTCAAGCTTGTTGAGAGTCAGAGCGACCCGCAGCTGGTCCAATGGATACAGGAACTGGCTTTCTTCGAGGGATCAGAATGCCCACCACAGTACCAGTATCAGGCAGATGACCTCTACTCCGTGCAAGCCGCTGTTCCAGTCTTCCTAGCAATCTGCACAAGTGCCATGGAGAGCAAGATGGCGCACTGGACCCGATCACTGAAGGCATAATCCGCGCCGTCAACCTGATACTCTCGGGCGACCGAGAAGTATTCACCATCACGGCGCTCTCGCTGTACATTTCCATATCTGCGACTCTGCTTTCCTGTGTTTGGAGCATCCCAATCTCAGCCACCCTTGCGCTCCGGAGTTTCCCCGGAAAGCGAACTGTGAAAGGTATCTTCAATGCGTTCATAGGAATCCCGACAGTCGCCTTAGGTCTGTACCTCTACTTACTCTTGTCAAGGAGCGGTCCACTTGGATACTTCGAATTCCTGTATACGCCCTACGGCATCATAATTGGCCAATGTGTTCTCGTCACTCCAATCGTCGTGAGCTTCACCACCAGCGCGCTGGAATCTGTTGACCCCGACCTGAGAACGCTCGCGAGAACTCTCGGGGCTTCTGGCCTGCAGATTGACGCTGTTGTTCTTCGAGAGGCATTCTGGGGAGTAGCGCTCGCGATCATAGCCGCCTTCAACAGAGCGTTCGCGGAGCTGGGCGTCGCAATGATGCTGGGAGGCAACATTAGAAACCTCACGAGGGTGCTGACAACTGCAATAGCCTTGGAAACTGCTCGGGGCGAGATTGCCCTCAGCATTGCATTGAGTTTCATCCTACTTGGTATCGTGATGTCTCTCAGCATTGCAGTCAGCCTAGCAAGAAGGTCTTCATGATGATGTCCAAGATCGAAGCCCTCGACGTAACCAAGAGGTACGATGGATCACTGGCACTCGACCGCGTCGAGGTGAGAGCTTCGTATGGGCAGGTCACTTCGATAGTCGGTGTGAATGGGGCGGGTAAGACGACTTTGCTGAAGATTCTTGCCGGCCTCGACACGCCAAGCGACGGCAAGGTCCTCATCGCCGCAAGACAAGTCAGTCCGGAGGAGCTCAGGGCCCATTGCACGATGGTATTCCAGAAGAGTGTCATGCTTGGAGGCACAGTCTACGACAATGTTGCCTATGGCTTGCGCGTCAATCGAACCCCTGGACGAGACATCCCAGATAGGGTGAAGTCTGCTCTCGAGATTGTGAACCTAGACGGATTCGAGAAGCGAAAGGCCCGCAAACTGTCCAGCGGCGAACAGCAACGCGTTGCCATAGCGCGTGCACTGGCGCTCGAGAGAGAAGTCATCCTCATCGATGAACCAACGGCCAACTTGGATCCCGCAAACACGATGGTCATCGAGCAGGGGATCAAGCAGTCAGCTCGATCCCGAGCGGTTCTGCTTAGCACGCATAACCTTCCTCAGGCTCGACGTCTTTCTGATCGAGTCATACATCTCTACAGAGGACGCGTGGTTGAGGAGGGAGAAGCGGCCAGATTCTTTGCTGACCCACATGATGAGAGGACGAAGCTTTTCATCAACGGAGAGCTCCAATTCTGAGTAGCCAGTTGATGGGTAGGCGGACAGAGACTCATTGAGAGGCCTGAAGCTCGAGCCATCCTATACGGTCTCGCTCGGACTGAGAAATCGGAGAGTGATCGGCGAACTTGAAGCGCGGATGCTTAGAGCAATAGACCAGACAGGAAGCCTTTCACTCGCAGCACGCACTCTAGGGCTGTCCTATCCCTTCCTCTGGAACACCATCTCCAGAATCGAGCGGAGCCTGAATCAGAAGATCGTTACCAGGGAGCGAGGAGGCTCGAAAGGAGGCAGGGCAGAGCTGACACGTCAAGGGAAGCAGCTGCTCCAAGCCTACTCTCAGCTTGATTCCCGAGTCCATCGCTTTCTCATAGGAGACACTCCCGCAGAAAGTTACCTGCCGCAGGCAGGGCGCTTTCGCCCGGATCTCTCGTTCATAGGCAGTCACTGCGTGGTCGTCGAGAGGATACTGCATTCGCTTCACGAGAGCAATCCGAGAATGACCTACCAGATGGTCAACGTCGGCTCTTGGGCAGGCCTGACGGCCATAATGCTGAGAGAGGCGGACATCGCAGGAGTACATGTCTTCGACGAGTCGGAGTCGAAGTACAATGAGCCCCTGCTGTCGAAATACTGGCTGTCACGCACATGTGCACTCGTCCGCGGCTACAAGCGACAGCAGTGCCTCATGGTCAGAAAAGGCAACCTGAAGCGAATCAAAGGAGTCGCTGATCTTCTCCGAAAGGATGTGAAGTTGGCGAACAGAAACTTGGGATCCGGAACCAGGATGCTCCTCGACAGGAGATTGCAGGAGCTTGCAGAAAGGAAGCGCACTGGCCTTGAGGCACTCACGAAGCGAATCAGAGGTTATGATTCTGAAATGATGACTCATAGAGAGGTGGCAGACGCCATCGGGTCTAGGCGTGCGGACGTCGGCGTCGGTCTGACATCAGTTGCGTGCGAGATGAAGCTGGATTTCATTCCTCTGGCAGATGAGCTGTATGATTTCTTAGTCGAGAAGAGACTGAGGAACCCCTGCGCACGTAGCTTCTTCGACGTGCTGGCATCCAAGCATTTCCAGAGAGAAACCGAGAGCTCTACGGTCGGCATCAAGTTCCTGAAAGAGAGCGGTCGAATGATCAGCCAGTGATCATTCTGATAGGTTTATTCGCCTGAGCCCGCGTATCCAGCGCGATTCTGAATTGTCAGACGGTGCATCGGAGATGACCTGCCCAGAGTGTCGAGTTCCTATGTCGTTTCTTCGCGATAGGACAGAAGTGAAGATTGACGGCATGCGACATTCGCTACAGGACTTCTGGTGCTCTCAACATGGGCTGTGGCATTACGATGTCGACACCGGGGAGCTGAGTCGCAAGGAAGCCTCCGACTTGGAAGTCTGAGCAAACAAATACAGTCATGACAGTACAGTCGCCCCTCATCGTCACACCCCAGACCGAAGCTCAAGGAATGGGCTTCGATTTGCGTCGCGACAACGATCCATAGAGCACTTCGCTCGATCGACATCAGAAAGATGCGGTCCAAGAAACCATATATATTTCCAGACAACTGCGACCAAGGCACCAGAGCTGTAGATGGTGAAATGAGATGGCAAAACAAGCGGCAGACCTGTACAAGGAATTTGACATCCGCATAATTCCTCCCAGCTGGAAAGACAAGGCATGGAATCCCGACGATTTCAAGACGTGGTACAAGACAACCGTGCGGGACAAGAAGGCGATGGAAGCATGGTGGGAGAAATGGGCAAACGAGCTATTCTGGTTCAAGAAATGGAATACGGTGCTGGATGATAGTCACCCCCCATTCTACAGATGGTTCGTCGGTGGAGAAACAAACCTCGCCTACTTGGCTACGGATTGGCAGATTGAGCTCGGCAGGAAGGACAGGACAGCTCTGATATGGGAAGGCGAGCCCTGGGATGAGGTCTCCCAAAAGCCAAAGGAAGTCAGAAAGTTCACGTACGGTGATCTGCACAGAGAATCGAGCATAATCAGCTATGCTCTTCGAGAGAAGCTGAAGGTCAAGAAAGGAGAAATCCTGACGTTCTATGTGCCCATGATCCCGGAGCTGCCGCTGTACATGCTGGCGGTTCAGAGACTTGGGGCACGTCACAGCGTTGTCTACAGTGGTTTCAGCGCGGACGCCCTCGCCACACGAGCCATAGACTCCGGCTCCAGGATCATTGTCGCCGCGGATGGGCTCTTCAGAAGAGGGAAGACGGTAAGCCTCAAGCCCATCGTCGATGACGCAGTGAAGATATGCGCCAAGAACGGTCACAAGATAGAGAAGGTAGTAGTGGTCAAGAGAGTTGGCCAGGAGATAGCTTGGGACAAGGAGATTGACATCTGGCATCATGACCTGATCGCCGATGTGCCCAAGAACGCAAGCGTCCCCGCAGAGAAATGCGGATCTGAAGACTTCTCCTACATACTCTACACGTCCGGCACGACGGCTGCTCCTAAAGGAGCCCAGCTTCCGGTGGGCGGATACGCGGTCGGCCTACGTGCCACCATGCAGATGATATTCGACGTTCGCCAGGACGACGTCTACTGGTGCACGGCGGACATAGGATGGGTCACGGGGCACTCCTACATCGTCTACGGACCATTTCTCATGGGCCTAACTTCACTAATGTACGAGGGTGCACCTGATTTCCCGAAGCCTGACAGATGGTGGAGCATAATTGCCAGACACGGAGTGACGCTCTTCTACACCGCGCCAACTGCGATCAGAATGCTCATGAAATTCCCTGAAGAGCTGGTCCGAAAGCACGACCTGTCCAAGGTGAGAATCGCTCATTCTGTTGGTGAGCCCATCAACCCTGAGGCGTTCAAATGGTACTACAAGAACGTGGGCAGAGAGGACGTTGTCGCGTCGAGCACATGGTGGATGACAGAGACGGGACACATGCTGACGGGTCACTATCCTGGGCTGGGGAAGATCTTTCCACTCAAGCCCGGAACAAACGGCTACCCGCTTCCCGGTGTTACCCTTGATGTTCTAGACGACGACGGAAATCCTTGCCCACCAAGCACCAGAGGGTACTTGGCGATAACATCACCCTGGCCAGGGATGCTCATGACGTTGTTCAAGAATCCGCAGAGGTACATTGACACCTACTACTCAAGATTCAAGGGCAGAACCTACTTCTACACGGGCGACTTTGCGGTAAGAGACCCCGACGGATACCTGTGGATTCTAGGAAGAGCTGACGACGTGCTAAAAGTCGCCGGTCACAGAATCGGAACAGCGGAGATCGAGTCGGCGATGACTAGGCACCCAGCCGTTGCAGAGTCGGCGTGCGTTGGCAAAGATGACCCAGTAAAAGGGCAGACACCATTCATCTTTGCCGTCCTCAGACAAGGATATCAGCCAACTCCGAAACTCGCAGACGAAGTGAAAGCCCATCTAAGAACCACCATCGGCCCCCTCGTGGCATCCGACTCAACAATAGCTTTCGTTGATTCCGTACCTAAGACAAGAAGTGGCAAGATCATGAGAAGACTCCTGAAGGCAATAGTCGCAGGAGCGACGCTCGGAGACGTCACTACGTTGGAAGATGGAGTGGCTGTTCAGGAAGCGCAGAAAGCCTACGACGACCTGAAGGCAGCTCTCGAACGCAAGTGAAACCAAACCTACCCGCCCAATTGCTCGAAATGTGACAGGATCAGCACGAAGACAGTCAAATGGGGATTGAGGGAGGAATCTCTCGACAACCCCTCCTCTATTCTACTCGGCGCGCCTACAGACAGGTATCATCACGCACGAGCCTAGATCGCGGAAAACAAGCTCCCTATCGTTGTTATCGAATTAACGGGCGTGATTCCTTGGATGATGCTCACGACGGTGAGACTCAGCTCAACTAGCTGCTCTGCTTCCTGCGCCTGCGCAGGAAGATTCCGCCGGCGACGACGATCACGAGCCCAGCTCCCACGAGTAGGGAGATTGTGGTTGGGGTGACCGTCTCTGTCAATGCAGAATGGAGGCTTGATGCTGTGGAAGATGTCGAGATCTGTGTTGAGAATAGATCCCAACTCGGCCACGAAGTGGTCTCATTGAATGCCTTGCGTAGCGATTGGTCCGCGTCCGGAAATAGTTCCGTATCGTGGCAACATTTGTTGAACAGTACCGCCCAAGCGACCCCGTTGGGCATTTTGACTAGGAGAGCTGCCGATCCGGGTACGCCGCCCGCATGCCACCAGCTTGAATACGTGACCTCCCATCCAAGTGCGTAATAGTGGTCGCCAGTTGGCCAGAGGACCGTGTTCCTTGCCAACATGATATCGACGGTCTCAGGTCGAAGGTATGCCGGTGGCCGTGCTCCGTCGACAGACAATGCAAATCGTACGAGGCCCTGTGCCGAAGCGATCCATCCACCCACCGAATCCAACGCCTCCAAGTAGAACCCTCCGTATGGATACGGAACCGGTTCAGTCACGTTCTGGAAAACAGATTGAACCATTCTGTCTTCTCCGTCATAGTAGTGCACCTCGTTGGGTCCCCTGAAGGCCAGTTGTGTATGTCCACTCTGCATGTCCACTATGCCCATGGGAGCAAGGACCTCAGCCTTCATGTAGTCCTCATAGCCCATCCCTGTGGTCTTCTCAATGATCCGGCCTAGCACGCAGTATCCGAAATTCGAATACTCATATCGCGTGCCCGGAGTGAAGTCCAGAAGTCCCGTCATCATCATGTAGCGGATGACAGTCTCGCAGCTTGCTGGCGCAGGAGCACCAACAGCCTTGGCAACGCTTGTTGAGAAGAACATCGGGTCCAACACTTGACGGCCCAATCCCCCCGAATGCTCCAACAGCTCGCGGACAGTAATGCTCCAAATTCTCTGATCGAGAGCTTCTCCTCCCGGAGGTCGAATATCTAGGATCTTGAATGCTTCTGCGTCGAGATCCAGTCTGCCTTCTTCCACGAGTTTGAGGACCGCAACCGCTGTGAATGGCTTGGAGATGCTTCCGATTCGGAAGAGAGAATCAGGGGCCACCGTTTGTTTGGTGGCCGAATCGGCGTATCCGAAACCACGCGAATAGACTAGGCGCCCGTTGTATGCGACTGCTAGAGCGGCTCCGGGCACACCATATTCCGTCATATGAGCATAGTCATTGCCTGATCATAGCTTTCCAATCCGGGAACCGGCGTGCCGTTATGGGAGTGACGGGTTGAGTCTGCCCGAGAGCCGAGAACGGGAATGAAACGGCAAGCACAATGACCAGCGCACACAACAGACCGTATGGCCTATCCAATTCCAACCAACATGCGATTCCGCCACTCGCGATATAGCGTTTGGCTGCCGAAATGAATCCAATCGTGGTGCGCTTAATGTGCATACGCGTGAGGAATGATGGCAGCTCCGGCTCTTGTGACAATGCCTAAATCCCCAAGAGATTGTCGCTGGACGTCCGTCCTGAGGGGAAATCGCTCAGTTCAGGGGAAGGCGTCAGATAGACTCTGCATCGCCGCGTTCATATCGGGATTGGCAAGGGCGACAACGACCTCATGCGACTGCGAGACCCAAGAACCGAGATTCCCTAGTTTGCTGGACTGTACCTAGCGGCATTTGCCTAGTTACTTGGCATTTGCATCGTGCCCGCGCGTGATGCCTTGACAAGGGGTCTCAGGGTTCCGGCAACTTGAGGCGGGGGCTAGTTACACTACTCTCTCTCCACGCATCTATTCTCGTGGATTTGCCACCGCGTGTGCGCACCACGAGACCCACACACACAAATGCCTCAACGACGGCGATCAAGGGTTAAATTTGCGATGTAGAGACACGTATCTCCCTGTTCTGTTCATGTACCCTCGATAGGAATCACCGTACTTCCGCGTCAAGAAAGCCTCCTCGAACAGAACAGTCCAGTGAAAATAAGGTATGGAGACAATGAAGAAACCAAGAAGGGCCATGCTCCAAACGGATGTAGACCAACCCATTAGGCAGATTCCCAGCAAAAGAAGGAATATGCCAACGTACATAGGATTTCTTGAATAGCGATAGATCCCTGTTGTGTTGACTCCTGCTGCTGTATGGGCGAACGAATGGATCGCAACAAGGTTCACGACGATGCCGAACAACCACAAGGGCAGACCGATCCAGAAAAGCAACCCAGAGTTCAAGGGGGTGAAGAAGCAGATAAGGACCAGTAGTGCGAGCCATATCAAGCTGATAACCGGTAACTTCTTGCCGTGAGTTACGTAAGCTTCAGGGTCTTCAATAGGTTCTCCACGCTTTCGATTGGCCCAGATCGCAGCAAGCTGAATAGTGCCAAATCCAGGGATAAAGAAGATCCAAAGGTTCCAGATTCCTAGCATGATTTCCCTACCTGCTTCCCTTCTGCCTCCCCTAATTCTGCCCCAGGATCAGCATCTGCCAAATCGAAGCGTCGTCTCAGATGTGCTCATTCAAGAAGACCTCAGTCATCTCACTCTAGATAAAACCAACCCGCTCTGACACCTTAAAGACTTCATGGCGGGGTCGTCGTGATCTGAACCGTCGCCAGTCGTCGTTTCCTGATCTTGTGTGTGTGGGTACCTTGGTGCGAGCGTCCAGATTCGAACCGTCGTATTGGAGCGAAGTGTGTGGGTGGCTTGGTGCGGGCTTTTGGATTCGAACCGTGGTCGGCAAGAGATAGGAATAGTAGTTTTGCCTCGTGCGAGAGGCCTTGGGCCCAGTTTCGGTCGTCTCTTTCCTTGCTGTTCGTCTCCCTCATCGCATATCTGGCCTTGTCTCTCCGTCTTCTGTCATGAATGATCGAATCATCCGCGCCTCATCGCCTGATGACGAGGTTCCAAGCGACGTACAGGTCACGATCCCGTACGCGCTGTACCGTGACATTCAATGGTACCTCAACGCAATCGGGAGCCCGCTCCAGCCAGATGACTTGATCGCCGACATGATACACGGCTTCTTCAACCGCTGCGCGAGAGTCATGCCTCACACGACTACACCTGACGCGTCTTGCGAGCGCCAGCTTGGATCCTGAACGCGTACGAGGGCGGCGATTGCCTTGGAGTCAGACGCTGGGCAAGGGAGAGCTTGGAGAATGTGCCAACTCTTATCCACCTGCCTTGAGATCAGTGGCAAGAGCGCTCTTGAATGCCACGACGTGTCGTCGTGCCGTTACTGCCCTAACACTTTCGGCGTTGATCATGGGAGCAATCTCCCTAGCTGGCTTCGATCGTGTGTTCTGTGCGTCCAGTGATCTCACGGTCGATGCCCTCGCTTGGGAGCCCGAGCATCCTGTCTCTGGAGGACCCCTGACCATCAATGGCAGGATCAGAAACGTCGGAGATGTCCCGTCATCCAGGAACTACACTCTGTCCTTGTATGTCGATGATTGGTGGATCGACGGATGGCTAGTTCGGCTCGTTGGTTCCCAGCCAAAGGTCATCGTAAGCATCTCTCCGGTCCGAGCTCAAGTGTGGCACTTCAGAATCTCTGACTGGACAGTCTTCAAGAAGGGAAACCACGAGGTCCAGGCCTTAGTGAGTGAACCGAGCGACCCGAACCCAAGCAACAACTGGCTGAACAAGACAATGGTCATCTCAGCAGGCGATTACAGCAGCGGTTTCAACATAGTCAACTATGGCATGTGCAACAGAATCGATGAGCAGGGTCTGCCCGTAGACATTACTGAAAACTACGACTTGAGCGATGAACTGGCAATATCATACTTCTATACCGACGTCAAGCACGCTGACTGGCAGAAGAAGCTAGGTCAGGAGGCCGGTTTGATATTCAGACTCTACAGTCCTAACGGCACCTTGCACCGAGAGACGAGCGAGGGGTACTCTGTTCTGCCTTCGAGAGACCCGGGTGACAGGGAGATCACAGGGGTTGCCTTGCAACTATTCATCAACAAGAGCCTGCAGGCGAATGGCAGCGAAGGCGATCCTTCGTATGATCCAGGATACCAAGCGCTCAACAAGTATCCGGGAATATGGGGAGTCGAGGTCTACAACGAAGGCCACCGGCTTTTCACGAAGAGATTCATCATTGAGAAGCTGCCAAGCCGAACCGTCTCAACCACATCCACATTGGAACCAACACTGGGACTCACGTTGACCACTGAACAAACCGCGACAACGGCCGGACTCGAAGGTCAGATTCCAGGAGGGTACGCAACGGTAGTTGGAGTAATCGCGCTCATCGTCGTTGTTGGGTGCGCCGTCTTGGCTAGGAGAAGAAAGGAGCAGTGCTCGCGCGCCAGACCCACCGCTGGTCGTACCCAGCCATCACAAGACCCGGTCAGCCATTGATGGCCCGTGCCTGCAACGCCTCAAACTCTCTGATGAAAGCTTCGCGAAGGCGCACCTTCCTCTCTTCGGGAAGGAATGAGGAGTCCAGCCCATTGAGGCTCAGGCGGAAGAGTTCCTGCGGAGTAAACCCTAGCTCCTCATGTAGCGTCCGGTATTCCTTGTTCATGTTTGTGTCGAACATTGTGGGATCGTCGGAGCTCACGGTCACTTTCAGACCCTTGTCGAAAAACGGCCTGACCGGGTGGTTCCTGATGTCGTTGACAACTCCGGTTCTGATGTTGCTCAGAGGGCACATCTCGATCGGGATCTTGTTCTCTAGTAGATACGCGACCAGCGCAGGGTCTTCTCTGGCACTCACACCGTGGCCGACTCTCTCAACCCCCAGATGCCTAATCGCATTCCAGATGCTTTGGGGGCCGCTGGTCTCCCCTGCATGGGCCGTTAGGTGGAATCCCATCTGCTTTCCCTTTCTGTAGGTCGCCGCGAATTGCTCAGGCGGGAAGGCATGTTCTCTTCCTCCGATGTCGATGGCGACTACCCTTTCTCGATTCTGGGCGATAAGGTCGAGATACCTTGTTGCGGCCTCTGCACCGTAGTCTCTGACGAGGTCTATTCTGAGATCGCAGTCCACACCGAAGTCTTCGTGGGCTCTCTCGATTCCTCTGTTTATTGCCTTGATCATCTCGGAATAGCTGAGACCCAGATGTGTGTGGTCGGGCGCTGAGAAGCTCGCTTCAACGTATCTGACGTTCTGTCTCGCCTCATCCTCGAGCATCTCGTATACAATTCTCTCAAACTGGTCCTCTCTCGTTATGCAACGTAGGATCACTGAGTAGGCGTCAATGAAATCCTCGAAATTCCTGTATTGAAAAAGCCTCGCTACCTTCTGAGGGTCAGCAAAGCCCCGCACCTCGTTGCCACCAGTATCGGCCAGCCATTGCACCGTCTTAGGCCTGATTGACCCTACGATGTGGATGTGTAGCTCGACTTTGGGCATCTTGTCAATGAGCTGCGAAATGAATTCGCTCATCCGATTCTCCTCGTGTGTATGCCAGGATCGATCAAGTGGGATTGCCTCCTAGATGGGGGTTGGATCTTCTGTGCAATGTCTGGTCTGGTCGCTTCAAACCCGCGATTCTCGACTCGGGAAGCAGATTCCGAGTCAGCCCCTGGCCCCTGACGAAGTCAACACGTTCACGAGGGTCGGGGCACGACGAATTCTGTTGACAGGAATCCCCTACATCTGACCCGTCAGATTTCGGGGGCCTTTCGCCTTCTCCTACGGACGTAGACAACAATGGCTAGAGCAATGATGAGCGCTGCGAGTCCAAGTAGCACCATGGGGTTCAGCAGTTGATCCACCGCGCTCGGCTGGCTGGTCTCAGTCTTCGGCAGCTCCGTGACTACGGTGAAGCTGATGGGAATCGTCATGACATGGTCGAATTGGAGATCATCTCTGTAGTAGACGATGATCGACGCGCGGTATTCACCCTCAGTCGCGCTGGGGTCAACTGTGGCGGTCACGCTGAATGGGGCGGGTGCGTTAGGATCGACTTCGCCAACATACGTGGGTGTGATTGAGTCCCCGACAATGGGTGCGTCCGCGGCGACTGTCACGTTCGCATACATCGCAGGAACAACGCCACGGTTCAGTAGGTTGCCAGAGATCGTTATCTCGCTCCCCGGTAGCGCAGGATCCGGGCTTACAGTGATCTCATAGACCTTCATGTCGATCCAGCCTCTAACCAAGAACGATATCGCATGCGTCTCAGTTGACGCTATGGTCTCACCCAAGACCTTGTACACGGCGACTATGCTGCCTTGGACAGTGGCTCCGGCAGCGGAAGATGGAGCGAAAACCGTGAGGCTCGCGTGTATCACGTCTCCATGCCCGAACGATGATCTGATCCAGTGGTTGTCGCCAAACAGAACCAGAGGCGGAGGAACCGTGAGCGCAATGTCAAGCTCCTTGAGATAGTTGCCAACGTTGGTGATTTCCAGCGACAATGTGCTGTTCCTAGAAGCCACGAACACGTTCGTTGAGGAAACGATCGATAGATTCGAGGACGCACCAGCGTGACCAACAGTGACCAATGGCGAAACCGCTACAAGGACCATGAGGGCCAGTAGAGCCGCAGCTCGGACATCCATTCGCCTGAACCTTCGGCTTGAGTGTGACGCGTTCGATTCCAACCTAGACCACCGATTCCATGAGCTTACCTTTTCGGCCCCATATTGCGGGATGGCTTGAGATAATCCTTCGCAATCTCTTGCTTGGACGCTGCGCAAAGGTGAATGACACTTAAATCTTGCGCGGCTCTCGAAAGGAAGGGCGGTTTCCCATGAGCGGCGACGGATTTGCGATCGAGACAGTCGATCTCAAGAAAACCTACCTCATGGGCCTCGTCAAAGTGTATGCCCTACGCGGCGTGAGCTTGAAGATAAGACACGGGGAGGTTGTCTCCATAGTTGGACCGTCCGGCAGCGGGAAGTCGACCCTGCTGAACATGCTGGGAGCCCTCGATACCCCCACAAGCGGGAAGATACTCATTGACGGAAGAGACATTGCCCATCTAGGAGAGAGATCCCTTGCCAAGTTCCGAAACAAGAAGATCGGGTTCATCTTCCAGTCCTACAACCTCATCGACAGGTCAAAGGTGACGAAGAACGTTGAGTTGCCCGCCATAGTTGCAGGAATGCCGAAGAAGACCAGGGACAAACGAGTCCACGAACTGCTCGACCTCGTGGGATTAGGCGACAAGGCGGATCGTAGACCAAACGCATTGAGCGGTGGAGAACAGCAGCGTGTTGCGATAGCACGTGCGCTCATCAATGACCCGGCTTTCATCTTAGCCGACGAGCCGACTGGGAATCTCGATTCGAAGACTGGGGAAGAGATACAGAACCTCCTGATTCGCGTGAACCATGAGAAGAATGCAACCATAGTCATAGTCACACACAACGTGGAACTAGCCGAGAGAACGGGGAGAATCCTCCACCTAAGAGACGGTGCCGTGGAGAAGGAGAGAGTTGGAATCTTCTCGCAGGGGCAAGTCAGAGAATCGGGTTGGGATGTCATGGCCGAAGGGAGGAGCTGAGAACAATGACGGCGCTTGATCTGGTCGGGCTCTCTTTCGGAGCCCTGCGGGAGAGGAAAATGAGATCGGGCCTCACAGTCCTGATGGTGATCATAGGCGTCGCCCTCATGACCTCCATCAACGGGCTCGGCGGAGGGATGAACAACTTCATCACAGAACAGCTAGGGACTCTGGGCGCCAACGTTCTGATAGTCACCCCCTCCAACATGCTCGGAGGCATGCAGCAGTCTGGCATGCAGACCAAGCTGACAGCCCAGACCGTACGCACTATCGAGAGAATTCAAGGCGTGAAATATGTCATCCCATTTTTCGCCGGCGCTGGAACGCTGAAGTCGGGAGGCGAAACCAAGACTGTCTCAGTTCTTGGCATAGACCAAAGCAAGTTGGTCCACATAACTCCCAAGATCACTCTCGAATCCGGCTCATACGTGTCGCTTGGTGACTCAAGCGGAATGCTGCTGGGATACAGCATTGCTCACCCATCGAACCTCAACAAACCGTTTGCCGTCACGGGGCAGACGGTGTCCATCGAATTCTCAATCGTCGAGATTCAAGGAGGGGTTGAGAAGCTCGTTCTGAAAAGGAAGGCCTTCTTGGTGAGAGGCGTCGCGAGCGAACTCGGAACCCAAGACGTTGATAGCATGGTCTCAGTCTCGCTCGCGCAGGCCAACGCAATGTTCGCGAAAGGTGGCGTGTACGACGGCATCTACGTGATCACCAACGGCCCCGACGACAATGACAGAGTGGAAGCAGGCATCACGAAGGTCTATGGGAAGAATATCGGTGTGATGTCCCCCAAGGCGATCGCAAGCACCATACAAGACGTCATGGGCACATTCATAGGATTCCTCTCGGCGATTGGTGCCGTCTCTATGTTTGTCGGAGCGGTCGGCATCATCACGACATTGTACACATCAGTCATGGAGAGAACTCGCGAAATAGGGCTACTCAAGGCGATAGGCTACACAAGAGAGACCGTTCTACTCATGTTTCTCACAGAGTCATTCGCGATCGGCTTACTGGGTGCGACGTTGGGGCTTATCTTCGGAGTTGTGGGTGCATATGTCCTGATTGGGGTCATGCCTCTTGGGTTTGGGCAGGAGATATCGATAAGCCCATGGTTCTCGGTGCCCGATCTCGTTCAAGTATTCCTCCTCGCTTGCGGCCTGAGCGTTCTGGCGGGTCTCTATCCTGCTTGGAGGGCGTCAACAATGAACCCGATAACAGCCCTGAAGAAAGAGTAAGGAAACAGAAGCGAGTTCGCAGTTTAGGAAAGCAGCGCGTCCGTCGTGGGTCATTGAACAATGCATGCATAGCCATTGCTATTGACAGTCGGAGTCAGATGATCTCAGTCTCCTTGACGATCGTTCCATCTCTGATCTCCAGGATTCTGTCTGCCAGGCTGGCCATCTGGTGGTCGTGGGTGACCATGACCACGGTTGAAAGCTCCTTCTTCGCGAGGTCTCTGAGGATGGTCATGACTTGCATCCCGCTCTTTGAGTCTAGGTCGCCCGTAGGCTCATCCGCGAGGACTAGTGGCGGCCGCTTCGACAGAGCTCTGGCGACCGCTACTCTCTGCTGTTCCCCACCACTGAGTTCGTCTGGTCTATGATGAGCCCTGTCAGAGAGACCAACCAGGCCGAGAAGCTCATGTGCCCTCTTGCTCCTCTCCTCTCTGTCAATTCCTGCGATGAGCATTGGAAGTTCCACGTTCTCGTACGCCGAGAGTACGGGGATGAGATTGTAGAACTGGAAGATGTATCCAATCGAGTCCCGACGAATCTGCCCGAGTTTGTCCTCTGACATTCTGGAGATGTCTCTTCCGTCAACTATGACTTTCCCGGATGTCGGCCGATCCAGGGCACCGACCATGTTGAGGATCGTGGATTTTCCTGATCCTGAAGGCCCCATGATGGCGACGATCTGACCTCTGCTCGCCTTCATGTTCACACCCCGGAGAGCCTGCACCTGGACTTCGCCGAGTCTGTAGGTCTTCGTGACATTGATGAGTTCGACGACGATTTCTGATTGCATTGCTATCCCCTGTATCGCAGAACTTCGATCAAGTTGACGCGCGTTGCCTTGAGAGACGGGTAGGCCACTCCGATGATCGCTGTAGCGATCGCAAGCAGTAGTGCAAACTGCAGTCTTTCCCAAGGCACAAGGAACGGCACAATTAGGCCGGTGGTGGACATGAGGACTGTAACGCCCCTCAGTAGGAAGAGTCCTGCTACGACTCCGACTACGTAGCCGACCAATCCAAGGAAGACAGCCTCCGCCAGCACAAGCACGAAAATGTGTGCGCTGCTCATTCCTTGGGATCTGAGCATTCCGATTTCTCTTCGACGTTCATTCACTGTCATCAACATTGTGGCAGCTATGCCGCCGGTTGCTGAGATGACGGCCATGTAGATGATGATGTCAAACACAACAAAGAATTGTCCGACGTTGTCGTTGACTTCTGTCATCAGGTCATCGATTGTTATCATCTGCAGGTCATATGTTTCGCCGTACTTGTCGTGGATCTCGTTCTTGACGGTGTTTGTGTCCGAGCTCTGTCGCAGCTTGACGTAGAATATGGAGGCGCGAAGAGCTCGGCCCGGTGCCACGAAATATGTGTTGGCGGTTCTCAATGAGATGAACGCGGCCTGAGACATGGGCACTTCTCCCATCTGTGCGAATGAGAGCCCGAAGCCTCGTAGGATTCCTATGACTGTGAGCTTGACTGATCCTGTTGGTGTTCTTACCGAAATCTGATCCCCAACCTTGACCTTCAGACTCTGTGCAAGAGGTTCCACCAGCAGTATCGAGTACAGGTTGTTCTTCAGCTGATTATAGACATCCTTTGGTGTGTCGGCTGAGAACTCGAAGCGATCGAAGACCAGAGGAAACGTGTCCGGGTCAATCGAGAAGATGCCAATCTCTGTTTTCCCCGATTTCGTCAGCGTGGTCCCAGCCGGCGTGACTGCCTGTATCCTAGCTGGATCGATCTGGACTATGCTTTTCGAGAAAGTCGTTGGGAGCGATGTTCCGGAGAAGACTATGATGTCGGCTCCGAAGTACTCCGTTATCGTGTCGCCGATAGAGCTCATCATGCCAACTCGCATTCCGCCCATCATCACGATGAAGGAAACGCATACCGCAATGATTGCGTAAGTGATAGCCGCCCTTCGGAGATTCCTGCCCAGATTCTTCGAGAGCAGCTTGCCGACGGCTTTGAATGGAGAAAGAGCCGACTCAATCAGGGGCTCAGCCACTCTCAGCAGTCCGGACATCACCATTACAAGGCCGATGATGAGAAACACGATGTCAAGCATCCCGAAATCGAGGCCGGACTGAGACATGTACGCGCCGGCTGCCGCGAGAGGGATTCCGGCCAACAGAAGCCTCACAGCAGTTCGTTGCTTCCCGGGAGGTCTAATCCCCGGCTTCAGGGCGTTCAGAATTCCGATTCTGGAGGCTGAGACGGAGGGAATGAAGCCTCCGATGATTGTGGAGAGTAGACCTGTGATGCCTCCTGAGATCAAGTATTCTGGCCTTATCACGAGCGTCCCGGTTGATTGAGCGCCGAACATTGAGACAATTGATGTGAGAGAGTATAATACTCGAGCAAGCCCTATGCCTGCGAATACTCCGACCGCGATTCCTATCAGCGCATAGAAGATCGTTTCAGAGAAGAAGAGCCAGAAGATGTCGCGTCTCCTAGCTCCGATCGCCCGAAGCACCCCAACCTCGTAGGTACGCTCGCCGAGATTCATGTACATCGTGTTCAGAACTAGCCCAACGGAAACCAACACCGCGACAGTGGATATCATCGTAAGGCCTTGTCTCCATCCTGCGAGATTTCCCTCCCAAGTTGCGATCGTCTGCTCCTTGATCGCTCTGACGTTGTAGCTTTCTCCCAGATTGCGCTCCAGGATTCTCCGGACTTCGGAGACTTTGCTCATGTCGAGAACATGGACGATCGCATATGTGACTCGACCCACGTAGCCCAGTTTCTGTTGTGCGAAGCCCAGATCCATGTAGACGTCGTAGCCCGTCGCGATCTTCGCCTTCACAATGCCAACCACGTGGAGTGAGAGTGTTGAGCCGCGAGCCATCTGGACGGTGATGTAGTCCCCTATCTTGATGTCAAGATCCTCGCTCATTCTCTGGCTTATTGTCGCATCGTTGCGGCGTAGATTCCCCGAGCCCTCGAAGGTGTACCCGCGATATTCGAAATCCTTCACCGTGTCTACGCCTGTCACTGAGACTGCCTTAGCTTGACCCCCGTGTCGAATCAGCCCGCCTTCACCCAGTCTCCCGGCCGACTGGGCGTAGCCGAGGCCAGCTACGGAAGCGTCCACCTTCCTCTGTTCGAATGGGACTCCAGACACCGTTGTGACGACAATGTCTATCTTCCCGCCTACAGCCTCGATGTAGTTCTTGAATTCTACAAAGGAACTCTCAGCCGCGATGTTCACTCCGACGAGAAGAGCCACTCCGATGACTATGCCGAGAACTGTGAGTGAATTCCGGAGCTTCCTCCTTGGGATATTGCGCAAAGCAATTTTCGCGAAGGACAATCCGGAAACTCCGTCCCTATCAGGGACTCTACCAAAGTTGTCTGTTAAATGGGCATCCGTTGACGAGCAGTCAAGCGCACACGTTATCGCAGATGAGGAAGCACTCGGTGTCCATCTGATCTGACTAGGTCAGGAGATGCGCCGGTTAGAAATACTGTGTGATCTTGGTGCGGGCGTCAGGATTTGAACCGTCTTTTGTCGTCTTTCCATCATTCGTGTGGGCGCACCAAACGACCCACACACGCCGTGAACCACGACGAACGACAGCGGGTTGGGGGAAGCGTCTCTTAACAGCCGTTCTTTTCACTCTCTCCTCTGCCAAATTCCGAAAAGCATCCGAAGTCGCAGATCTTGAACGACCAACCTAGTCCGCTGGCCTTCCCTTCGTTTTCTTACTGTCTGGCGATTTTGGTCTGAGGACGACGCTCAGAATCCTTTTACCCACGTTCTTAGTTCGTGAATCGTACAAATCCCAGCTGTGACATACAGCTAGTCGGAGAACTAGAGATTGCCCAAGATGTACTCACTGAGCACCAAAGTGATACTCAGGTCAGAACCGCAGTACTATGACACCTACGCAGCGTTCGACTACAGCAGCGTCAGAACCCAGTTGCTCACTGAAGACGAGTACCGAATCCTGGAGTGCATCTGTGCCAGGTCCTCCAGTGCGAGTGAAATCTCCAAGGAAACGGATATCAAGCAAGAGAAGTGCGAGAAGTTCCTCAACCGTATGTCAAGACTGAGATATGCCCAGGTGAACGCTGACAGCTTCGGGATTCGACTGCCCGGACGAGTCAAGGCCGACCCAGCACTCTATGGACAATTCATCCTGCCTTTCCTCTCAGCGCCCACCTCGGTTGACTTGTTCGTAACCAGCCGATGCAACCTAGACTGCGTCCACTGCTTCTCAAGCACCGAAGATCGCCCTGTACATGAATTGTCGATCGAAGAAATCGAATCAGCCTTGGATCAGCTTGAGACGCTTGGAGTTCTTGAACTGAGAATCAACGGAGGCGAACCACTACTGCATCCACGGATAGATGAGATACTGATGATGCTCAAACACAGGAGACTCCGCAAAGTGATACTGACGAACGGAACCCAGCTGACTGAGGACAAGGCACGCCTCCTCAAAGAATCGGACGTTACGCCCACGATCTCGGTCGACGATTCAAATGCAGAGGGACACGATGGCTTCAGAGGAATCGAAGGATCCTTCTACAAGACCATCGAGGCTCTGAAGTTACTCCAGAGACACGGAGTTGAATACGGGATAAACTGCTGTCTACACAAACGCAACCTTGGCAATCACAGGAAGATCATAGACCTCGCAATTCGACATAGAGCCCGTAGAATAGCCTTTCTCGATCTGAAGCCTTCGCCCAAAATGAAGAGGAATATCGAGTGGATGCCATCCCACAGCGATTACCAAGGGTTGTTGCCTGAGCTGATGCTTGACAGAATCAAATACAGGAGTGAGATAGACATTGCATTGGATACCTTTCTTACTTGCGGGCCGCTTGAGGAATCTGTCTTAGAAGCAAGAAGAGGATACGTCTGCTGTCAAGCAGGTAGAAGCAGGCTGTCAATCGACAGCAACAGTTCGATCTACCCATGCAACCTTGTCATATCAGATCCCAAATGGAACATGGGAAACATGACGAGCCAGAGCATCTCAGAGATTTGGTTCTCCAAGAAATGGTCATTCTTCAGAGGAGACGTCAAGACCAGCGACCTGACATACTGCAAGCACTGCAAGAGCCTGCTGGAATGCAGGGACGTCTACTGTAGGCTTCATCCCTATTTGGTGGATGGCGATGCTTACGGGCCTCACCCGAAATGCAGCTAGGCTGAGGTCAAAAGCGTGAAAGAAGGGGCCCCAGCAGCTTTAGAGCGATTTCCCGTTTCTTGTAGAGGACCAAGGCGGCTGGAAGCAAGAGCACTAGGATAACGAGGATCCAATAGTTCGAAAGGAACACTGACAGCTTATCGATCCCAAGCATCTCCCCTCCGACAGGCACCGATGGCGGTGGTGCCCCTCCACTCTGCGTTGGACCAGGCTTCAGATTCAGAGCTTCAACTCGGCTGATCCTAGATCGCTTCAATGTCGAACCCCATTCCTCCGTATGTTGACGCATTCAACTCTTAAGATATTCTCCCCTCTTCGTAGCACCCTGCGAAGGACATCGCAGAGACCCGCTCTGAAGCTCCATTGACAATCCGGGAAAGCGCTGGACCGCCTCAGCACGGCGATATCTGGGTATGCTCTGCCTAGCGAACGCGGATACGAACGCTTTCATGAGCATGAAGCAGTCTTCCGTCGTCCCGCATCATCTGACCCACACGGAGCGAGTTCACTCGTCCACAATCTCCAGATTCTTCATTGGCACCCAGCCCTTTGTGCCATCCGGCTTCTCTGACATCACAAAACCATTCACAGTCTCATAGACAGCCAATTCCTCTCCCACCTGAACGCTTAGCTCCATAGCATCGTAGTCTCTGTTGAGTATTCCGCTCGTGCCAGCGACACTGACGTATTGTCTTGGGACCCAGGCTTGATTGTTGTTCTTTCCTTCGCACTAAATCCAGTTTTTCCAATCGGGATCTTCACTGAATTCCTGACCAACCTTGACTTCCTCTCCTTCTTGGAAGAGTATCGCATCAGGATAGGGCGATTTGTAGTCTCTGACTACTCTGTAGTGCTCTGGCCTCATGTTCGTCAATCTCTGATTGTTTCCCAGCTTGATGCTGTTCCGTGGCTGCTGGCTGCGCGGCGCTCCTACGAACCCAAGAACATGCCACGTGGCGCTATTTCATAACAACGATCCTAATAGGATCCCCAGTCTTTTCTTCGAGGATCCTGAGCCCACTGTTGACTTCATCCAAGCGTACTCGGTTTGTGATTGATGTTGAGAGGTCCATCTTCCCGGATCCGACGATTTCAATCAGCTCTGCCAGTTCTGATCTGAGATGGTCGTTCACGCCGATGACTTCCATCTCCTTGCCAATGATTGTCTTGTACGGGGACACTTTGATGTCATCTCGGCCTATGCCGACAAGCACCATCCTTCCGCCATTTCCGACGCAACGGATCTCCTGTTCTACAGCTTTCGCGGCACCCACGAAGTCCAAAACGAGATCGGCAAGCCTTCCTTCTGTCATCTCTGCTATTCGATGAGCCGGATCCGCAGTCGCGGCATTGACGGTTTCGTCAGCTCCGAGTTTCTTTGCCAGCTTCAGTTTCTCATCAGATATGTCGACGGCAACGATCTTACCGGCCTTGAAGATCCTGGCAAGCGATATCGCCTGTACACCAAGCCCACCAACACCGTAAACCACAACCGTATCACCCGCCCGAATTCTGCCACGCTTCAGCGCGTGATAGGATGTTGAGACTGCACATCCGAGTATGCATGCCTGCTCGAGCGGCACGACGCTAGGCAGTTTCAAGACGTTCGATGCTGGAACAGCTATGCCCTCTGCAAATCCTCCGTCGATGTCCTTTCCTATCATCCGATACTCATTACAGAAGTTCTCTCTGCCAGCCCGGCAGAACGAGCAGTTACCGCAGCTTCTTATGTAGTGTACGCAGACTCTATCGCCTGCTCTTATTCCCTTGACACGTTCTCCCGTTTTCGATATCACTCCGGCGATCTCATGTCCTAGAGTTATAGGCAGTTTGCTGACCGGACTCACGCCATCGCGATAGTTCAAGTCCGAATGGCATATGCCGCTGGCCCGGATATCGACCATGACGTCATTCGGTCCAACTTCTGGCACTTCCACAGTATCTATCCTCAGCTTCTCTCCGATTCGATGCAGCCTAGCGGCCTTCATTTGTTCCACTATTCGTCCCACCACGCCCGACGCTAGAATTCCAACGCAGATGTTGCTTGAAGAGTTGACGGCAAAGAGAACGCTATTGCGCGTGGGGCTGGTAGTGCGCGCACGAAGGAGAGACGGTCACAGGACCGGTCGCGCTGTGTGACAAGGAAGGCTTTCACTTTCGCAGTTTGGCCTCTGTGATCTTCTTGATCCTGATCCTGTACGCGTAGATCGGTCGCTTGCTGAGAAACCTCCGCATATGTCTCCTGATGCGACTCTGAGCGGCTTTCTTGTTCGCGGCGAGGAATGCGCATCTTGCACCTATCTCTACATCAACCTCGTAGCCTTTCAATAACCCGTCACCTCTCACCAGAATAGAGGCCGATGATTCCTATATGACCATCGCATAGGTTGTGGGTGGGAGTGTGCACCGAGCTTGGGGATTAGGATGGCCGCATCAGGAGAGCCTCACAAGAACGACCTCTTCCCATCATAGAGGTCAGGTCGTGTTTCCGCATCTTTCCCTGTGGCAGTTCCGACCGGAATCGCTTCCTCCAGATTCTACTTCTTTGAGGTTGCGCCCTCGGATTTCAGGAAATCCTTCGGGATGTGGATGGCGAATTTGCAGACTAGATCTCCTTTCAGGACGCTCTGCACAACATCGGCCTTGACGGGCTGGTCGAATATGACGTCCCAAGGTCGTTTCTCAAACGCAGCGCTACAGTAGCAGAAATTCGGCGCGACTTCGACGTCGGACATTATGGCTTCGCGCACCCATGGGCAATGGCAGTAGTAGTATCTCTTTCTCTTCTCGTCTTTCTCATGCAGGTATTTCTTCGCCATGTAAGGGATCTTTGTGACGTAGATTATGTCTCTGTCCCTGACGCCGTTTTGACATGTCGGCGTGTTGCGCACGTAGTCAAGAACTTCTTCATCGATTTCCTGAGTGAAGTACAGCGTCTTCTCTTTCATATGCTTCTCAAGCGTACCAAGATACTCTCTATGTCGCTTCTTCAGAAAATCGTCCACGCCCTTGGAAGCGAGAAACATCTTTCTCTCAGGCAGATACTCCTCTCTTGGACCCGCGTGAGGCCCGCTCAACAGGACTTCCCTGCACTTCTCTTCGCCCAGCTTCGTCTCTAATCTCTCCACGAATTCCTTCGTTACTCTGGGCTTCTCCTTCGAGGGTGCCCCCAGTGGCGGCAGATCGATTCCTTCGAGTATCTCTTTGCGTTTGTCTTCGCCGAGTGTCTGTTTCAACGTCTCCGAAAGTTTCTCTAAGACATCGCTGCCATCCATGAGCTCCAGCAGGGCAATCTCTACTTGCCTGTTGCCAGCGAAGCGGCCGTATCTTAGGAGTCCAAGAAGGTTCTCCCAAGTATTCGTGCTATTCTTCATCAGCTGTCCGACAAAACCCTGCAGGTCGTCGGACGTGGCGCTGCTCAAGTTTCTGTTCCTATCATTCCCGCTGAGAAAGGTCTCGAATTCCCGGACCAATACAATGTGGGCTCGAATAGTCTTCTCATCCAGTTTCCTTTTTGCGCAGAACTCTCTGAATCCTTCTTCATCCAATCCAGTTCCCACTCTCTCATTGCGCCGCTCTCACTAGACTGGAGCGCGATGAGGGTGTCCACGGCCGAGTCTTGACAATATAGGTCTATTCACAAAGAATCGCGGATCGCAGGGGCGCATCGAGCTTCGAGGCTTACATGCCTATATTCGACCAGATTCGGTGAAGTGGAGGCCCATCTAGAGATGCATCAAGGCATGAACAGCGCTATCGTTCGTCTTGCGAGAACCGATGATGCTGAGAGTGTCGAGTCCATGATCTGTCAGTGGACAAGGACGAGTAGACAACGTGAGAGAATCGAAAGAATCCGCGAGGCCCTACAGCAAGAGGACCATAGGATCATGGTAGCGGAACTAGAAGGCAGAGTCGTCGGCGTGTTGCATTTGGTTCTATACCCCGACATAATGTTCGGGGATGAGGGTTCTCACATCCTCTTTCTTCTGGTCGAGAAGGACTACCGTCGGAAAGGGGTTGCCTCGAAGCTTCTGGATGAAGCAATCGAGCTAGCCAGAAAAGAGGGTGTCGCAGAGATCCATGTGGATACGATGAGTCCAGAGGCTGAGCAGTTGTATCATTAACGGGGATTCAAAGACGATGGCGTGATGCTGTGCTTGGGGCCACTCTAGCTAGCTCAGATACCGCCGCCAATCACGATGCCATCTGGCTCGATCCGCTCGACTGACGGGATTCTGGGTTCTTCCGTCCATGCAGTTCACTGCTGTTCCGAACTTTGCATTCGGTGTCATGACGCCTCTTTCCTCTTTCACCCGGTGGTCTCCAGGAACACCTGCAACGTCCGACCCGTGCGCTCGAGGCTGTCTGAACTGACTTTGTCTGCGGTGTCACTGATTGTGTGCCAGTAGGGATAGTCGAAGTCAATGATGTCGACGGCTGGAATGCCCCGCTGCACGAACGGGATGTGATCGTCTATTATCCGCCAGCGTGGTTCGGGGATGAAATGATCACCGTATCCGAGTTGTGCGGCTATGCTCCAGATCTTCGCGGAAAGTGCACGATCAGAATCCATTTCATAGTAGATCTGCTGGTCAGCATCGCCGATCATGTCGAGCAGAATCATGGCTTCGGGTTGTACTTTCAGGGTCTCCGCCATGTAGGTCGATCCGACCAGCCAGTCCCATCCTTCGATGTCTCCGTTGTCCTCAGCGTCAAAGAAAACTAGCCAGACCTCATGGTGGACCTTGTTCAGGTTGAGTACGCGCGCCAATTCAAGCAGAACAGCCACACCAGAGGCACCATCGTTTGCACCCGGAACAGGGTCAGTTGAATGCGTGGGATCCTGACTGGCCCAGCGTCGAGTGTCATAGTGTGCACCTAGAATGATTATGGGGCCTTTGCCTAGGTTAGCGCGGCCGATTATGTTGCGGATTGGGGTGTTCTTGTAGTCGAACTCTTGAAACTCCACCGCCCACCCTGCTTGCTTCAGTTGCTCAGCGATATAGTCGCCCGCCCTACGGTTGCCCTCGGTGCCAGTGATCCGTGGACCAAACTGCATCTGCGCGACGACATCGCGGTATGCGCGCTCTCCATCGAAAGTCACGTCCTGTGGTGGAGCATAGCTGCTGAGCTGCCAGACCAGGATCGAGACAAATGCAACCGCAATCAGTGAAACGGCCAGCATCCAAGGCAGCCGTCTTCTTAGCAGAGTGATGGCGGTCGTCAATTCCGGCGCATCTACCTGTTCACGCTTGTCTGACTCATAGAACCTGATCCGTCAATACATGTGTCTATCCGTACGGCTGACTGATCAAAGTTCAAATGACTGATTGCCATTTCGAATGCGAGCGTACGGCACCGACAACGCGTTCTACGTGTACGTGACTCGCGGGGGCACGCCTTGACAGCATTAGGAAAGAGGGACGAGAAGTGGTTGTGGGTCTTCGTCCCAATCAACGCAGCGATGGGTGGATTCGGCACACTCCTCCCGCTCTACATCATCAGCCTCGGCGGAACGGTCGTAGATGTCGGCAACGTGGCGTCAGCGTACAGCCTTGCTTTGATCCCGTCCTCTATCCTGTGGGGGCTCGCTGTGGACAGGAAGAGCGAGCGCAAGCCCTTCCTGACCTACAGCTACCTAGGCATCACAGCCCTGCTCTTCGCCGGGTTCTTCATCAACGAAATCGGCGGACTGCTGTTGCTCTACGTGTGTTATGCTGCTGTGACGACTGCTGCGAGTCCTGCGGTCAGCTTGCTGCTGATAGAATCGACACCAAAGAAGACGCTGTCAATAACTTATGCGAGATATTCGGCGTTGACTCTCATAGGCACAGCCGCGGGTGCAATTCCCGGCGCATTCTGGACAAACTTCCTCCCGCTCAGAAGCTATTTCCTTCTCTGCGGGAGCTTCTCTGCTATCTCAGTGATACTCGCTACGAAGTATCTGGTGGAACCCGCGTTTCCTCTGGAGCGCAAGATGGTCGCTTTGAGCCAAGAGAGTCTTGTTTCAAGGCTCAGGGCATTCTCGATGATATTCATCACGATCCCGACGTTGGATGATGTCAGATCATTCGCGAAACTGATGCGAAGCGTATTCACGAGGCATCTGCCGCTTCTTTTCCTGTCTTTCTTCCTCTTCTTCAGCGCGGCGAATCTCTTCTTCACTGCGTACACTCCGTTCCTGAAGAGCCGGTACTTGGAAGACTCTGGAGTATTCACAATCTACTCGATACTCTTCATTCTTGAAGCGGCGGTCTTCTTCATCACGGGCCGTGCGTGCGGTCGCCTTGGCGAGCGCCGCGTAGCTCTCCTAGCATTGTACATCCGTATTGTTGGATTCGCGGCGGGTGTCGCTACGGTACTGTTGATGCTGCACAGCTCAACTCTGCTGTTCGCGAGCATGGCCGTGACTGCCGTGACCGGGACCGCGTACGCCTTGTACCAGACCTCGTCGTCGGTCATTCTGTTTCGTAGTCTGCCCCCAGGAAAACAGGGCGAACTGCTGGGTGTATACAGCGCCTTGGCTGGCATCGCAGCCTTCATCGGCGCGATACTGGCAGGATATCTTTCCTACCACTTCGGCTATTGGGTCACTTTCTCTGCTGCAACTCTGCTTGTGGTCGGCTGTGTCCTTGCATTCAGGTCTGCGATGAGGGAAGAGTCCTGACGAGCTAGCTTGTGGCGTATGTTCTGAGTTTCTGCTCGAATACTGAGCGTGGCGGGAATCCGAGCGAGCACGCGTAAGTGTCGAAGTCCACGAGCTTCTTTCCGTTTCTCAATGCTTCCTGCTGGATCGTGGCAACGCTCTCGCCTAGTATCGCGTAGGTCGACGCATATCCGGGTCCGTTGCCTTGGTGCGCAGGGAAGACCTGATGATAGACCATGCTCTTGCTCAATCCAGTCTCGTTGTTGGCCCAGTCGATGAACTCCATCAGGTTCTGCTTGCCTGAGTTGATCCGTGCGTCTCCGACGACGCGGAGGAAACGCACCATTCTCCAGAGATGAGTGAAGAACGTGTATTCTTCGAAGATCTCTTCTGCGCCGCCGTACTTGGTCAGGAATTTGAGGAACGCTCGCTCTGCCACTGTGGGCTTCTTCTGTTTCAACTGGTTGAGGTAGTCTAGGAACTCCACTTCTCTGTGAAATGATATGCCCTCAGAGACCGCGTTCCCAGCCTGGGATTGGAGCATCTCGGTCAGTGTTGGCTTCGCTCCGAACGACATCGCTGAGTTTGACGAGTGCAGGCAATGTCCGTACTCCTCGTGGACGAGCAGATTCAGCAGCTCGGCCGGAGAGGTCTCGGGTGCTCTTCTCGGGTCAGTCGTTGCCATGAAGACTTGGAATGGTTTCTTGGTGAGGAAGTCGAGGAACATCGCGCCTCCAGACGGAAACATGCCTGAAAGGTAGGTCGGCGTCTCCACAACTCTCGTCACATATCGCGGGTTGATCTTCACGATATTGGCACTGACGAGTTTGGCTACGTGCTGCTTGAGGCCTTTGATGTAGCCGACGACGCGGGAAGCTTTCAGGGCCTTCTTCTTCGATATCGTGTGGGCAACAACCTCGGCCTTCGCCTCGACGCCGAGCTTGGACGCGAGGCCCTCAACTTCCTGCTTGAAGCTGGGCAGTTCTCTGCCCAACATGGTCATGCCTCTGGCTTCGAGTTCGCTCGGCGACTCGCTGTAGTCGTACAGGTTCGCTAGGGCATCTGCGAAGTAGCTGCTTCTGCCGAGGTCGCATCCCTCTCTTGAGCAGATCTCAACGATCTCGTCGAAACCGCTGTTCTTGAAACCGGCCACGCCGAACTTCTGGGAATAGTCGTCTACTGCGGTGACCATGCTTTGGGCTGCTGACTTGAGCTGCTTGCTCTTCGTCTGTTTGTTGAGCATGTCTGCCACCTCGAGTAGTCCAGCACATCTGATTGAGGTGAGAATCTTGATGCCTGTCGGGCAGGACCTGCTCGGACTCGTCGACGAGTATGCTTTCAGCGCTCGCGCGGTCTCGTTCGCTAGTGATGTGAGGTGAGCTGTGACCATGCCTTCCTTGATGAGGTGTGCGAAGAAAGCCGAAATCGCCGTGTCTGGCGGTATCTGTGCCTCACCCATCAATGCCAGTTTCACACTTGCGCCCAATGAAGCGAGGAGCCTCTGCTGCGATCGATTCTCAGACTTGGCGCTCAGGTCGTTTATCTTTCGAGCAAGGTTCTCCAAGTGTGGGAAATCAGGTAGCGGCATTTGTCCCGCATACTCTTTCAGGCCACCAATGAAGGCGGCAGATGGGTCCAGTTCTTTCCAGAGATCGAGGATCGATGCTTCGATAGTGCTCTTAGGCTTGAATGACAATACGCTTTCACCATTACAGTCTCTGCCTAATGCTGACTCGTTGTTTATGTGATCTTCTCATGCAGCGCATAGTGAGCCGAGTGCACGTGCGCTGGGACGCTAGGGAGACTGCTCCGGCTAGAGCGTTCGCGTAAGTCCTCTAGGATTGCTGGAGGGCTAGTCGGCCTTTGGCGGCTTCATCACTAGGGCCAATACCATCGCGATGATGACGAGCACGGCGGTCACGTAGAATCCCTGCACGTAGCTCGCGTAGACGGGCTTCGAACCGAGAATGGCTGCCATCAGTATCGGTAGCACCACGCCGCCGACACCGTATGCGCTCAGGTAGAGTCCGTAGTTGGGGCCGAGGTTCTTTGCGCCAAAGAAGTATGATGCGAGTGCAGGCATCACGGCTAGGTATGCTCCGAACGTGGCTCCGAACAGCACAATCGCGAGATAGAGGATCGGCAGAGACTGCGCGTACGGGAAGAGTGCAACGAGCGTGAACAGCTGGATCGCCTGCATGGTCAGCAGGGTCTTCTTCGGCCCGATCCTGTCACATACCGATCCGAAGAGCGGTCGTCCACAGGCGTTTGATATCGCGAGCACCGAAACGGCAAGCGTGGCCAGCCACTCTAGACCGCCCTTGAGGCCCGTGATGTCAGTGGCTATCAGCTTCGCATATCCGATAACCATCAAGCCTGCGCCAGCTCCGACCAGGTAGATCAACCAAGCGAAGTAGAACGTCCGCGTCCTCACCATCTCGCTGGCCGTGAAGTCCTTGACGACCGCGACCCAGCTCTTCTTGGTTGCAGCGACCTTCGGCTGCGGAGGCATCCATGCCGCAGAAGGAAATCTCAACAGTAGACCGAGCAGCGCCAGAAGAACCAGGAACAACACGCCTAGGACAAGGAACGTGTTCGGTAGGCCAATCATCGAGATCATCGCCACAACCGCGGGCGCCGTGACCAGAGCAGATAGACCGAATCCCATCACCGTCAATCCGAGCGCTAGCCCTCTCTTGTCAGGGAACCACCGCCCAACGACAGCTATCGGTGGGTTGTACGCGAAACCGCACCCGGTTCCTGCTATCAACCCGAATCCCACGATTGTGATGAGAAGCGTGGATCCCGGTACCATTGCTATGGCATAGCAGACAATGTAGCCAACGCCCAACAGGAGCGCACCTATCAGCGCCGGGCGCCTCGGCCCAACTTGGCCTATCATCCTGCCTGAGAACGCGAAAGTGATGCCGAAGAGCAGGAGGAACGTGCTGAACGGAAGTACGGACTCTGAAACTGCTAGACCGTACGGTGCCTGGTGCAGAGGAGGCCTGAAGACGCTCCAAGCATAGACAGTTCCCAAACAGAGATTGATTATGAATCCAGCGATTATGAGCATCCATCTGCTCGATGTTGCGTTTCCCATGTTCTCGCCCTACAGCTTCTCTTTGTCGCTGGTAGGGCGGCACTAGTAAGCCAGTATATTTTACTTGCGGCGAGTCTGTTCGCCACGCAAACCCGTCTGCGTGTATTCTGTTCTTGTGAATAGTAGGAAAAGCATCGAGAGTATGCTGAGCATTGCGAACTCTGGAGCTTGCGTTCTTTCTTGGTCAGATGAGCTTCCTGCTTGCGTTTCGCAATTCCTCAAACGTGTACTCGAGTCCGAGATCATTCAGTTTCTGCTCTGTTGGGAGCCCGCTCCTCTTGTCCCAGCCTCTCAGCTCGTAGTACTCGTCGAGCATCTTGTCGAGGTATACTACGTGTCCCTTTGCTCTGCCGGATGGAGACTTCTCCTCGAGTAGTCGGCGAGGCTGTCGGTCGTCTTTGCGTGTTATTCCATGTCTCACGTTGTACATTCTTTGAAGGTTGACGATTCTCTCTCCGATCTGCTTCAATCCGGAAGCGCTCAACTCTCTTCCGGTTATCAACGAGATTGCCTTCGCCACTTGATCCCAGTACAATGCAGGTGGGAAGAATGTGCCGAACTTGCATATTCCGCTCGAGTCTATGACTGCTGCGAATTCTTCGCCGTCTTTCACTACCATCGCTTTGTACTTGGTCTGTATGCCGTCGATTATCTCTGGCATGTACTGTTCTCCGTATCGTTGGACCGCCTCTGAAGGATATCCGGTCTCGTCAATCGTGGGGAATCCTTTCAGGTGGTCTGCTCCTCTGCTTGCGGTCGCTTGGGCGAGCCCCATTGACTGCTGGGATCTCCCGTCCTGAGCGGAGATCTCTTGTCCTTTGATGTGCATCGCGTAGTACTCAGATCCCTTTCCTATGGTGGAGGCGGCTCTGCGGACTCCTTCGGCCAACACGTTTCCGATTTCCTTCCGGAATGCGATTCTGTTTACGGCTTCGATTACGGTGTCCGGATTACCCCATGTGAGATCGAGGTCGGTGTCTTTCTTGGTGATGATGCCTTTCTCGAACAGTTCCATCGCGAATGCGATGACGCATCCAGCGGATATTGTGTCTAGACCGTAGTCGTCGCAAAGGAATCCTGCCTTGACAATCGAGGGCAGGTTCCGATTCCAGACCCTCGCACCGAGCGAGTTGAGCGTCTCATATTCCGTGACTAGGTCCACTGACTTGTACTTACCTTCCTTGACTTCGACGACGTGATGGCATCCGATGGGGCATGAAAAGCAAGCGATTCTCCTAACGAAATGGTTCTTCTCAATCTGTTCCGCGCTAATGTCTTCGACGTATGGGAAATGTCCCATCTGGAAATTCTTGGTTGGGAATCTGCCAACCTCACTCATCAGGGTAGAAAGCTGCGGTGTACCGAAACGTGTGACGTTCGGAGTGTACTGGTTGTTCAGTATCTCTTTCTGAGAATCAAGACACGCCTTGAGGTACTCGTCTGGCTTTGCAATCGGGGTCTTGAGGTCTCCACGTGCTGCGACTGCTTTCAGCCGCTTCGAGCCCATCACGCAGCCCATTCCTGCTCTGGCAGCTGCGCATCCATGCGTCATGACTGCAGCATATCTGACTAGATTCTCGCCCGCTTGCCCGATCGAGGCGACTTGGATCTTGTTGTCTCCATGTTTCTCCCTGATCATCGTCTCCGTATCGTGGGTTCCCTTTCCCCACAGATATGACGCGTCGAGGAGTTCTGCATGGTTGGGTTGGAGCCAGAGGTAGACCGGCTTCTCTGACCGGCCTTGGAAGACTATCATGTCATAGCCTGAATGTTTCACTTCAGGGGTGAAGTGTCCGCCAGAGTTGGCGTCACCGTATATTCCAGTCAACGGGGACTTCGCTATCACTTCGAGTCTCCCCGCCGTCGGAAACACTGTTCCGGTCAGCGGTCCCGTTGCGAAGATGAGTCGGTTCTCCGGCCCGAGTGGATCAACATCAAAGCCCACTTCATCCCACAGGATCTTCGTGCCGAAACCGTTCCCGCCAAGGTAGTCTGCTGCCGCTTCTTCCGGAAGCGGAACATCCGTGATTCTGCCGGTTGTGAGGTCGACGCGAAGATACTTGCCCGTGTATCCTCCCAATTTGAATGTCAAGTGGGTAAACCCTCGGGGGGCCCAAAACAGGGTCAGCCTACACTATAAAACGCTTTTATAGACTCAGAATCAGAGGCGTGCGAGTTCAGTGAGAACAGATTGGACTGCGATATTTTGATCAGGAATGCTAAGCTCCGATCCGGCGCCGTCACAGACATCGCTGTCTTAAACGGCCGGATTGACCAGATGAGTTTAGGCATCAAGGGCTCTGGGAAGCTGGAGATTGATGCAAAACGCAAGCTCACAACCGAGACATTCGTGATAGCGCATCTTCACCTCGATAAGGTGATGACGGGTCCGCTGGTTACTGAGGAGGTCTTTCGCCAATACCAGCACGGTGGACAGGGCGGCACCATGACCGCCATCGAGCTGGCGTCGCAGGTGAAGGAGAAGTACAAGGAGAGCGAGATCATCGAACGCGTCCGCAAAGTCCTGACCGACGCCAAATTCAACGGCGTAAGCCACATTCGAGCATTCGCGGACGTGGACACCAAAGCGAAATTGATCGGTGTACAAGCGCTGTTGAAGATCCGCGAGGAGTTCAAGGGACTGGTCGATGTTGAGGTTGTCGCTTTTCCACAGGACGGCATAAGAAGAGAGCCCGGCGCGGAAGAGTACATGTGGAAGGCCATGGAGCTCGGCGCCGACGTGGTCGGCGGCATCCCATGGATCGAATACACAGACGAGGACATGAAACACCACATCGACTTCGCATACGAGCTTGCTAAGAAGTTCAACAAAGACATCGCAATGCTCACCGACGACGGTGGGGATCCGGAACTGAGAACCACCGAGTACTTGGCTGTGAAGGCAATTAAGGAAGGTTGGACCAGCAGAATCGCGGCCTGCCATGCAAGAGCAACTGCCCTCTACAACGAGATATACCACAGGAAATTTGTCGCGATACTGAAACGTGCCGGCATGGGAATCGTCACTGATCCACACACGGGCCCATTCCACGTGCGAGTACAGGATCTACTCAATGCCGGGATAAACGTCGCATTGGGTCAAGATGACGTGAATGACGCATACTATCCGTATGGGAGATGCAACATGCTTGAGGTAG
Source organism: uncultured Candidatus Bathyarchaeia archaeon (assembly GCA_964549795.1). Taxonomy (GTDB): domain Archaea; phylum Thermoproteota; class Bathyarchaeia; order 40CM-2-53-6; family 40CM-2-53-6; genus CAVPLU01. The sequence continues at coordinate 47,432 of CAZJVZ010000002.1, forward strand.
CATTCCTCGCGTCTCACCTGCTCTGGATGTTCACACCCCAAGATCGAGAGACAATCTGTGACATGATAACGGTCAACCCAGCGAAGATGATGCACGTCGGGAAGTACGGCCTCGCAGCCGGAAACGAAGCCAACATAGTCATACACAACGCTAACGACTTGCTTGAAGCATACACTTACCACCCTGAAGCCTCACACGTCATACGAAAGGGCAGGCTCGTCGCTCAGTCGCTAATCAAAAGGGAGACTCCTTAGACGCAACCTTCTGTTCGCTTCATGAGGTCACAGGCCATTACGCAAAGCAGTCGCTCGTGCAAGATCTGGAGGAGCTGCTCCGTTGGATAGCCGACGTGACGGTCACGGACGCCTTCGAATCCGGAGTGTTGAATTTGCCAGATTCCTATTTCACAGTGACGACTGCAGGCTCAGGATCAAGCCCCTCTTCTGGATCGATATGCTGACTTGCTGCGTGAGCACTCCAATTCAGGAGTGATGTATCGCTGCAAGCGGATTCCGCGGGATATTCTGATTCTGCGCGAGTGCTGGGAACTTGCACACTATCTGTTAATCGAGACCGCTAGGTCTGATCTGATAGCGCCGAAACCGGTTCTTGAGCGATCTGACACTAGCGCATTGCGAGAGAAGATACTGAGCCTTTCCGGTTCTGATGCTCGGACACTTCGACCTGGCAAGAGCACAATCTACTGCCTGAGGAAGCGAGCGAGTCCCGCCGGCGACCCCACGAGGAAGAAGGAGGTGAGTGGGGGAGATGGGATGTCCAACATGTGGTGAGGTACTGAAGGAACTGACGCGGAGATGGGTGGCTCCGGGCATGGACGAGTCCACCGCATCGATGCTCTGCAGGTGCCCCGGGTGCGAAGATACGTGGTATCAGGACCCCCGGTGTCTTGAGATCCACCGGTGCGGGTCCTAAGAAGAAATGAGGGAGGGCGGGGAAACCTTGAGCAGTGACTCCTTGAGCAACTCGCGAATCCGACTAACGATTGCGTTCGATCTAAAGCGAAACACTTCGAGTATCTGAAGACCACCAATGAAGATGAGACTAGAGAACCAGAGAAGAAGCTCATCGACAGGGAGAAGCCGTTTTGTAACATGTAGGCCGTGAACGACGTACTCCGAGGACACGATTTGAGACCATAAGCTGAGCCGAAGAACATAGTGGCCCGTCAACCTGTCTCGGGCGTCGGGGTGAGCATTATCTACTCTTGGTTAGGATCGGGTCCCCGCGGGCCCGCCACAAACATTGTCCGAGTCTCTTTTCTCCGGCTTTCTCCCCAAGCGTCGGTCCAATCCCACCTGGCGCGCCAGAAATCTGATGGCTGTCGAGGTATCGAGTTCGTGACCAGTTGGAAGCGTGGGTAGGTTATGCTTGTGCCGCTGTTGGTCTCCTTTTCCTAGAGCAATGGGCTCGATAGTGGCCGCGAACAGTGGCAACACTTATCGAACTTGCCTTTCTATACCATCGCCGGAGGCATGCAGGCTCAACTTGGCGTTGGTGAGGCGCACAGTCTACTTCGAGAAAGCGGGTCCATCAAACGCTGACTTGGTGTTGGACGCGGTTAAGGGGAGGGTTCAGGATGGAGGCATTAAGGCGGTTATAGTCCCTGTGACGACAGGCAAGACCGCAGCACTGTTCTCAAGCGGCTTGGGGGAACTGAGTCCGGTTGTGGCAATTTCCGAGGACGACGCATCCTCAGTGGCTAGACACGTGACCGATCAAATGGCTGATGCGGGAGTGTTTGACAAGCTTGTTGAGCGTCAGCTGCGGTCGGTGCTGTTTCGAAGCTATCGGGAGAAAGCGCAGGACGCTTCCATCACGAGAAGAGATGCCTTCGATATCACTCTGCTTCCGCTCTCTGGGAAGAACTGGAGTGTTGTAAGGGAGATATTGTATGCCTTCGGTCACGGTATGAAGGTGGCAATCGAGGTCTCAATTGTCGCCGTAGAGCTTTCGAGAGTTGCTCCGTACGCCAGAATCATAGCAGTCGGCGGCACCCATCAGGGCGCTGACACAGCGATAGTGGTGCGAGCCTCCCCGCAGAGAGAAGCCTTCGGAGAAGATCATGGAAAGAGATTGTCAGTGGACGAAATACTCACAATGCCTGTAGAGAAGTCATTCGGCGAGTCTACGGAATAGCCAACAGATCCAACGGCCCGAAGAACGCCGCACTCTCACCAATTTGACGGCGTCAATGTCTCAAGCAGACGCGATCCGACCGCGAACAATCGCAACCGACGTGGTGCCTGTCTCAGAATAATCTGAAGCCCGCAACAAACTCCCCTAGGAAGGCCACGTACATCAGTATGAGAACTGCCCCCTCTTTCAGGCCCAGCTTTCCTCTGGAGATGAAGTACCACAGAAAGAGATTGGACACCAACGAGAAGAATACAAGATCGAAATAGGCATCAACCCTAACAGCAACCGCCGAGAAGATGAAAAACAGTCCAAGTATCACGGTCAGATTTGCGAAGCAGCTACCTACGGCGTTGCTGAGAGCGAAATCGAACCTCCCCTTCTGAACCGACTTGAATGAGATAGCAAGTTCCGGAAGGCTGGTTCCGAAAGCAACGATCGTTGCACCGACTAGGGTGTCCGGTATCGAGAAGGCAACTGCGAGATTCGATCCGCTGTAGACGACGGCGTATCCACTCACTATCACTCCAGCTATTCCAATCAGTATCCACGCGGCGCCTTTCAGGAAAGCTCTGCTCACTCGATCATCATGCGAGTCGCCGGGTTTCTGCAGCGCGAAGCTTGACTTGGCCAGATGGTAGCTGTAGACCACGAACAGGCCAAGAAGGATGACGCCAACATATCGCGCATATGCAGTGCCCCGAAGCAGAATGAGCGGTAACGTCGACGAGATGAACAAGCCGAAGAAGAGGCTTGACATCTCTTGTTTTCCTAGGCTGAGCTTGCCACATCCAGGCTCCCTTCTCGCAAGGCAACCGTACACTATCGGAACGCCCAGGATGATGCAGACGTTTGCGATATTCGACCCGAATATGTTGCCGATCGCGATGCCAGACGCGCCCTCCTTTGCTGCGAACAGAGAGACTACTGCTTCCGGAAGCGAAGTCAGAAATGCCACAATTATGAAGCCGATACTCGTGTATCCGATTCCCGTCGACTCTGAGATGTCTGATGCTCCTTTTATCACTGCGTAGCTGAAGCGATCCAGCAGAGCCAGAGACAGAATCAGAATCGCTGCATTGAATATGATGTTGGTCGGGTCCATGTGGATCAACGCATCAGTGCTCCTTGCTCCTCGACTGTCTTAAATCGTTCACATGTTCCGTGCGCCCACAGCACAATGATACTCAGCCTTGGTCTGTGGTAATTTCGGCTGGACCTGAGCCGGATAGCGGGCACTGTACACAGGGCGAATAATCGTCTAGGCATTCACACGTAGTTTCCGAAAGCACTTGGTCGGCTCTAGCCTAGTCCTCTTCCTCGTTATCCTTCTCTTCTTTCTCTTCATAGGTCACTGTTGCGATCCAATCGCCGTTTGGGTTAAGCGTCACATTCTTTCATCACCGGAAGAAAGAGATGCTAGTCATCAAGGCTCCCCGAGGAAGATGTTGCGGAATTCGACTTTGAATCGAGTTCGACAGGCTTTCCATTCAGGGAACCAACGACTCTAGTTCGACCAGGGAAAGACTAAGGATCATATTGAATTACTTCGGAATTAGAGATTTGAAGCACGCTTGGATTCATCGGCTCCGGTGGCGGCTGCTTTGATACCAGGTGATCACTGAGGGGCACGAACGGTTGTGTGTGGGTGGGCTGGTGCGCGTACACACACGAATCAACGTTTCAAATCACGATGCCCGCACCAAGAGACTCCCTCTCAGGGTCGACTCAAGACGCTCGCTCTATCCGCCACGGCGCGAGCGCGGCTGCGCGCAACGCCCTTAAGGGATTCCGAACTTCCTGCGTGACATGCGATATTCGAAGGAGATACTCGACTTCTGGGGGAAGGCCAAGAAGGAGACAAGCATCAGAGGAGAGTTCCAAGACGCTTGGGGCCTCGGCGACCACCCCCAGCTCATGGACGAACTTCTCGCACTGGTCCTTAAGGGCAAGAAGACAGCAGCGACGACTCTCGTCAAGGAGATGGAGCTAGAAGGCTGGCCTGAGCCCAGGGTAGGGGAGTACAACATCATTCTAGACGGCTCCGGGCGGCCGCAGGCAATCATCCGGACAGTCCGCGTCCGTCGAGCAAGGTTCTGCGAAGTAGACGAAGAGCACGCCTGGTGCGAGGGAGAGGACGACCAAACCCTGGAGAGCTACCGAAGGGAGCACGTCGCCTACTACAGGAGAAGGGGAAAGGCCTTGGGCTTCACATTCGATGAGAACATGGAAGTCATCTTGGAGCGGTTCAAGGTCATCTATCCACCGCTCACCAAGGGACGTTGAGGGCGACGAAAGACGCCCGTCCTATGAGGGTTCATCTTGAACGGACTGGGCGCATGTTATGAAGACGAAATCATGTCTCAATCGATGCATTGTTTCGTTCCGAGGGACGCTCGTTGAGAACGGGTTCGACTGCGTGACCGACATGGATGGCGCGGAACTGATCAGAAAACGGAAATGAGAGAATTGATGTCACATGTGCGTGCGCACGAGTCGTCGTCGCCATACTTGGTGCGCACACACGCAATCACGGGTTCAAATTACGACGCCCGCACTACGATATCCACGCGTAGAGTGTCGTCTCTCAAGGTGATCAGACAGCCCCAATGAAGTTGCCATGTGCACGGGAATCAAGATAACAGATCACAAACGCAACAAGCGAACAGCTTGAGCAGGTGCATAACCTTGCCGCCTACTCAATCGCATCTCCTTCAAGGGCCAACTGAAGGAAACGCCCGGCTAATCTTACACCCCCTAGAGGGCGCGGTTCGAGACAAACAATTGCGGCTAAGCCTAGAGTCTGGTGTAGCGGGAAAGCTCTTATGTTCTGGTCACTGGATGGGGGAGACGTCAAGCGGGATTTGAGGTGGAGTTGGCCGGTCGAAAGCTGTTCTCATCGCTGCTGCTTGCCGCGCTGATTGTTTTGGCAGGTTGTCTAGTGGCGCCCACGTATGCGGTGAGCCCCACGATCTCTAGCCAATGGGCGAGCAACCCACCCACAATTGATGGAAGATTCACTCTAGGGGAATGGTTCAACCTCCAGATCACTGTTCAAGGGCCCACTTTTCCCGACAGCTATGTGAAACCCACCTTCGTGTACTTCATGAACGATAATTCGAGACTTTATGTTCTGGTTGATGCGTCAGGCGACGGTACTGATGACGCGCTTGACGAATGCCTTCTCGTTTTCGGCTTTCCCCCCAACAATGTGGACGTCGAGATCATCGGTTCGAGTGGTACGCGAGTGGCTGTGAACTTCGATGCTGTTGTAGGATTCGATTCTAGCCCAAACAACCAGACGGCCCACAAGATCTATGAATTCAGCATTCCGTTCAGCTACATCAACGCTCAGCCGGGCCAGTCTCTCGTCTTCAGTTCACCACTGAGCGGCAAATTCGGTAGTATGCCATACGATGCAGCAACAATGCACGACAACGTTTGGCCTGTAGGACTGATAGAAGGCGATATCTCAACGTATGGCACATTAGGCATCGGGAGTCACTCAATCGCCTCTGTCGGTGGGTACATGGAACCAGTCAGCAAGCTCTCAATCATCGCGCTTTGCTTGACACTGTTAGGACTGGTCGCGACAATCGCAATCGTTGCTGCGGCGCCGTGGAAGAAGTCCGAGGACTGACTGCATCTTCTCTTCCATCCTTGCTTCGTGTCAAGAGGGACGGTTACGCGGAGAAATGCTTGTCAACCACCCTAGTGGCCGTCGTTATGGCGCAATTCTATGTGTGCGCACCAGTCGTCGTCCGTCGTCGTTTCAGACAATTTGCGTGTGTGCCATACTTGGTGCGGGTATTCAGATTTGAACCGTCATCGCGACGGGCTCATGGTTGGCTCTGGTTGTGTGGCGACCGAACCTGAGTCGTGAGAGTTGCTGAATCAGGTGCACTGTGTTCGGTGTTAGTCTTCTCTCTTGTATGAGCTTAGTAGTGCTGCTGGTGCTCTTGCACGGCGGGCAACGGCAACCAAGGCTATGATGGTCAGGACGTAGGGCATCATGAGGAAGAGTTGGTATGGGACCCTCCAGCCGATTCCCTGCATTGTCAGTTGGAGTGCGTCTATTCCTCCGAAGAGCAGGGCTCCTCCGAGGATCCTGAGTGGGCTCCAGTTGCAGAAGACCACCAGCGCGATGCAAACCCATCCTCTTCCCTGCGTCAGCCCTGGGAGGAACATGCCCGACTGTGACAGTGACAGCCAGGCGCCTCCGATTGCGCTTAGGCCGCCCGCGATGGCGAGGCAGAGATATCGAATTCTGAAGACGTTTATGCCAGCCGTGTCTGCTGCGCTTGGGTTCTCGCCGACTGCTCTGATTGACAGTCCCAACTTTGTCTTGGACAGGATGAACGCCGCTAACGGGATGAGGATTATTCCGATGTAGATCAGCGCGTGTTGGTTGAATATGGCGTCGCCGAGCACGGGGATCTCGCTGAGGTATGGAATCGGTATCGTGCCGAAAGGTTTCACATGTGGGGGGATACCGCCAACGTCCACGATGCTAATCCTGTAGATGTAGAAACTGAGCCCAGTACACGCAATCGTCATGCCCAAGCCAGCCACGTGCTGTTGTGCTCCGAGTGTTACAGTGAAGAATGCCATAACGAGCCCGAGCATTATTCCTACGACCGCGGCTGCACCAACGCCCAGCCACAAATCGCCAGTACCATAACCTACCAGGAATCCCGCGCTTGCTCCCATCAGCATCATGCCCTCTATTCCAAGGTTGAGGACTCCAGCCTTCTCAGCAAACGCCTCACCGATTGTACCGTAGATCAGTGGGGCCGCCATTCTGAAGGCCATCGCAAGGATGCTCGTAATCATGACGAGTTCTGTAGGTGAGGTCATGCTTTGACCATCCTCACTCTGTATTTTGTGAAGAAGATCCCGACTAGGAGGCAGAGCAAGATGATGCCTTGGATCACTTCAGCAAGCGCCCATGGGACTCCTGTTGCTCGGTGCATGGCTTGTGTTCCTTGGACAACTACCGCCATGAGGAAGGAGGCCAAGACTACGCCGATTGGGTTGAGGCCTCCGACCATAGCGATGACAACTCCTGTGTAGCCGAAGCCTGGCGACAGGTCGGTTTTCATGTGATAGTGAATCCCTGCGACTTGTCCTACTCCTGCGAGTCCGGCGATACCCCCGCTCACGATGGCGGCGAGAATGATCTGCTTTGCAACGCTAATGCCCATTGCCTGAG
>CAZJVZ010000003.1:0-44250 GCA_964549795.1 uncultured Candidatus Bathyarchaeia archaeon
ATCTTCCTTGTCAGACCGGGGGAGAGAGTACCAGTTGACGCTGTCGTTCTCGAAGGTCACACGTCGGTCGACGAATCCATGATTACCGGAGAGAGCATGCCGGTCGAGAAGAAAGCCGGCGACCACATCATCGGGAGCACGATCAACAAGGCCGGTTTCTTGCGAGCCAGCGCTGAGAAGGTCGGGGCGGACACTGTCCTTTCCAAGATCGTCCAGCTTGTGGAGGAGGCACAGATGGCGAGGGCTCCAATCCAGAGGCTGGCGGACAGAATATCAGGCTACTTCGTGCCGGTTGTCTTGGCAATCGCCACCGTCTCTGCGCTGAGTTGGTATCTTATCGGCCACATTGGATTGAACTTCGCAGTGCTGGCCTTCGTCTCAGTGGTCATCATCGCATGCCCATGTGCCCTCGGAATCGCCACACCTGCGGCAGTCATGGTTGGGACTGCAAAAGCAGCACAGCACGGCATACTGATCAAGGGCGGCGAATATCTCGAGGCAATGCACAATGTGGACACTGCAGTATTCGACAAGACGGGGACGCTGACGAGAGGAAAGCCTGCAGTGACCGACGTCGTTGCCTTCGGCGACTCTGTGGAGGATCGAGTCCTACGTTACGCGGCAATAGCGGAGAAAAGGTCTGAGCATCCCTTAGGCGAAGCGATCCTTCACGAAGCAAATCGATTGAAGCTGCAAGTGCCCGATCCAGAGTCATTCGAGGCAATACCGGGCAAGGGCGTCGTCTGCCGCTATGATGATCATGACATAGCATTTGGGAACAGAGCACTGACATCTGACGCAGAAGTGATCATACCACTCGAGGTTGAGAAGCGAGTATTGAGCCTCGAAAATGATGGCAAGACAGCGATGATTCTAGTGGTTGACCGCGCCCTGGTGGGCCTGGTAGGAGTTGCAGACACACTCAAGGAAAACGCCCGAGACGCGATCGAGAGGCTCCATAGCATGAAGATCCAGACGATCATGCTGACAGGAGACAACGAAAGAACGGCACGTGCAATCGCCGGAAAAGTCGGGATCGAGCGAGTGCTATCACAGGTCCTTCCTGATCGGAAAGAGCAGGTTGTGAGAGAGATACAGCGCGAGGGCAGATGCGTGGCAATGGTAGGAGACGGGGTGAACGATGCACCTGCCTTGGCCGCAGCAGATGTCGGCATTGCTATTGGAAGTGGAACTGATGTCGCAGTTGAGACTGGCGGAATAGTCCTGATGAGGGACGATCCGAGAGATGTCCCCGCCGCAATTCAACTTGGCAGACGGACGTTGCGGAAGATCAAGCAGAACTTGTTTTGGGCTTTCGCCTACAATGCTCTTCTGATACCTATTGCAGCCGGAGCGCTCGTTCCGATCCTGGGCATCGGAATCTATGACTATCTACCATTCCTGGCAGGCATAGCGATGGCCCTCAGCTCAGTCACTGTTGTAGGCAACTCGCTTCTGCTGTCTAGGTTCAATCCTTCCAAGGTCCCGTAGCACGCGATCACATGAAGGAGAATGTGATCCGAATCGGCCTAATCCTTGTGTTCAAGTGCGAGTTTGGTGATCTTGCCTCCGTACCTCTCCTTGTATTCCGTGAGGCATGGCTTGCAGCAGAAGTAGCGGTTTCGATCCCCGACCATGAGAGTGACCAGTTCACCCTTGATCTCCTGCCCGCACGTGTCACAAGCCAGTCTCACGAACTGGCCCGGCCTGATTGCGACATTGGGCTCGTCCTTGACAACTCGTGCCACCACGTTGTAGGTGAGAGAGGACACATTCGGTATCGATGATATCGAAGATGAAAGGATCGATTGAAGGTCATCGAGACTGGCCGAGAAGATCGTGAAGAGTACGTTGTGTTCGCCCGTCATTCCGTAGACGTTTCGAATATCCGGAATCTTCGCCAGAGCATTCAGAACTTCATCGATCTTTCCAGGCTCCACCCTAGCCGTTGCGACAGCGAAGAGGCCATTCGTTATCTTGGAGGCGTCAATTATGGGCGCGATCTTCCTGATCAGGCCCATGTCGAACATCTTCTTGAGCCGGCTTTCAACCGTCGGCGTGCTCACACCAGACGTGCGAGCGATGTCCCTAAGCGAGCGTCTCCCATCCTCTGCAAGCGCAGTGAGAATGTGGAAATCTGTATCATCAATCCGGTTTGGCAAGGCTTGCACACGGACTAGTCTGAGCGTCGGACTCATTAAAAGAGTTCTTAGACCGACGCTCACATGGGACAGAGGTCATGAAATTGGCCGATGAATGCAGCCGTATGTGGGAGGCTAGAGTCCTCTGATGGCCCTTTCCTCAAACGTCTTCAAGAAACGAGGACCGTCAACAGAGACAGCAATATTCGCCCTTCCTTTGAATTCTATGATCTCCGCCCAAGGCCGCCTGTCGGCGACGGCTTGACCACGTGCTATCGTGCCTTCTGTTTCCACGTCCACCGGGTACTCTCTCACAGTGAGGAGCGTTGGATCGACAAGATATGCGACGGCCATTGGGTCGTGTAGTGAAAAACTTCCCCAAGACGTTATCAGATTCTCGCTGATTCTTTTCGCGAACTTCGCTCCTCGGCTAGGTATCTTGACGAGCTCTTCGTACTTGTCTCTGGTCAACACTGACGTCGGATCGGTGGTCACGTCCAAGCCGACGACGGTGAGTTTCAGGCCGGAGGAGAAGACAGCCTTTGCAGCTTCTGGGTCCACGTATGCATTGAACTCGGAGACAGGTGTCACGTTTCCGATGCCGTAAGGTGTCAAGCCGAATGCTCCTCCCATTATCGTGACGTCCTCCATGATCTCCACTATGTGCGGAGCTTTGGCCAAGGCGGACGCCAAGTTGGTCAGCGGGCCCAGGCACACAAGGTGGAGGGCTCCGCGCTCAGCTTCTTCTATGATTAGGTCAACGGCGTGGCGAGGGTCGAGTTTCAATGATGACTTGGGAAGCTTAGAGTCTCCCAAGCCGTCTGTTCCATGTACATATCCTGCAGTGTAGAGTTCCCGCCTGAGAGGTTTGGAATGACCTCGGGCGACCGGAATCTCTCCGCGACCGAACGCCTCTAGCACACTGAGAGCGTTCTCGCTTGTCTTCTCGACCTCAGCATTTCCGCACACAGCGGTGATTGCGCGTATCTTCAGTTCTTTCGATCCTAGGGCCAGCATTATCGCGAGTGCATCGTCGACACCGACGTCACAGTCGATGATTATGTCCCTAGGCATGTCCGAGGCTGTGCCCCTTCCCTGCATGGACCATGCCCAAGATGGAATCGGCTGCTTCCCTGACGGTCATCAAATCCTGACGCACTCCAAGGCCTGCCAACGCATGAGCAAGCTGGGTTATCTGTGGTGGCCTAATCTGAGCGCCCGCGAGTGTGTCGGTCTCCTCGAAGATCTCCCTCGTGCGACCGTCCGCAACTATCTTCCCTTCTGCCACTAAGACTATTCTCTTCACAACTTCAGCAACGAACTTCATGTCGTGTGTGATGACAACTACTGTGGAGCCAGCGTCATTCAGGCTGCGGATTAGCTCGGCCACTCGTTTCCTCCCCTGATGGTCTTGTCCGGTTGTGGGCTCATCTAGACAGTATACTTCGGGCTTTATGGACATGATAGAGGCGATCGTGAGGAGTTTCATCTTCCCATAGTCAAGATCGTACGGGTGCGTCTGCTCAAGTCCCGAAAGACCCACAGCATCAATGGCCCACTCTGTTCGTGCCTCGATCTCCTGAGGCGCCAAACCGGCATTCTTAGGGCCGAACGCTACCTCGTCCCAGACTTTGCTCGAGAAGATCTGGTGGGACGGGTTCTGAAAGACGTAGCCAACGGTCAGTGCCAGTTTGTTTGCCGGGACCTTACTGGTTGCGACTCCCTTCACCAGGACTTGCCCTTTCGTAGGCTTGAGGAGACCATTGAACTGTTTCGCCAGTGTGGTCTTGCCTCCCCCATTCTGGCCGATGAGGGCTATGGTCTCTCTCGGCTCGATCTGCAAGCTCACACCGTTCAGAGCCATGACCTCGTTTCCATAGCTGTACCAAACGTCTTGGACATCGATCAGGCTCATGATGGATTCCCCTCCAGCGTGGTCCGATAGAGTGCGATGGCCTCGTCGAGTGTGATCGGATACTTCTCAGGTTTCAGCGCAATCTCATTGGCTAGGAGATGGGAGAGTTCAGTCACGCTCGGAGGGTCAACACCTATTCCTCTGAGCCGCTCGATCTGCGTCAGTACCCCATGCGTTGGTCCTTCCAGGATGATCTTTCCCTCGTTCAGCGCGATGATCCTGTCTGCGAAAGTGGCCAGCTCTTCTATCTCGTGCTCGGCGACAATGATCGTGTAGCCTTCTTTGTTCAGCGCGTGCATCGTCTCCAGAACCTCGGTCTTTCCCACGGGATCAAGCTGCGCGGTAGGCTCGTCCATGACAATCACCTCGGGACGCACAGCTAGGACCGTGGCTATCGCGAGGCGTTGCTGTTGTCCTCCCGATAGCTCGTAAGGTGACCTATCTTCCAAGCCTTCTAAGCCGACTTGCTTCAGAGCATTGGTCATCCGGCCGGACATCTCCTGTCGGTCAAAGCCCATCATCGACATGCCGAACGCAACCTCTTCGTCCACTCTCGTCGACACGCCCGAGAACTGGTTGCTGGGCTCCTGGAAGACCAAGCCCACTTTCAATGACAGTTCCGCCACCGTATGTTTCATAGTGTTCATTCCGGAGACAATGACACTCCCGCCGTAGGTTCCCCCATAGAAGTGTGGAACCAGGCCGTTCAGTGCCTTGCAGAGAGTGGACTTGCCTGCGCCATTCGGACCCACGATACCGAACATCTCGCCTTTCGTGACTTTCAGGCTGATCTCTTGAAGAACGGGGGCGTGACCGGGATACCCGTAGATCAAGCCATCGACTTGCACAGTAGTCTCGTCAGCTGGCATTGGCCGAGTCCTGCGTGCTCGCGTAGGACTGCGAAACGGCTTAAATAATTCGACGGCTCGATTGCTGATCATGACATCTCAGACAAAGGGCAGTGGAGCGACAACTGTCGAGAGACCGGCAGGCTTCGCGATCCTACAGATCGTCCTGATTCCTGTCATTGCTGCACTCAACTACGTGACGGGTGTGATCGTCAATATCCTCAAACTGCCAATCTTCCTCGATACTTGGGCAACAATGTTCGGAACTATCGTTGCGGGACTCTGGGTGGGCGCCGCAGGAGGCTTCCTCTACAACATCATAATGGCCTTCACACTGTGGGGTCTTCCAGCTTGGGTCTGGGGCTTCATCAACATCTACATCGCTTTGATAACCTGGGTATTCTGGAGAATCGGGTGGGTGACAGTCAAGAGCCCCGTGAAACTCGTCGCCGCAGGCATCATCGTGGGCGTCACGAACGTCATACCAGTGACACTGATCAGCTGGGGAGTCTTCGGGCTCATGCCAACCTATGCAGGGACAGCATGGATCTACGCAGCAGTACTGGCCAGCACTGGAGACACATTGTCAGCATCCGTTGTCAGCAGCATCATCGCCGAGATTCCAGACAAGCTCATCAGCCTCATCTTGGCCGCCGTTGTTGCTTCACGCATGCCAGCCAGGTTCACACTTCGTCCACCGAAGGCATAGTACGAAATGTCGAGCACCGCTTTCGCGATACTCAAGTCCGGCTATGTGGCTCGAGACACGTTCGTACATCGCCTCGATGGGCGTACCAAATTCCTCTTTTTTCTTTGGATATCCGTATTCAACTACTTGTTCTATGACCTCTACGTGACCATGGTGTCCTTTGCTGTTGTGATCTCTCTCGCTTTTGTCGCCCGTATTCAGAGATTCGTCATAACGGTTCTTGTCATAATTGTGCTCCCCATCATCCTCTTGGGCATGGGCATTATTGGTGGCCCATTTGGATTCTCGCAAAATAGGACTGTCCTGGCTGCCGTGGAGGTGTTCGGATTCACAATCGGCTTCTACCTCGAGGGAACAGTCTACGTATCCGTGTGGACATCACGCTTGGCGGTCACGATAACAGCTGCGCTGCTCGCCTACGTTACCACTCACCCGTCAGATCTCGCTTCGATAATGCTGAAGAGTAGACTGCCGTACAAGTTCGCATACGCCTTTCTGGCGACGATTCAACTCATACCTATCCTCACAAACGAGATAACGACGATCTACCAAGCTCAAGTCTCCAGAGGCCTCAACGTGCAAGCCAAGCTGATTGACCGATTCAAGAGCATCATAGTGCTGATGATCCCTCTTACACTCGGCGCGATCAACCAAACCCAAGTCAGAGCAATCGCCCTAGAATCCCGCGGCTTCAGCGCTCCCGTCAAGAAGGTGATGCTACGAGACCCAAAGCTGAAGGCCGCAGACTACGCGGTCATGGCGATCATCGGAATAATGACTTGCGTTTTCGTCTATCTTATCTGGACCCGGGGATTGGTGCCTTTCATGGTCGGCATCCAATATGTGAGACCAGGCGGATGAGGAGCGAGATACCGATGCCTGACACACTGCAGTATCACATCAAGTGCAGAAGACACGATGTTGCACGCTACGTGCTTCTGCCGGGAGACCCCGGTCGGGTCAAGACAATAGCTTCACTATGGGATGAGTCACGAAAGGTGGCAGAGCACCGCCAGTATATCACGTATACCGGCAGGATTTCCGGCGTCGAGATATCTGCAACATCGACAGGCATAGGCGGCCCATCTGCTGCCATCGCAGTCGAGGAGCTGGCAAGATGTGGCGCTGACACCTTCATACGTGTTGGAACCTGCGGCGGTAACCAGAAGGATCAGAAGATCGGCGACGTGGCAATAGCGACCGGCGCTGTCAGATGGGAGGGAACGACCCGCCAGTACGTTCCGATCGAGTACCCGGCCGTGGGCACGCCCGAGGTGGTCATGGCACTGGTTGAAGCTGCGGAACAGATGGGGGTCGACTACCACGTTGGGATCACGAAGTCCGGCGACAGCCTGTACGCGGGAATGGCGTTTGGAGGCTACCATCAGAGTTGGATGAGGAATGTCGAAGCGGACTTCGCAAGAGCGAACGTCATCAGTTCCGAAATGGAGGCGTCGACCATCTTCACCCTCGCGAACTTGTTTGGGCTGCGCGCAGGGTGCATCTGCTCAATCATTGACCTCGTGATAGCGGACGAGGCTCAGAAACCCGGACAGGAGCTGTCGGTCGAAGAAGCTTTTCAGCCCAAGCCAGAGTATATCCTCAAGGCTTGCAGATGTGCGGTTGGAGCGGTGAAGATCTTAGACCAATGGGACCGGGACAGCCAAGCAAGAGCCAAGAAGAACTGGTTCCCTTCGCTTAGCTACACGCCGCGGTCGCAGAAGTGAGTAATCGTTGCCGAGCTAGATGGACTGCTCGGCAGTAGCGCGTACGAAGCGCTTGACTGCATTCGCCTTCTCTTCGAAGTCGCGGAATGACCAACCGGGGTACGGCCTGTGCGTTGTCGTCAGAACCAGTCGCTCTCGGCCTACGCTCTTCACCACATGTTTGACCACTTCGACCATTTCGCCCGCTGACACGTACGAGCTGCACAGAAGATCCACCGGAATGCCGGTAAAGAAAACGGCCTCCGGCAGCGAGGCCCTCACGGCCTCTAGAGATTCGGCCCATTCGTGAGCGTCTGCAACAGTCGATTTCGAGCTAATGTCCAAGGGGTGGAACCCGGAGTAGGCTTTCGAGAGCGGAAGCAGATGTTTCCTGAGATCCCCGTCACTGTGGAGCACCGAGTACTTGCCTCCTTCGGTGATCGCTTTCCCGAGCTCTGCCTGCCGACCCAGAATCACATTCGTGAAGTCCGGCCTATAGATCGATCCTGCATAGGTGCAGAAATCGTCTGCAATCCTGATGGAGTCGATCCCGTCGTACCGAGTTGCTCTACTCGCAACCCCAGCAAGAAGCTCAAAGAACCTCCTATGAATCATGTCGGCTTTTCGAGGCTCGAGAATCGTCAACACTGAGAAGTCGAATCCATGCGTAACCTGCCCAAGCTTCATCGCCTCGGGAGTCTTGCCCGAACTACAGGAATACTCAGAGTATTCAGTCGGTCCCAAGAGCTCGAGCTGATATGACTTCGACTTGTCTATTTTGAGGGCGGCGGCCACCACCTCATCCATCTCACTCTTGAGCTCGTTGACGGTCGGCCAGTCATATTCGTCGGGTCGAAGTCTGTCACACCATTCTCGCCGGGTTTCCGAGCCTCTGTTGAAAGGTCCGCCCTTCTCCAGAAACTCAAAGGGCTTGAACCAGCATCTGATACCGACGATATCGCCCACTCTTGCCTCAAGCTCAGGATCCGCGAGCCAGAAATAGACCGGCAGTCCAGTCGCCTTTCCCTGCATTGCCTCGGAGACCAATTCTCGGGAATCCATTCTCACGCACCTTCAGATCGACAGCATCATGGGCCCTCGGGGCTTCTCTTGTAAGGTCGGTCTGCCTAGCCGAATGCCAGTGGGGAGACGCCCATCTGTTCCTAGGCCTACAATTCGAATCTCTTGATTTATCTTGCGTCGTATCACGTATTTGTGGGGGACAGCTCTTGGTCAAGGTCGTTGCAGCTGGCGCCATAAACTGGGACATCAACCTGTTTGTCAGGAAGTTCCCTAAACCCGGCGAAGAAAGCCCCGTGCTGCGAATCACGAGGGTGCCTGGAGGGAAAGCTGGCAACGCGTCGGTTGCTGCGGCAAGACTTCTCGGGCCTGGTCAAGTTGGAATCGTAGGGGCACTAGGCAGTGACGAAATAGCAGATACGCAGATTCGTCTTCTCGGCGACGAAGGGGTTGACACTTCTGCGATCACTCGCAAGATGGATGCCGAATCCGGGCAGGCATACATCGTTACTGACGATTCCGGCGAGAATGTGATTCACACTTACTTCGGAGCCAATTCGATGCTGAGCCCCATGGATGTCTCAGGGAGACAGGTTAGAGAAATGATAGAATCCGCGGCAATCACAGTCATGACTGACCCGCCCGAGGAGGCGGTGGCGCCCATAGCCAAGACTGCGCACGAAGCCGGAGGACTTGTGGTCTGGGACCCGGGCGTGAGGGCGGAGGCAGGTATGGAGAGACTTCGTAGGATCCTTCTTTGCACTGACTACTTGTTTCTCAACGAGATTGAGGTTGAATACATGACGAGGGTCAAGGAACCCGCCGAGGCCGCGAGACGCCTGTCTGCGATCAATCCGCATCTGACTGCCATCCTCAAATCTGGCAAAGAGGGATGTACGATGTTCGGATCGAAATCAACGGTTCGAGTCCCAGGTATCAATCTCTCGGAATGGGGACTTGAGGTTGTCAACACTGTTGGCTGTGGTGACGCCTTCCTTGGGGCCTTCTCAGCTGCAAAGGCAATGAAGCGCAGTGATGAGGACGCCCTGCACTGGGCGAATTGGGCAGGCGCCTTGAAAGCCACCAAGACTGAGACGCGAGGCAGCCCCACGAGATACGAACTTGAGAAGTGGATTTCTCGGACAGGCATTCCCGTAGACCGCTAGCATGCGTTCACGCGATGACTGATTCCCGGCAGGCCTAGCTCACGGCATCTCGTGTCGGCCAAGTCGGATGCGGGAGAAGGGATGATGATTGTGGAGCCCCGGGCGGGGTTTGAACCCGCGACCTTTGCCTCAACGGGAGTGCTCGACCAACAACTCTTACCAAGGCAACGCTTTCTGCTGTTCTCCCGACATCTACCAGGCTGAGCCACCGGGGCTACGGAATTGTTCAGGTCAGAATCCTCTTCTAATAAGGTTTCGAGTAGGATGGAGAGTGCATTGGAGGAGCCATTCTGCTCCAAGTCTGCAGTCAAGGAATGACAGGAATGTGCGTGTATCAGTCGCGTCTTGGAGACGATTGGTCAAGCCGGGGTTTGTCTATCAGCCGCTCGCCAATTGCTTTTACCAAATGTTTAAGACCGCTCCATCATGACAGCTTGTTCAACGAATCTAAGGAGGAAGAATGAATATTGGTTAAGCGATGTCCATCATGCGGATACAACAACAGGGATGACGCTGTCTTCTGCTCGAGCTGTGGCGGTTCACTAATGGCTCCGGGAGCACCAATGATGAAACCGGTGCCGTCTGTCCGTGTAGTGACTCCAGTGACTCCAGGGGCTCCGATGAGAGTTCCCCCCCCAGGCATGTGTTTCTATCACCCAAGCCTTCCTGCAGTGTACATATGCAACCGGTGCGGTCGCGCAATCTGTCGTGACGACTCAAAATCCTACATGGATCTAGTGCTCTGCACGCAGTGCTACGCTGGAATCGTTCCACCGATGGCTATGGCGCCACAGGCCCCAGTAGGACCGGCATACGGACCGCCGGCAGGACCGGGACCTGGTTATGCGCCGTTTCCTGGACCGATGTTCGGTCCGGTAGGAGCGCCAATGATGCCAGGTGCACCTGCAAGATCCCTCTGGGGTTTCATAGTATCCATGGTCTCAGGCATCTTGGTACTACTGAACGCGGGCTTGCTCTTGGCTTGGCAGTTCTACGGCGGGACATTCCTATGGGGTAACATCTTCTTCTGGATGTGCAAGCTCGACGGATACGCTGTCTGCCCAATACCTTCAGGATCCACGACCTACACTGGCAACCTCACGTTTGTCATCGGCGTCATCATAGGGCTCATCTTGATCGTCGGTTCGATCCTGATGATTCTGGGCTATGGCACAATCGGCAGCATCGTCGTCTTTCCGATGGCAGTCTTCAGTTTGGTCATCGGAGGCGGCTTCATCGCAGGCTTCGTACTCGGAATCGTCGGTGGCATCCTCGGCATGATAGGGCGATAGTCCTTAAATCCCCCCAAGTTTTTCTTTAACTTACGATCTGTTTGGTGTGTCTTCCGTGTCGTACGTCGCGATCTCCGGCGAGGTGATCGATAGGGTAGTCAGGGAGGCGAGAGACCACCCGGACGAGCAAGTGGTTGGAGTGCTCCTCGGCGGGCAGTCCGGCAACGCAATCGTAATCGATGACGCCGCGACGGGCGCCGCTGAATCGAACTCCTCTCACGTGACCTTGACCGGGGATTCGATCGCCAAGATCGCAGATGATATAATCAATAAGAGAATAGGAGGTAGTATTGTAGGTTGGTATCATTCTCATGTTCGTGGCGGTGTCTTCATGTCCGAGACGGACGTGGAGACTCAGCTCAAATTACAGCAGTTCTCCCCGATGGTGACAGCCATGGTGATTGACACGCAAACCGGTAAATCCGGCTTCTTCAGAGCTGACGCCAAAACAAAAGGGGCCGTCCTCATTCCTCCACAGAATGTCAGGACTGAGGTCGTGCAGCCTGCCGAGATGGCTCTGCCCGCTCCTGCTCCCTCTCCGGTCAGCTCTGCATACTATCCGCAAGCTCCACCGGCCGCGGCGCCACCGGCGATATCGATTCGCACGATACTGCTGGTGGTACTGTTCATCACGTTGGCAGTGACTGCCGGCATGGTGGCTCTCGTATACTACCGCGGAAGCGGCGGAGGAGGAACTTCCTGCGGGAACCTCGCCGTGAAGCACAACCCACCACAGTCACCATTCACGATAGCGCATCCAATAACGTTCGACGCAAACGTCACCGGCAGCAACCTTAGCAATGTCACGCTCGCATACAGAATCATCGAACAGGACCCCTCGGGCAGAGGATACATGGTCGGGGACTTGAGGCAATTTCCAATGCTTCTCAAGGCCGCAGGCAAGGACACCTATTCATTCACTTTGCCCGGATCTGAGGTCTCGGGGCTCTTCATCAACTACTACATCACAGCTTTTGATACCTCCGGGAACACTGCTCGCAGTGATGTATACACCCTTTCCGTGGGAGACTTCCAATGGACCCGTGACAGAACTGATGAAGTCATTGTCACTCGAACAATTGCCCAGATAGTCTCGATCGACATCGATCCGATCAACTCGTTCTCCAGGGCTGTCACGATCAAGGTCGTCGGTCCAGTCCCACTGGGAGTACTGATAGCACCGATCAACAGCCAAGTTGTGCCACCCCAGAAGGCACAGCTCCGGATTACAACCGCTGACAATGCTCAGCTCTTCTCCCGAGCAGAAGTGGAAATTGATGCAGTGTATGTGCCACCAGGGGGCGGGGCGATCCAGATCATACGTTCGACAACACTCATTCTGACCGTGACGGACTTCGATATGGAAGTCTTCTCACCTCCTGTCCCAGAAGTGCACCCCGACAAAGAGATCACCTACACCCTAGAACTGAAGACCTACGACGGCTTCACAGCTCCAAACGGGTTCCAGATCAGCGTCAATTCCCTGCCGGCTAAGGCGACCTGGAAACTGGTGCTGGTTGACTATAGAATTGACAAGGGCCAGATGGCCGACATGAAATATGACTTAGTGATAGATGTCGAGTCAGGGACGAAGACAGGACTGTACCTGTTCAGCGTGGTCATAACTGTCGTCAGGTCGGACGGTACGATCAGCCACGACGTAACCAATATCCAGCTAAAGGTCGTCTAATGGCGAGGCAAGTTGAGGATTACTTCTCGGAGGTGAGAGAAGAACTTGAAGCTCTTCGTTCAGGCACCGATCGGACCACAGACTGGTCTGGCGGAGATTGATGTCATTCCGGATCACACAATCGGAGAGGTCAAGCAGCAGGTGTGCACCTCCTTTGGTGTAGACGCTGCGACGGTGGCATTGATGTACGGCGGTATCATACTGGACGAGTCGAATACGATTGGCAAAGCGGGCATACCAGAGAATGCTCAACTGGCGCTCATGCCCTACAATATCATCGGTGGCAACGGAAGGTGAACATTCCACTTCTCTACAAGGAGAAGACCTTTACAAACCATCAGTTCCCGACCGTTACAGCGTTGAACGACCCGCCTACGGCATACGAGGGCATGCTCAGATGCGAGAAGGGGCAGGTCAAAACACTCGCCGAGAAGAAGATCTGGCCATTCACCGAGTATGTGGACTGGAACAGATTCAGACTCGAGCTTCCTGAGGAGTATCCGCTGAAACCGCCGACGGCGATGTGGCTCACGGACATATCCCATCCGAATATTGTCCCGAAGGTCATGAACGCCGTCTGTGTTTCGATCCTCGGCGAGAACTGGCGCCCTGACCTGAAACTGGTCTCAGTCGTCAACGCACTCTACTATCTTCTATCTGACCCGAATCCTGACAACGTGTTCGACCATCCGGGCTGTCTGAAGGCCGCAAGCGTGTGCAGACAGTATGGTTTCCCGAAGATGACGAAACGAAAGACAAACACACAGCAGAGCGATGTGCTGCGATTCAACATCGTTCCGATCCCCCAGGTGCCTAGACGGTCGTCCCCGCCTGGAGATGTGATACGTTTCCGAATTCCTGAGAGGGAGCGAAAGGAACACTAGTTGAAAGTGAAGCTCTCGATGCCATCGGTTCGGGACATCGAGCTTAGTGTCCCCACGACTGCGACAGCCGGTCTTGTGAAGAAGAGAGCATGCCGACAGCTGGGAATAGAACCGGAACTCACAACAATCCTTCACAACGGAGTACGCGTTGATGACAACCGCATG
The DNA here is from genome assembly GCA_964549795.1 of uncultured Candidatus Bathyarchaeia archaeon. Classification (GTDB taxonomy): domain Archaea; phylum Thermoproteota; class Bathyarchaeia; order 40CM-2-53-6; family 40CM-2-53-6; genus CAVPLU01. The sequence continues at coordinate 13,537 of CAZJVZ010000003.1, forward strand.
GTCGGCAAGCTTGGACTCGGACAGAAGCCCCTCATAGTTGACTATCTATGGGCACGTCACCTGATCCTATGGGGTCAGGAAGGCCAGAAACGACTGAGAGAAGCGAGCGTGCTAGTAGCCGGGGCAGGAGCAATCGGCAACGAGGTTGCGAAGAACCTTGCGATGCTCGGCGTCAAACGCCTCCTCATAATCGACAATGATATTGTCGAACTCTCGAACACGAGCCGAATGATCTTCTTCGAACGGAAGAACCAAGGCTCCAACAAGGCACACGTGCTGGCGCGAGTGATTACCTCCAAGTTCCCACACGTGGAGACTCTGGCGTGGACGGGGGCACTGGAAGACCTGCCGCTCAAGCATCTCTTGAGCGTAGACGCGATTATCTGCGGCCTAGACAACGTGCTATCAAGGATATACCTCGCTCAGATCTCAAGAAGATACTCGTTGCCAATGGTCGATGGCGGCATCGTCGGATACCAAGGGCGCGTCCAAGTGTATGTCCCTCCTGACATGCCCTGCCCTCTCTGCGCCTTTCCCTCAGGAGACTACGGGCGCATCGCAGGTCTAAGAAACCCCTGCGATGGACCGGCAGAGGAGATCAAAGTCCCGTCCCTTCCAACGACAATCTCTCTCGTCTCGTCGATCCAATCACAAGAGGCCATCAAGCTCATCATTGGGTATCACAAGTACACCCAGGAAGGCAAGTGGCCGAAATCCACTGGCGAACCCCTGAGAGGAATTCTCATGATGGACTTGCGGTACAATCGGTACAGTCTCACGGAGATCAAGCGAAACAGGAACTGTATCGTATGCGGAGACAAAGGAATAGTGGAGAAGCCAGTCCCGGTATTGATCATACCAATGGCACAGCTCGGCGACTCAACGTCGCGACTACACGACGCAGTCGCAGGGAAGATGAAAGTCTCCGACAAGCAGGTCATGCTGTTCTGCCAGAAAGGCAGCGAAACGATAAAGGTCGAGAAGGGTCATTCTCTAAGGAAACTGGGACTTGGCGCACAGGAAATCCTGACAGTTGTTGCTACGGAAAGATCTGGCTACAGAGAGGCAATCGTTAGACTCTCAAGAACCTAGTGCCCCGACGCCGTGACGTGGACCATCCCATGCGACCAGAGCCAATGGAGTAATCGTTATTATGTGTCTGAAGCAGTAAGACACCAGGTCACGATGATGCGGCAATGTTCTGCCTGTGGAAGCAGCAATTATGATGATGCGGTCTTCTGCAGCACATGTGGCGCGGCTTTCAGTGACGCCAGAATCACGGAGCCAATGCCTTCCGCTACAGGCGCAACGAAGCCCATCCCAATTGTGAAGACTATCACTCCGCTCGCTCAATGGGCTCCACAATATAGCACACCCACACCCATGCCCTCGCCGGCGCCAAGGACTCAGACGACGATTGGATCCTGCTTCTACCACTCCGAGCTTCCTGCCTCCTACGTTTGTGTTCGATGTGGGCGAACAATCTGCTCCACATGCACGAAACCGTACGGACAGCTGGCACTCTGTCCGCAATGCTACTGGGCCCTATCACCGCACACGGGCACAAGACAACAGGGACGCTGAACAGAATCCCACTACGCCAGACGGCCTTTCTTCTTGAGCCTCTCTGCTGAACGCCTCACGTCATCCGCGGACAATCCGAGATCCTTCGAAGCCTGACTGAGCGATATCTCGCCTTGTCTCTTCACGATGTAGTCGTAGACCCGCTCATCCGAGGCATCAGTCCCAGGTCGAGCCGCGACCGGCCCCCGAGGCCTCATGGCCCCGCAGGACTGGCAATACTCAGCCGCGCTCGGAATCTTGGCTCCACACTTTTCACACACCACAACAGCCGCCGCCGATACCACTGAGTCAGCAGGCCTGAGCTTGCGCCTCCGGATATCGAATCTGAAATGAGAAGACAGTCTCCTGAATGATCCAGGCCTTCTAATTGCGACGACCACGATTGCAACGATGACTGCCGCGGATGACACTGCCGTGATGAGGAGAATCCACATTGGAGTGTAGTCGGCGCTCCATTGTGCTTCTATCACGTATGGACGATCGACGAGAACCTCAGTCTCAGTCGCGCCGACAGCCCTGATCACATTCGAAGAATTGAGTTGCCACCCAGAGAGAGTGTACTTCGCAGGGAATTCGGATCCACTGTAGGTCACACCGTATCTAGCCCTCTCGCCGCTGTAGTACCAGCTGGTACCAGTTGTCTCACCTAGCGGCGATATCACGAGAACATAGTACTGAGTCCGATAGATCAGCTCGACGCGGTGTGGACCGTCCATGGAGATGTCGATGGCTGTTCCCTGCTGACTCATTCCATCAACCTTCCAGGAGAACCAAGCCAATCGCTCTACAGAACTGATGGGCATCAACTGGGGAACCGGCCCCAACGTCACCGTGTTTCCGGCATCTTGCCAAGTGCTGCTCGACAATCCAAGTGTTTGCCCGATCTGTGCCGGAGTGAATGTGAGACTTAGCAGATACTGAGTCTTGTATCTGGCAACGATAGATTTCGGTCCATCCATCTGCAGCGAGCCTTTCGCATTTGTACCCGAATAGTCTCCGACCCATTGAAAGAATACGTGGCGTGAGTCAGTTCCGTTGGTTTCTGCCGGTACAGAGAGATCTGCGAGGGAATTCGCGTCATACCAGGAACTCGAAGTGAGGAATACACCGGCTGGTTCGGATGAGATACGAAGAAGGAATTGCGTCTTCCACGCAGCCACTGCTCTCTTGGCGCGATCCATCAATATCGGATCGGACAGCATCTCTTGTCCTGACGCATCTCCTTCCCACCTGACGAAGACGTGTCTCTCTCCCTCCGGCCCTGCAGTGACGTTTGTTGCCAACTGTGCCCTAGCTGATATCCCGTCGTCATACCAACCTGTCCCGGAGGCAGTAGCATAGGGGGAGACAACTTCCAGATGATACTGCGCCTTGTAGATGAAAGTGTGGAACGAAGCCTCCGTAATCGACCACAGGTTCTCTTTGCATTGGTACCGTGTTCCATTGTCGGTGCCAACGTTGAGGTCGACGCTCAGACTGTGCATACTGCCCAGAGTGAAGTTGACCAGTCTCGTCTCACCTATTCGGATTGTTCCGGTGAGCACATTATCGACATAGTACTGGGTTCCGAGCCCAGCGGGAAGCCCAGTGACCATGAAGGAAAACTGGTATGTCTGTGCTTGCACGATCACGGGTTCACAGGCAATCACAGCGAGGGCTAGTATGACGGCCGCTGGAACGAACTTCCTCGTCCTCAGTCTCATGGTACCCAGACCCCTGCACAAACAGTCTAGCACCATCCGATTCCTAAAATACATTGCACCTTCGAACTTGTCATTGCCGCGCTAGGCTGACGCCCTGGCTGCATCCTCGCATAGTAACGGAAATCGCGGCGCTCAACGCAATGGATTCCCAGTTTCGTCTTACGCATGGGTGTCTGTGTTGACTTCGAGGCGCAATGGTCATAACTGGTGAGCGCCACCAACGTCGGCATGGTCTCCACAGCCTACGCTAGAGGAAGAAGTCGAGAATATCAGGTTTTGAGGAAACTGAGGAGCGAGGGCTGGTACTGCAGCAGAAGCGCGGCATCCCACGGGCCAGTGGACGTCTTCGCCGCAAAGGACGGAAAGATTCGAATGATCCAAGTGAAGAGTGGGCGAGGCAGACTTAAACCAGGAGACAGAGAGATCCTGAAACTCTGGGCACAGGCATATGCGGGAGCCGCCGAAGTCTGGTACTTCGGCAAGCGCAAACGCACGGTAGTGGAGGTAATATTCGACGCTCGACAACAAGCCTAGCCTACTATCTTCATGCGCTGATGTCTGCGCAGACTTGGTAGCGGCAAGGGCCGGTACTCCTGACCACGCGCACTTCCACATTATCGTGCGTCAGGTCAAGGCGCTCAAGCGTGGGGGCGAGTCTGGACAAGCCAAGCTCGCATGCCGTCGATCTTCGACTCGAGTCAACGAATAGATAGCAGTGGATCATCCCGTGGCCACCCTTGAGTGCATGCTTGGCCGCCTCAATAGAGTCCAAGGCCAATTCGGGCAATGGGAGCAGGACCCTGTTGGCGCATCCAATGAGGGACGTTGAGGCAATTCTGTTTGCATCTCCGCATATCAATTCGATCTTTTCGCGCACTCTGTTAATCGTGTTGTTAACTGCGTGATAGCGCAGTGCTATCCGGTTGAGGTCCAGAGAATAGATCCTCGAAGGATGCGCATGCTTCGCGATCATTATGGAAAAGCATCCTACCCCAGCGAAGAAATTCAACACGCATTCTCCCGGGGAGACGAGATCTGCAATTCGTTTCCGCTCATAACTGAGCCTGGGCGAGAAGTATGCTCTGTTCAGATCGACCACGTATTGGCATCCGAATTCCCTGTGCACTGTCTCAAATCGGTATTCACCTGCGAGCCACTCAAGTCTGCGAGTTCGAAATTCTGACTCGACCGGCCCGACCTGCCTCACGACAACCTTGACGCGGGGTGCGACATCCATTAGGCCACGTGCGATCCTGAACTTGCCGTTCTCAAACTCGTCTCGCAGTCTGAGTATCGCTATGTCACCAACAATATCGACGCCCTTCGATAGGCGGGCGAGTTGTTCGTCGCTCAGGGCTCCTCTGGCGGACTTCTCTAGCAGTCTCAATTCCTTACGCTCTCGGCATTTCTGGTACGCAGCCATCAGCGGGCATCAAGCGAAAGTCCTGTGGTCGACCCCTCTTTGGTCAGGACGACGACCCTGCTTGTCGTGTCCTCAGCGATCAATTCGTATCCTGTGGATTTCGCCATTTCCTCCGCGAACTGCCTGATTTCTGAGTGGTATGGCATCGCAGATATCGGCAGGCGTTGTTTCGACTCGCCTAGCCAACTGTAGCCTTTCAGTTCAATGATCGACGGAGATCCTTCCATCAAGACCTTAGAATACTGCTCAGGCCTGTGCATATTCTGCCCTCTGACGAGGGTCAGCCTGGCGATCGTCCTAGCGTGTTTGAAGCGAGGCATCAGCCTGAGGCTGTTGACGACTCTCTCCCAGGCGTTCGGAACTGATGGGCGTGCGACGTTCTTGTAGGTCTGCTTGTCGGGGCCATATAGGCTCAGGTACAGATTCGTGGGCTCTGTCCTCCGGTCCAGAATCTCTTCAAGCCTTTCCGGGATTGTGCCGTTGGTTACCAGGAAAGAGGTCATTCCTCTCCGGCGGGTCTCACGAATCAGGTCTGCGATCATAGGGTAAAGAGTGGGCTCGCCATCGAGAGAAATCGCCGCGTGAACTGGTTTCATAGATTCCTCATACTTCTCCCTTGTCACACGGGGGTTTGCCTTGAAGCCGCTCAGCAGCTTTTGCTGTGCAATGATGGCCTCGTCCAGAATCACATGAGGAGCATCCCAATCATTTTCGGCTTTGAACCGATCGGATGTGTGAAAGCGCCAGCAGAAGATGCAGCGCATGTTGCAGAATTGAAGAGGAGTGAGCTGCAGGCATCTGTGACTCTGAACGCCGTACCATCTTTTGTAACAGAGCCTCCGCCCGCCGAGAGCGGCTCGCGTCCATCTGCAGATCTGAATACCTGAGTGCTTCCCCACCAGCCGATATCCCGCTCTGAGGTATCTTGTTGCCGTCACCGGCTTGAGTTTCGGAGGTTGCCTGTTGAGCGGAGATGCGAGCTTCATCCTACTACTGGACCCTTTTTCGGCCTTGCCATGAGGCTCATCGGTCGTCTCGCGTCGGTCAGTCCAGAGTGCCCACTCTGTGAGTCCTATCGATACGGGACGAATTCTCTGCCCAAGAGTTCTCTTGCGACGACTATCTTCATTATGTCAGACGTCCCGTCGCCAATCATGGATCCTCTAACTTCTCTGAGCCTATACTCGTCAAGAGTCTCAGTTGTGTATCCGACCGCTCCTCGGTTCTGGATACAGTCATTGATAACATTAAGAGACACCTGAGGCACCCAGAACTTTATCATCGCAGACTCCCTCGTGAACGGCTGGTTTCTGTCCTTCAGCCAGAAGGTCCGATAGCAGAGAAGCCTTGCAGCTTGGAGTGTCGTGTAGTCTTCCACGATTCGGAATTGAACTGATTCAAACTTGCCGATTGGGCTTCCGAAGGCTTTCCTTTGTTTCACGTATTCAATAGACTCGTCAAGTGCGGCCTCGGCCATTCCAACCGTCCAAAGGGCGATGTACGAGCGCATGAGATCGAAGGTTTCCATAACATAGTAGAATCCCTTGTTTTCTTCTCCGATCAGGTTGCCCGCAGGAATGGTCACGTCTTTCAGGACAAAGCCGCCGAAGGTGAACAATCTCCAGCCGAGTGCGTCAAACAAGTACTTCTCGAAACCCGGGCGATCTGTCTCGACAAGGAACATGCTAACGCCCTTTGCATCGCTCCTAGGACCCGTCCTTGCCATCAGGCAGTAGGCAGCGCATTCGTTGATGCCTGTAATACACTGTTTTTCACCGTTGATCACGTACTCGTCGCCTTTCTTCACAGCTCGTGTCGAGATAGCTCCCGCGTCGGAGCCGACACTAGGTTCTGTCGAGGCTACGCCGACCATCTTCTCACCAGTCGCGAGCGAGCGCAGCCACTTGTCCTTCAGTGCCTGTGATCCGTGCAGATACAGGATTTCTGCCATGATGTCGCCGAGGGGTATCTGCCATCCTGCTCGGGCTAGCTCCTCAACTGCGATTGCCATCATCGTCGCGTCCGCTTCCTGCCCACCGTACTCTCTGGGTAGCCTGAGGCCCAGCAGACCAGCCTTTCCCATCTTACGGTAGATCTCCCATGGGAACTGGCCCTTGCGCTCATGCTCACGTATCTTCGGAGCGACTTCCTTCTGTGCGAACTCGCGCACCGTTCGTCTGAAGAGCTCCTGCTCGTTAGTGAAGCTGAAGTCCAATCTCAGTCACCCGCCAAGCAACGACCCCGTTGTATTCCTAGTACCGTTGATAAGCTTGCCTTCGCTCAGTCAAATGCTGATGGCGAAAGAGATGGGGTCCTATGCACTGAGACTCTGGTCATTGGATTCGAGAGAGCCCTCAAAGGTACATCGTGATGACTTTTCTCTTGACTAGGAAGTACATGACGATGACGCTCAGAATCAGTTCGACTATCAAGTACGACCCGTTGTAGATCGCCGAGTACAATATGGGATTCATTCCGGCAGGAGCATAGGTGGCGAAGAACACAAATCCAGACACAAAGTGACTGGCAAACCTACCAGCAATCCCAACGACGACTCCTACGATCGGATGCCCCTTGAAGAATCCTGCAAGACCTAGGGCGCCAAATGCAATCGGATAGTCCAGCAACAGCTGGGCCGGGTGCACAATGTAAGGTTGCGGGAACATATCCACCAGACCAAAGACAACCCCTCCCAAGATTCCTACCTTCGGGCCTCTTCTCAGGGCCAACCATAAGATCGGAACCATGCTCACGGCAGTCACAGAGCCACCCTGAGGCAATCGGAATACCACCAGCAGATTCAGAACGTATGCGAGAGCCACAGCAACAACTATCTCAGCAACGATCTTCGTCTTCATTCTCATTCAATCAACCCCTCAGGGGCCAGTTCTATCAACTGAGAAGTCCCCTTCCTTCGCCAGCATTGTCTGGATCAGGTTCAAAGGGTCGACGGCTCCAGCCGTCCTCTCAGCCGGGTAGACCCAGCTCCCCAGCCTACTTGACTGATGTCGACGATATATAACTCAAGCTGACGCGAGGCGACCTGCGAATCGAATTCTGCCTCAGCATACGCCAAGCCAGACCCCCTTGGAGATTCCGGCACGTAGTGGAATGATCAACTTGTAGCTTCCAGCAGGAAGATGAACACTGTCTATGATGAGATGGCGGCCCTCTCTTTCGCCTGGTCGTGAAATGGAGCTAAGTTTTTGCTGGCGTACACTCATACCAACTCCAGACAAAACGATCTTGGGAGGGCACGGGATGGCATCTGTTCCTTCACAAAGAGGCAAAGAAGCTGAACTGTATCAGCGGCTTCCTGCAGGAAGAGTGAGATGCACCGCCTGTGCTCGGTTCTGCAACATCCCAGATGGGAAGATAGGTTTCTGTGGGATTCGTGGGAATCTCGGTGGGAAGCTGCACCTGTTCGCTTATGGAAGGATCACAGCGAGTCATGTGGACCCGATCGAGAAGAAGCCGCTTACTCATTACCTGCCGGGGACTAGGATCTTCTCGATCTCGACCAACGGCTGCAACTGGAGCTGTGCCTATTGCCAGAACTACGACATGAGTCAACGGAGAGTTGTGGAAGGAACCCACGTGACGCCTGAGCAGATCGTGCGACTGACAAAGGAGTACGGATGTCAAGGCATCGCATACACCTACAACGAGCCGATGATATTTCTTGAGTTTGCTCGTGACATCGGGGTTCTGGCACGCAGAGATGGCCTCAAGAACGCTTTCGTGTCGAACGGGTATGCCACGCCGGAAGCGGTGCAGATCATGAGCAGTTTCCTCGACGCGATAACTGTAGACTTCAAGGGCAGCGGGGAAACAAGCTTCCTTCGTCGCAACGTGGGCATCCCAGATGCTGGTCCGGTCTACGAGACACTGCTTGGGTTGAAGAATGCAAAGGTCCACATTGAGATCACGGATCTGATCGTCCCGACGATTGGTGACAGCCTACAGGAGGCGAGGAAGCTTTCCCGTTGGATCTACGAGAATCTTGGCCCTGAGACCCCTGTACACTTCCTGAGATTCCACCCTGACTTCAAGTTGAGCCACCTGCCATGGACTTCGATCGAAACGCTTGAACGCCATCATGAAGTGGCCAAGGCTGAAGGACTGAAGTATGTCTACGTTGGCAACGCGCCCGGACACCCTCTCGAGAATACGTACTGCGCAGGATGCGGTGCGACAGTGGTGAAGCGGTACGGATTCGACATTACTGGGTGGTACATGGATAAGGACAACAATTGCCTGGCTTGTGGTGAGCATATCCCGATTGTGGGAGCGTTGTCTCAGTCGGCAAAAGACGATCGATTCTCCGCAGTTTCAATCCACGACTGAGGTCTTGCACATCACCGAAGGCGTCAGGACGACAAGACGACAGACGAGCTAGCTGCCTTCGAGTGTCGAGAGCTCTCTCAACAGCTCTTTCTGCCGACTCGTCAACTTGGTAGGTATACGTACGGATATCTGGATCAGTTCGTCCCCCTTTCCGCCGCGACCGTTGGGCATACCTCTTCCCCGGAGCCGGAGAACCGTCCCGGGCTGTGTCCCCGCCGGAATCTTCACTCTTGCATTTCCTCCCAGGGTCGGGACATCGATCTCCTTTCCAAGCGCAAGATCCGCAAATCTGAGGCCAGCGCGGTAGATGAGGTCGTCCCCGTCTCTATGTAACAGACTGTGAAGCTTCACATGCACAACGACGTAGAGGTCCCCAGGCGGCTCTCCTGAATTACCCACCTCTCCTTCTCCTGTCAGTCTCAAGTGGCTACCTGAATCGACCCCTGGCGGGATCTTGATCGAGATCCTGCGGGTCCGACGAACGTGGCCGGTCCCCCTGCACTCTCCGCACGGATTGTCAATGACTGTTCCCCTGCCGCGGCATGTGCTGCAGGGCTCAATCCTTACGAATCGTGCGAAGCCGGCCTCTTGGACGAGCTGGACCTGCCCCGTACCGTGGCATCTTGTGCATCGCTTCGGTTTCGTTCCAGGCCTTGCGCCACTTCCTCTGCAAGTGGGGCATGCCTCGGTTCTCGGAACATCAATGTCGCGTCTTACGCCTGTGTACGCCTCTTCGAGAGAAATAGTCGCGTCATATCTCAGGTCCGCACCACGTGATACTCGGCGCCTTCCACCGCTTCCGAAGAAGCGGTCGAATATGCTCTCGAAACCACCAAAACCGAATCCAATGTCTCTGAATACTTCGCCAAAGTCGACGTTCCTGAACAGGTCGTCCCACGAGTACCGACTGTCTATTCCGGCATGCCCGAATTGATCATACTGCCTCCGTTTTTCGTCGTCGGAGAGAACAGCGTACGCTTCCGAGATTTCCTTGAATCTCTCCTCTGCGTCCGGGGACTTGTTTCTATCCGGATGATATTGAAGCGCCAGCTTCCTGTAAGCGCTTTTGATATCGTCCTTGGCCGCTTCGTGGGGAACGCTCAAGACATCATAGTAGTCGCGTCTGCTCAAACTCGCTCAGCCGCTGGCGCGTAGCGCAAATGTGCTCTACTTCTTGTCGTCCTTGATTTCGTATTCCGCATCGACAACCTTCTTTTCAGGTTCACCCTGAGGAGGTTTGTCCGTCGTTGTCTGCTCGGCTTTCGCTCTTTCTTGGGCCGCTTGCTGATAGACTACGGTGCCCACTTCTTGGAGGACTCTGCTTAAGGCTTCACTCTTCGACTTGATGATCTCGAGATCCTTCTCCGCCAGCGCTTTTCTCAGTTCGTCCAGAGCCTTGTCTATTCTCTCGACTTGATCCTTTGAGAGTTTCTCTGCAAGATCCTTCTTTGTCTTCTCCGTGGTGTAGATCAACGAGTCCGCGTTGTTGCGGGTTTCTGCCTCTTCCTTACGCTTCTTGTCTTGCTCTGCGAACTGCTCTGCCTGTTTGATCATCCGTTCCTTCTCTTGTTCCGAAAGTTTTGTGGACGCGGAGATTGTGATGCGCTGTTCTTTTCCTGTTCCTATGTCTTTCGCGGAGACGTTCAGGATTCCGTTCGCGTCTATGTCGAAGGCTACTTCGATCTGCGGGACTCCTCTCGGGGCAGGCGGTATCCCGACAAGATTGAACATCCCGAGCGATACGTTGTCGCCTGCCATTGCGCGCTCGCCCTGAAGCACGTTGATAGTCACACTCGTCTGGAAATCTGCGGCGGTCGAAAAGACCTGAGTTCGCTTGGCCGGGATGGTGGTGTTCTTCTCCATCACTCTGGTGAACACCCCTCCAAGCGTCTCAACACCGAGAGAGAGAGGAGTGACATCGAGCAACAGGAGGTCCTTCACTTCGCCTGCTAGGACGGCGCCTTGGATCGCCGCGCCTACTGCGACACACTCCATCGGGTCGACTCCCATCTCAGGCGGTTTGCTGAACGTGTCTTGGACGAACTTGCGAACCAGAGGCATCCGGGTCTGCCCGCCGATGAGGATTATCTTGCTGATGTCGGCAAGCCTCAGTTTTGCGTCCTCGATCACGTGTCTGATCGGTGTGCTGATCCGTTGAACGATGGGGGTAGCCAGTTCCTCAAGCCTGGCTCTGGTCAGCGTCTCATGCAGGTGTTTGTCCTGCATTATGAACGGCAGATCCACGTCAGTGGTCACGAGTGTGGAGAGCTCGATCTTCGCCTTTTCGGCGGCCTCCTTAAGCCGCGTCATGGCCATCCTGTCAGAAGATAGGTCAATCCCCGTCTTTCGCCGAAACTCCTCTACTAGGTACCCAACGACTGCGTTGTCAATGTCGGCTCCGCCTGTCTTCGTGTCCCCGCTGGTTGCGAGAACCTGAAAGACGCCGCCACCAAAATCCATCAGCGTCACGTCGTGGGTCCCACCGCCGAAGCTGAAGACCAAGATCTTCATTTCCTTCCCCAGCTTGTCCAACCCATATGCAAGGCAGGCAGCCGTTGGCTCGTTGATTATCCTGACAACTTCAAGGCCAGCTATCTCGCCCGCGTCCTTCGTTGCCTGCCGCTGATTGTCGTTGAAGTGAGCTGGGACAGTAATCACCGCCTTCTTCACGGGTACTCCAAGAAAGGTCTCCGCGTCGCGCTTTATCTTCTGGAGAACAAATGCGGAAACCTGTTGGGGAGTGTATTCTTTGCCAAAGACCGACACCCTGTAGTCTGTGCCCATCTTCCTCTTGATCTCGAACACTGTTCCCTCCGGATTGACGGTGGCCTGCCTCTTTGCCGATTCACCGACCAGAAGCTGCCCATCCTTTGTGAAGGCAACCACTGATGGAAACATCTTCCCAGCCATCGTTGGCCCCTCGGCGCTGGGAATCACGGTGGGCCGTCCGGCCTCCATTATTGCGGCTGCCGAATTGGTCGTACCGAGGTCTATACCAAGTATCTTCTCCTTCGCTGATGGTCCCGAACTACTCAACTCGATCCACTCTCAAGCTCTTCTGAACTATCAGGCTCCTTGATTTGCGGAACCGCAATTTTAACAATACTCGGTCTGATCAGTCTCCCCTTCAATGTGAAACCCTTCCTAATCTCCTCCAAGACAGTCCCCTCGTCCTTATCGGCGCATTGGACACGCTCAACCGCCTCATGCACTGTTGGGTCGAACTTCTTACCAACGGGTTCGATCGCGGACAAGCCCTCTGCACTGAGTATGTCACCGAACTTCCTCAGTACAATCCCAACACCGCCTACGATCGCACTTGTGCTTTCAGCATTCTTCGCCGCCTTCAATGCGAGCTCCAGCTCATCAACGACCGCCAGCAAGTTCTGAACCAGCCCTGCCTTCCCGGCGTCGATCTTAGACTCGACCTCCTGACTGAGGCGTCGACGGTAGTTGTCGAAGTCCGCTTGGGCATAGAGAAGCTTGCTGAGACTCTCCTTCGATCTCTCTTGTTCCTGCCTGAGCTCTTCTTCTAGAGATGCGATTTCGTCAGCCATTTGTTGTCTCGATCGAGTGTCCTGGGGTTCGGGAGGGATCTCCTCCACCGGGGGAGCAGGCTTCTTCTGTTTCTGTTGCTTCACTTGTCGTCTCTCCCTTGCGGGGGGCTGTTCCCAAGCTTTCTCATCAGGAGTGGTCATGACGCGCGTCCCGCGGAATACGTCTCGAGGAAAGCCAGAGACCCAGAGCCCAAGGGCCACTTCCTATAAGTTTTTTGGCAAACCCGGACAACATGGCTAGTTGCCAGCTGGAGGCTCACAGTGTCGGTCAAGCTGCACGATACGGTCTTGGTGATGGATTTCGGTGGGCAATACTCCCACCTCATCGCCCGACGCATTCGAGAATGCGAGGTCTACTCGGAACTCCTACCTTGGAACACGGAGATCAATCAGATTCGGGCGAAGAAACCCAAGGCCATGGTACTCTCAGGCGGGCCTGCCAGCGTGAACGACCAGAACGCGCCGAGGTGCCATGCTGACATCTTCAACTTGGGCATCCCTGTGCTCGGTATCTGCTATGGGCTGCAACTAATGGTTGACACTTTTGGGGGAAAGATCGACCGCCCGCCCGCAAAAGAGTACGGGCGCACCAAGGTGCATTTTGATGACCGCACCGACCTCTTCAAAGGCCTTGGCACGGAGAGCATCTGCTGGATGAGCCACGCAGATTCGGCCAAGGACCTGCCTGAAGGTTTCGAAGCCACAGCTCACTCGAAATACAGTCGTTATGCAGCGCTGAAGGGCAAGAAGCGCTTGTTGTTTGGCGTGCAGTTCCACCCCGAGGTCGTACATACCGAAAGGGGGATGGAGATCATCCGGAACTTCCTTTTCGAAATAGCGAAATGTCGACCGACATGGAAGATGACCCCATTTGCAGAGGAGACAATCAGCGAAATCAGGCGCACGGTAGGAAGGGAACGTGTTCTCTGCGCGGTCAGTGGAGGAGTTGACTCAACAACAACCGCCGCTCTTGTGAGTAGGGCCGTGGGCGATCAGCTGATGTGCATATTCGTTAACCATGGCTTGCTCAGAAAGGGAGAACCAGAACAAGTAAGAGACATACTAAGACGCATGAAACTCAAGACCATCTATGTAGACGCTTCAGAGAGATTCATTCAAAGGCTGAAAGGGATCTCAGACCCTGAAGAGAAGAGGAGAATCATCGGCGAAGAATTCGCGAAGGTCTTCACAGAAGTCGCAAGAGAGCATGGCAAGTATGAGTGGCTCGCCCAAGGTACACTCTATCCGGACGTGATCGAGAGCGCGCAGACAGGGAGCCCAGCATCAAGAATCAAGACGCACCACAACGTCGCAGGCCTCCCTGCGTGGATCGAATTCAGACTGATCGAACCGTTGCGATCCCTGTACAAAGACGAGGTGCGAAGAGTGGCGGCAACCCTAGGAGTCCCAGATGCAATCACTGCGCGACACCCATTCCCTGGACCGGGGCTGGCCGTGAGAATCCTTGGGGAAGTCACCGAAGAGAAGCTTACGATCTGCCGTGAGGCAAGCGACATAGTGGAGGAGGAGCTGAGAGCTGCGGGAACATACGACAGGGTCTGGCAAGCCTTTGCGATGGTCGGAGATGACCTTGCAGTCGGAGTTCTTGGTGACGAAAGAAGACTCGGGCACGTCGTAACGGTTCGCATTGTGGAATCGATTGATGGCATGACCGCAGATTGGGCTCGTTTGTCTGATGACCTTCTATCGCGAATCAGCGACAGGATAACGAATGAAGTTGGCAATGTGACGTGGGTCGCGTACGCAGTTTCCTCCAAGCCTCCGTCAACGATTGAGCCCTGCTGAACTCTCACTTGCAGTGGACCAAGTATTGTGATATCGGAGATGGGAATTGGCGTACGCGGAGTCTTGACCGAGGACGTGGACAGTCATGATCGGAGCGACCATGCAAGACCTCTCCGATGGGATGACCCTAGGACGAATCACTCCTGTCTCCATTGATGAGGATACCGCTCGAACTTTCGAGCCCGTCCCGCACCAGAGCTCCGAGCCTGCCGTACGTGCCGGAGCATCGGCGCGGAGGTCGGCTGGCTTCGGAATTCCCGAGGATCTCCGAGTGGAGCCCCGCTCTCGCGTAGGAGGATCTTACGAATCCCTCAACTGACCGGAGAGGACCGACTGCCGCCAGAAGGTGAGAGCTGCACCTGCAGTCAGAGGACCCAACCCCTCTGCAGGGGACTCGAACATTCGAGTTATGAAGAATGGCAGCATTCACTGTACACTCTCGCTTTCTGGCTGTCCTTGCGAAAACAACCGAGACGACCCGTGCATGTCTACATGCGAGGATGCGATCAATGTGCCAGAACTCCTTCTTGACTCGTCTAAGGTGACGCCCGACCCTCCCTTCCAGCGAGGCCGAGCCACAGCCCAGGGCCGATCCGGTGTAGAGATACAGTCCTCGTCCCAAGGAGACTCGCAGCCTCCTGCCTGCGGTCGTAACGCAGCGACGGGTTAGGCGAATGATTAAAGTGTAGACTCCTCTCAAAACCTATTTCGTCTCACTACACGTGCCCTAGTCGAACTTTCATCACGATGATTTGATAGTGGTGCTGCGACCTGAAAGCGTTGATCCTTGCTGGAGGATATGCGACTAGGCTTAGGCCCTTGAGCTACGCGCTTCCGAAGCTCCTCTTCCCGGTCTGCGACAGGCCTATTCTCGAGCGCACGTGTGAGCATCTGTCGTCTTTCGGTGTCGACGAGATCATCCTTGCGGTGAAGTATCTTGCGGACCAACTCAGAGAGTACTTCGGCGAGCAATACAACGGGGTGAAGATCAGGTACTCTCTTGAGCACTTCTCCTTGGGGACTGGAGGGCCCATCGCGCTTGCACGCCAGTACTACAGGAACGAGAGGATACTCGCAATGAATGGGGACATTCTCGCCGAGATCGACCTTGATGCAATGCGAAGTCTGCACGAGTCCAGTGGCGCTCTCGCCACCATCGCGTTGCATGAAGTGGGAGATCCAACCCGTTTCGGAGTCGTCAGACTCGATGAGCATTCGAGGATTACCGAGTTTGTCGAGAAGCCGCAGTTGGCGGATGCCCCGAGCAAGTTGGCCAACGCAGGCGCATACCTGTTGGAACCCGAGGCGATAGACCGTATCCGGAAAGGCAGAAAGGTGATAATCGAACGCGAGGTCTTCCCTGCCCTCGCAAGTGAAGGAAAACTCTCCGGATATGTGCATTCAGGAACCTGGTTTGACGTTGGGAACATCGCGGACTTCCGGAACGCAAACTTCGCATGCCTCGACAGCATGGCAAGAGGAAAGACCATCATGACCGAAGATGCCAGCCTTTCGGCTTCGGCGAAACTGACCCACCCTCTTCTCGTAGGCAAGCATGCGACGGTCGAGGACGGGGCTAGCCTTGGCCCGCAAGCGATCATCGGCCACGGCGCGCACATTCACAAAAATGCAAGCGTCGCGGGAACGATAGTATTCGACGATGTCGAGATAGGAAGCGATTCCTCGATCGAAGGAGCCGTCATAGGCAACAGTGTCAGAATAGGAAAAGGAGTCACGATCCAGCAGGGATCAGTGATCGCTGGACACGTGACCATCCGCGACAGCGTCCACATCACACGAGATGTTTATGTCCACCCTCACAGGGAAGTCGCGGGAGACATCGACAGTCCGGGGCACGTGGTCTAGAATGGCATCTGAGATGGATGAACGCCGTCTATTCGGCACCAACGGCGTCAGAGGAGTCGTCAACAAGGACCTAACACTTGAGCTGGTCCTTGAACTGTCACAGGCCATCGGGACCTTCTTCAAAGGAGGAAAGATGATCGTCGGCTCCGACGGTCGAACGAGCAGCCCAGCACTTCGCAATCTTGCAATGGGCGGACTCGCCTCTGTGGGCTGTGATGTGTACGACATCGGTGGAGCACCAACCCCCATGATCGATTTTCTGACGCGCGCCTGGAAGGCCGATGGCGGCATCGCCATCACGGCAAGCCACAACCCGCCCGAGTACAATGGAATCAAGACCATCGCCCCAGACGGAATCGAGACTGACAGGCACGAGGAGCTCGAGATCGAGAAGATCTACTTTGCCCGTTCCTGGAAGAGAGCAGAATGGAACCGCGTGGGGAAGATGCTGAAAGCCGACTCAGGGTTGCGTGAGTATTTCGACTCGATCAAGGGGCAGGTAGATCTTGAAGCGATACAATCACGTCACCTTAGAGTCGCTGTTGATCCCGGGAATGGTATCTCGGCTGTAACAACACCAGCCCTGATGTCGGAACTGGGATGCAGAGTCATTACTGTGAACAGCAATGTCGACGGGGCATTTCCGGGCAGACTATCTGAGCCAAGGCCAGAGACGACAAGTTCGCTCGCAGATCTGGTGAAGTCCTCCGGGGCCGATTTCGGAGTGGCGCTTGATGGAGATGGTGACAGAGCGATATTCGTTGACGAGACCGGGAAACCGCACTGGGGCGATCGAAGTCTGGCTTTGATCGCCGACAAATACTGGTCAGCCAAGCCGGGAAGCACAGTTGTGACACCGGTCAGCTCATCGAGAGCCCTTAAGGAGATCGCGGACGCACGAGGCGGAAAGATTGTCTGGACGCGAGTCGGTAGTGTCGATGTTTCTCACAAGATGGTGGAGATAGGGGCGGAGCTTGGTGCAGAGGAGAACGGCGGAATCTTCTACGCGCCACACATCGCAGTCCGAGATGGCTCCATGGCCTCAGCCCTCATCGCGGACATCCTAGTCAAGTCGAAGCAGCCACTCTCGAAGCTTCTGTCTGTCCTCCCATCCTACGAGCTGGCAAAGGAGAAGGTCCCCTGTCCGAACAACTTGAAGAGGGATGTCCTAGACGGTCTCCGAGATCGCACGAGCAAGTACAATCCCGAGACGATCGACGGAGTCAAGCTCATCCTGGAGGATGAGACCTCGGTCCTACTGAGGCCGAGCGGAACCGAACCCATCTTCAGAATATTGGCAGAAGCAAGATCAGAGAGCGCCGCAAGAAACCTAGCTGAGCAATACAAAGTGATGGTCAACGAGATCATCAAAGAGAAGACCCGTGATGCTTGACCCACAGTCCTGCGTCATGGCCGCAGTCGTTTCTATAGGTGCCTTTGCAGCGACTTACCTCACGATTCAGCCCATTGCCTCGTGGATGAGGAATCATGGTATCACTGGGATCGATATCCACAAGCTAGACAAGCCGAAGATACCCGAAATGTGCGGGCTCTCAATCATTGCCGGCCTTGCCGTGGCAGGCGTGCTTTCATCGGCACTGTTTCTTGGGTACTCGCGCGAAGTCGCCGCGTTTCTTGGGACTGTGTTGATCGCCGGGGCAATTGGAGCCATCGACGACCTCAGGCCACTCACCCCGAAACTGAAGCCCGCCCTGACGGCCCTCGCTGCAGCTCCGATCCTTCTACTGGGCACCTACAATCCTCACCCGTTTTTCCCACTCATCGGTAGCACAAGATTGACGATCATCTATCCCATCTTGATCCTGTTCGCAATAGCAGTACCCGCGAACGCGGTCAACATGCTCGACGTCTTCAACGGCGCCATGAGCGGGACTCTCGCGATCGTCTCGTTGGCGCTCGGTCTGATTCTTTTTCTGTCAGGAAGCCTGACCGCGGCGAGCCTCGCGTTGGCGCTACTTGGCTCTTTGGTTGCGTTCTATCTGTTCAACCGCTATCCAGCGCGCGTATTCATAGGGGACACCGGAAGTCTCGCGGTTGGGGCCGCTGTCGGAGCGCTCGCAGTAATAGGACGCATAGAAGCCGCCACGGTTGTGGCATTGGCGCCCTACATAATGAACGCGTTCTATGGGCTCGCGTCTGTCGGCCGACTCTACGAGAGACGAGAGATCAAGTCACGTCCTGTCAGGTTGAGGGACGATGGAATGCTGGAAGCGACCGCGGACAGAAATGCCCCTGTGACTCTTACGAGGTTGATCCTCGCCGAAGGCCCACTCCGGGAACCACAGATTGTTCACATGATGCTGCTGCTGACAGCAGTCTCGTCTGCGCTCGCCGTGCTCACGTACTTGCTTCAAGGAGGGCTGTAGTGTGCGAGTGATCGCTCTGACAGGACTCGTCGTCTTCGTCTGTCTTTCGGTGATTCTAGGAATCTTTGTCTTGGTCAGAGTGGTGATGTTCGTCCTGCCTTCGTCGCTCACAGAATTCAGAATTGTCACTGACGTTCTCAGGGTGGTTCTTGCCGTCGTGCTCGCGTACGCTTGGCTTCGCCTTTGGAAGATTATCACTGATTCATACTTCTGGCGGTCCATTGGTGCTGTCAAGATAGACCAAGATGAGCCATGACGAAGCTCACCGGGTCCTGCATTCTGGCCAGCACGCGATCAGCCTTCTCCTTCTGACGCTTGGCAATTCCGGGATCAGCTAGGAACTTGCGAACCCTACCCAAGACTCTCTCTGGAGTAAGCATCCTCTCTGCAAGTCCAAGCCTGAACAAGTATCTATCCACATAAGTTGGGTTGGATGGAAAGCAGCTGATCGTGGGGATTCCCATGAGTGCTGCTTCCGCGCTCATGGTTCCTCCTGCGCCGACGAAGGCCGAAGCTCGCGAGAGTAGGCCGATGGCATCAACGACACTGGCGGGAACGGCGGCAACATCCGAGAATTCCTTGGTGAGCGTCTCAACTTGCTTCTCGTATCGCGGCAACATCACGACTTGGGCACCAAGTCCAGCGAGCGGACGCGCCAAATGTGTGACAATGCTCCTCTGTGCCCCGGTCTGGATGAAATAGGAGGCGTATTCCTCTTCTGTCCGTAGCACAACGATAGGCTTCTCATCACGCAGCTCTAGCGCGCCTGTGAGATCAGCTCCGGGAGCGTACGCGCGGATCCAGGCGGCAGGGTCAAGAGCGTTGTACCGTGCGATGTCAGATGAGGTGATGCCGTATCGCTTCCACGCACTCTTGGGCACAGCTCTCGGGGTGAACAGTCTCTTTGACAAAGGAATTGCCAGCCTACAGACTGCTTCGGCGTGTGGGGAGTCGCAAAGAGCGTAGTGTGGAACCCGCAGTCCATATGCCACTCTCGCAGCCTCTGGCGAACAGAAGGAGATTGCCAGATCCAGCCGCTTGTCGACGACGAACTCCGCGAGCTCCCTGACTCTCTTGGAACTCTCCGTGAGTTTTGCTGCAAGGTCAGCGCCGCCGTGTCTTCCGATCGCAGTTGCGCTCGTGTTGCGTACTCGCAGCAGTTGCTCCACCTCCCTGTAGTGTCTAGTGGTGACAAGAGTCTCGTGTCCGCGCTCAGCCAGCCTTCGAACAAAGACGGAGAAGAGGTTCGCCTGTTTCGGAGTCAGCACATCGATCCAGATTCTCTTTGCAGCGTTGCCCATCCGAGGTCCCCTATTGCGGTATCAGCCACATCGTCGTGATTGTTCGATTCCAAGCTAAGGAGCAGCAGCCCTAAATACGCCTTCCATTCGAGCGTACGTTTTGGTGTTTCTGAGTGGCGCCCTCCGAACTCATGACAATGGACCCGCGCGATATCCCAGCGAGACTGAGACGCGGCCTGCTAACCGTTGAGATGGTCGGACTTGGATGGATGGGCTTGCCCCTGGCATGTCTCTTCTCTGAGGCTGGCGCCCGAGTCATCGGAGCAGACCAGAACTCGTCTCTGGTCAAGGCGATCAACTCCGGGAAGTCGCCGATCAAGGAGGAAGGCCTACCAGAACTTGTCAGGAAGGTCGTTGGCTCAGGCAAGTTGGTCGCGACCGCAGACACGGAGGACGCCTCATCGAAGAGCGACATAATCGCAATCATGGTGCCGACACTGATCGACCGGCACAAGAAACCATACTACCAACACGTGGAGGAGGCATGTGTTGAGATCGGCAAGGGGATTCGCTCTGGATCACTTGTGCTCTTCCAGAGTACATGCGGGCCTGGCGTTACCGACAGAGTCGTCAAGGCAACGATCGAGAAACACTCTGGACTCAAAGCCGGAAATGATTTCGGACTTGCATACAGCCCCATTAGGGCAATGGGAGGTCAAGGACTGACCGACATGCGAAAATACGCAAGGGCTGTGGGCGCCATTGACAAGAGAAGCCTAGACGTGACGGTCGCAGTACTTTCATGCATCGTTGATGGGCAGCTGATCAGAATGCGAGACATACCTACTGCTGAGGCTTCGAAGCTGTTCGAGACAGTATACAGAGACGTCGTCATAGCACTTTCTAACGAGTTCGCAATCTTCTGCGAGGAAGCAAGAATCGACTATCTTCAGGCAATGATGGCAGCCAATTCTCAGCCTTACTCCCACCTGCTCTTGCCTGGGGCCGGCGTAGGAGGACACTGCCTTCCCGTCTATCCCTATCTTCTCGCAGCTGAAGCAGACAGCACGAAACTGAGAATCCCCATGGATTCGCGTCGTACCAACGATCAGATGCCCAGTCACGTTGTAAGACTCGCCACCGAGGGCCTGAGAATCTGTGGCAAGAGTGTGAAGAGGTCAAGGTTCACGGTGCTCGGCATCGCGTATCGCCCGAACGTGAAGGAGACTAGGTTCTCACCTTCAATCGAGCTTATCAGCCTACTGAGAAGGCGGGGGAGTAGAGTTTCTGTGTATGATCCCTTGTACGCCCCAGAAGAACTCAAGCATATGGGCTACCACGCGGAGCCGACGTTGCCGGGCGCGTTAGAGAGAGCAGACTGTGCAGTTCTGGCAGTGGCTCACGATGAGTTCAGATCGATCAAGGCCATTGACCTGGCTGCCAACATGTCAAAGAACTCTGTCGTCGTCGACTGCACAGGAACCCTTGAACCGCAAGACATAGAAAAGGTAGGCCTCACCTACAGAGGCATCGGGAGAGGACTCTGGTCCAAGTGATTGGATCAGCAGGACCAATGACCAAAGAAACGCCCAAAATGCATTGTGTGTGAGAGGCGAGCTAGTTGAAGAAGAGACTGATGGACATACTCGCATGCCCAATTGACAAGACGTATCCACTGGGCCTTCACGTCTTCGAAGAGGGCGAGGAGATCGTCTCGGGCATCATACTATGCCCAAAGTGCAACCGATGGTATCCTATAATCGATGAGATCCCACACATGTTGCCTGACGACCTGAGAGAAGAGAAGGAAGATGTGGCTTTCCTTCGGAAATGGAAGGAAAAGATCCCGCCCAGTACGCTCACTGAAGGCCGCCCCTTCAAGCTCACATGATACATCTCGCGGAAATGAAGGATTTATAGCAACGGTGAGGACTCGGGGTAGCTCGGCCCGGAGCTTACAGCCCGGTGGAGGAGCCTGATACTCCGCCGAATGTAGTGGACAAAGGAACACTCATTCCGTCTAGGCATAGCGGGCTTTGGTTCTCTTCCGATGAGAAGAAACCCGCCGACGGGAGTTCGAAAGGCTCGTGCACGAGCCCGAGAATCTCCCCCGGGCTACCATTCTACAACGTCAAGCAACACCACCCAGTATCCTGCGTCACCTGTGGGCGATTCCACCCGCATAGGCCCGCACTATCTCAGGACGAAATCACAATTGCTGAGCTCCACACGATCCGCAGAATCTGTCATCTGCGAGCATAGTGGTTCCACAGTACATGCAGTATTTCACGCTAGGGGAAAGTGGAGGTGGCCTCGTCTCCAACTTGAATGGAGAAGACGCAAGCGCGGCTCTCCTGAACCTGAAGAAGATCACCCATCCTGCCGCGATGATTATGCTAGCGATCATGATCGCATTCAAAGCCTGAGCAGCAACTAGCGCATAGTCGAATGCCGTGTGCAGCATGGTTGCGAGACCTAGGCCTGCGAGGCCCGAAACACGTCCAGTCCCGAGTTTCTGGCGGGCCAAGTAGTATCCGATGATTGATCCCCAAAGCGCATGCCCCGGAACTGAGAGGACAGCTCGCACGATCCCCAAGAACGCTCCTCGACTCAACACATATATCAGATTCTCAGGCGCTGCGAACCCCAACCCAGCTATTGCACCATACACCAGACCGTCCATCAGCTCATTGAACTCGCGTGACTTGTACACCGAAAGCCGGACCGCCAGTAACTTGGATGACTCTTCCACGAACGCCACGACAATCAAGAAATGAAGGAACAGCGCGAGTGGGTCACTCGATGCCGGGAGAAACAAGCTTCCGACTGCTTCGGCGAAGATCACTGGGACGACAAGGATTGCGCCCAGTACGAAAGTCTTCACGATCAGCCTGCGCGGTTCCCGCTCATACCGATCTCTAGTGTACACGTACCAAGCGAGAAACACGATTGGAGCAATCGCGATGACGACGAGCCCAAGGTCCATTGACTATCAAGCCCCGTTCGGCGCATCGATCTAGTGACTGATCGCAGCGGATTCCCTGCTTGAACGGAACAGCGCCCTGCCGGTCAGCTATTTCTGCATTGCCATTGACATCAGTCACAGCCCAATACAATCACTGATCTTGAACAGAAGGCCCGCTCCAGCCAGACTCCCGGGAGATCTCGGGGCGCAGTGACGCAAAGAGTTATCGTCTCGTGACCAGCATCAATCTCGCAGAGGTGGACAGCATGGTTTGGAAATATATCGAAGTCGTCGGAGAATCGTCCGAAAGCTTCGCCGATGCGGTCCGAGAAGCCGTAGAAGAGGCAACAAAGACCGTACGCGGGATGGAGTGGTTCGAAGTGACTTCCCTGCGAGGAAGAATCACGAAAGACAAGGTTGGACTGTTTCAGGTAGCCGTGAAGATAGGCTTCAAGGTGGAACGATAGAACTAGGTGCCGCTTGATGAAAGCGCCTCCCGAGATGATCCTCCCGACCGCACAAGATGTGAAGCGAGCCGCGAAGATGATACAAGGCATTGCCTACAGAACCCCATTGCATAGGAGCGAGCATCTCAGCCGCCGATTCGACGCAAACGTGTTTCTGAAATTGGAATGCTACCAGCCGATTCGAGTCTTCAAGATACGCGGTGCCACAAACAAGATGCTGCACCTTGACGACATTCAGAGTCACGGCGTCGTCGCAGTTTCCTCCGGCAACCATGGCCTCGCTGTGGCATACATTGCCAGGCTTCTCGGAACGAATGCAACGATTGTTGTGCCCACGTCTGCCGTAGCTGAGAAAGTGGCTGCTATAAAGGAACAAGGTGCGACCGTGATAGAACATGGACGAAGCCATGCCGAAAGACACGCTCGAGGTCTGCAGATACAGAAGGAACAGGGAGCGTTTCTTGTTCACCCGTTTGATGACCCAGATATCATAGCAGGTCAGGGAACAATAGGCTTGGAAATCCTAGAAGACCTGCCAGATGTTGACACGGTTCTTGTTCCAGTTGGCGGGGGCGGACTCATCGCAGGAATCTCGCTCGCCGTGAAGGCAGAGAAGCCAGACATCAAGGTGTACGGTGTCCAATCCGAAAGAGCCCCGTCGATGTATGAATCAATCAAAGCTGGGAAGCCAATCAGGTTGGACGACTCCACCACTATCGCGGATGGCCTTGCTCCTGGAGAACCAGGGCAACTTACATTCCGCATCACAAGGGAACAGGTAGACAGAATCCTATTGACATCAGAGGACGACATTCGATCGGCAACTAGAATGGCCCTTGAGTCACTCCACGTGCTCGTGGAACCATCAGCCGCCGCAGTCGTAGCTGCGCTTCGTCACAGCTACCGTCCGAGAAAAGGAGAGAATCTCGTGCTGGTCATCAGCGGCGGGAACATCTCACTTAGACTGCTTCGAGACCTACTCAACAGCAACTAGACCGAGCGGTCGCCCAACAGAAAACGCTATCATACGACAGGTCAGCATCTAGCCTCTCCTGACAACCAGGAGAGACATGAGATGGTCTTCACAGTTGACATTCCTGTTAGGTGGGTGGACACAGACGCGCTTCGAGTCGTCCACTACTCAAACTACTTCAGATACGTTGAGGCAGCAGAGGAGGAACTCTATCTTTCTCTCGGTTTCACTTTCAAGGAACTGAATGAGAGACACAAGATAGCCATTCCGAGAGTGGAGGCCTTCTGCAGCTTCAAGGCTCCGGCAAGATTCGGGGACATTGTGACTGTAACGCTACGGGTGGACGATAGGACAGAAAAGACGATGAAGTACAGCTTCAAGATCCATAGGAAGTCTGATAGCGAATCGCTCTGTACGGGCTATCTGAAGATCATCGGGCTCGACCTCGTTGACTGGAAAGCAACAGCGCTCCCTCCCGACATCATGGATAGGGTGGAGAAGGCGCTCGAATAGGAATCCCCGCAAAGAAAGGACGAAGCTGTCGGAGATAGCAGGGTTGCTGAGCTAGGCTGCCTTCGCCGCCTCTGGTCTCGCGGTTCTTCTGTAGAAGTCATCGCTGAGCTTACGGCCTGTTCTCTTCTCCCACTCCGGGATCGGTGTCCCATACTGTTTCTGGATCTTGTCCTTGTACCACTCTGGTATCACGTTGAAGGCGCAGAACGGGACTATCCGCTCGTCTGGGGTCGCATAGTGGATCGCGCAGCGTTTGACTCGCTCGATGTCGTAGTTGTAGAGATCTTGGAAGTGCATCAAACCGATGAAGAGGCTGTTGTGATGAAGTACACCCAGCGTTTTGTAGTCGTGTTTGAGGAGCGATTCGAAAAGAATCCTCGACAGGTTGAGCCCCTTAGGCGCCTTGCTCTTGTCGATGAACTTCGTGAAGAGATTATAGAGCAAACCAATGCCGACCGCGTACTTGTTGGAACCGCTTCTCAGATCGCTCGCTTTCTCATCCAGGTACTCGAAGAGACCATCCACGTCCAGGAAGCGAGGCATCGGAATGATCTTCTCGCCGTCCAAGAACAGGTATGTTGCCATTCCGCAAGCGAAGTGTGTCGAAAGCTCGTACTCTCGCTCTCTTGTCAGAGCCTCAACAAAGTTGCTGAAGGGCATACACGACGGGATCGGATAGAAGTCATCTCGCGATATCTCCCCCGGGAACCTCTGTTCTATCCTATCTATGACATCCGGAATCGTGATTCTGAGGCGTTCTCTCTCGCGCTCCGGGACCCTTCCGACAATCGAGATTGGTTGAAAGTTGACACCCCTGATCGGGTCGAGGTTCTTCAGCGCAAACCGGATGATGTTTCCGACGTCAGAATCATTGACGCCCTTGATGACTGTTGGAACTAGGACTACGCCTACCCTGGCTCGGCTGCAGTTTGCGAGGGCTCCAGGTATCTCTCGGTGGTTCTTCGGATTCTTCTCGAGTGTCGTGCCGTCGTAGCTCATGTAGATCGTGTTGACGCCTGCCTTCCTCACTCTCTCTGCGAGCGTGGGATCGTTGGAGAGTCTAATACCGTCTGTATTGAGCTGGACATGGTCGATTCCTTCCTCCCTGCAGATCTGTACTATGTCCAGAAGATCCTCGCGAAGAGTCGGTTCCCCACCTGTCAACTGAACAGCATTGCAGGGTACCGGTTTCTCATTCGTCAACGAGCGAGCCATTGACCGTATCTGGTCTAGAGTGGGTTCGTACACGTATCCGGCTTTCTCAGCGAAGAAGAAGCAGTACCAGCAATTGAGGTCGCACCTGTTTGTCAGAACAATGTTCCCAAGCGCCGTGTGGCTCGTGTGCAGATTACAGAGACCGCAATCGGCTGGGCATGTGGGCGTCTGCTTGGTAACAAATGGGTTGCTGACTCCCTTTCCATCCCGTGCGTATTTCTGCGCTCGCCTGTAGAGATCGCTGGAACCCCAGTACAGTTCGTTGAATTCTCCGTGATTCTTGCAGCTCTTGCGGATCCAGACTTTTCCTCCCTGTTCGTATATCTCTGCATCCAATACTGCGAGGCATTCAGGGCAGAGACTCTGTGTACGGCTCAGCGTGGTCGCAGGCTGAACGTGATAAGATGGCTCAGTGGCAGCTTCGACCAAGTTCGGGCTCTCCCTCCGAGCAGGTTGCTCTTGTACTATTTACCCGTTCTGGATTACACCCGGATCTGCCAACGAGGCACGTTTTTATCACAAGGAGACTGCTGCTACGCCGATCAAGATGCCAACACCGGAGCGCCTCGTCCCCGATACTTCAGCACTAATTGCTGGGCGAATATCGGAGATTCTGGGCAGGGAAGAGATCGCTGAAGTAATCATACCATATGCCGTGCTAGACGAACTGCAGGCACAGGCGTCGAAGGGCAGGGATGTGGGCCACACTGGTCTAGCCGAGCTGAAGAAACTGCGGGCTCTCTGCGAGAGCAAGAACACGAAGCTCACCTATGTTGGGTCTAGGCCGGATCTTGAGCAGATCAAACTGGCAAGGAGCGGCAGACTAGATGCAATAATCACGGACGTTGCCCGAAAGGAGAATGCAACCTTGGTCACCAATGACTACGTTCAAGCACTCGTCGCAGAAGTACAGGGCATCAAGGTGCTCTACGCAGCACGCCAAGTGAAGACTGAGGGCTTGATCTTTGAGAACCTCTTCACACCGGAGACAGCGAGCATCCACGTCAAGGAAGGAACCCTGCCTCTCGCGAAACGAGGCAAGCCAGGGAATTTCGAACTCGTCAGGATATCGGATCGAATCACAACAAGCGAAGACCTTGAGCAGATGATCAAACAGATCAATGACGCGGCACATGTGAGCGACGAGGGATTCGTTGAGATCAGCCGCGTCGGTGCCTCAGTAATACAGCTCGGAAGATACCGTATCGCAATCACTAGACCGCCGTTCTCAGATGGCTTGGAAGTTACGATTGTGAGACCAGTCGTCTCGCTTCGCTTGGAGGATTACAAGCTTTCCGAGCGACTGATGGAGAGGCTGAAGTCGAAAGCCGAAGGGATCCTCATTGCAGGACCGCCGGGATCAGGCAAGACGACCTTCGCATCGTCACTTGCCGAATTCTACCTGAAGCAGAATCAGATCGTGAAAACCCTTGAGTCACCGCGCGACCTCCAAGTAAGCCCCGAGATCACCCAGTATGGCCCGCTGGAAGGGGATTTTGAGAATACCGCCGAGATCCTGTTGCTGGTGAGACCCGACTATACGGTCTTCGATGAAGTAAGGAAGACCAAGGACTTCCAGGTCTTTGCCGACATGCGCTTGGCTGGAGTGGGCATGATTGGGGTCGTACACGCGACCGACGCAATAGATGCGGCACAGAGATTCATAGGACGCGTCGAGCTAGGCATGATCCCTCACATCATCGACACAATCATCTATGTCCGGTATGGAGAAGTCGTCAACGTATTCTGTCTCAACCTAATCGTGCGGGTCCCAAGTGGCATGACAGAGGCTGACCTTGCACGCCCAATTGTGGAGGTCAAGGACTTCGAGACCGGGAAACTAGAATATGAAATGTACACGTTCGGCGAGGAGAATGTCATAGTGCCTGTTACTGAGACGGCGCCCCAGGTGTCCGGAGCTCGCAAACTCGCCGCTGAAAGAGTCCTGCAGGAGATACGCCGCTTCGACCCAGATGCCGAGGTGACCTTTGTCTCAGACAACAAAGCCATCCTGAGGGTGGACAGCGAGGCAATACCCCTTCTGATAGGCAAGAAAGGAGCCACGATCACCAAGCTCGAGAAGTCGCTAGGCATCCGCATTGATGTGGAGCCTGCGACACCGACAGGAGGAGCCGAAGTCCGGTTCAAGACAATAGAGGTAGGAAATAGAATTGAGCTCGAGTTCGACAAGAGGCACGTCGGCGAAGTCGCGAATGTATATGTTGACAACGAATTCGTCTTTTCAGCCACGATCGGAAAGAAGAGCCAGATCCGCGTCTCAAAGGATTCCGATCTTGGAAAGACCCTGCTTCGCGCCATGGTTGGCAAGAAGACAATGAAGATCCTCGTCTAGGCCGACAGCAAGGACGTGTCCAGCCTAAGCTTCACCGGCCTCCTTGCCAACTTCTCTGCCATCAGTCCAGTCTCCTTTCCAACCTGAACCAGGGAGCTCCTCAGAGTCTCCGCCTTGTCTGACAGCAACTTGGACTGATGCTTAAGGTCTGCATGTCTTGACTGAAGACTCTTGAGATCCTCCTTCTTCTGCTTGTATGCGTGGACCAGTTCGAGGCATGCGGGGTCATGCAGGTATTCCCTTCTCTTGGCCACGAGGGCTGTGGCTTGGCCATGTATCCTCTCCAGTATGTTTCCTTCTGCGACGTTGTCTACTCTCTCAAGGACCTTCCGTTCTTCACGCTGTTTCAGGACAAGCTTCTTTCGTTTCACAGCCTCCCGCATCGTCCTCATGACCGATTTGAGATACGGGTATCCTTCTCCCTCTCGGATGAATGTCGTGAATGGCCGCTTCAGGTACTCCGACAGTTTCTCCCTGATTTCGGGGGAGACTGGATACTCGCCCCTGTTGGACATCGCCTCCAGTTTCCTGAGAGGTCTTCCTAGCCGCCTGAAGCCCGACGTGAGGAGTTCCGTGCGGAGGCTCTTCAGTTCCGCATCGATTCTCCTCAGCTCCGCGATTCTCTGATCGCCTGCAACGTACTCGATCTCGCGTTCTGCTTCTGAGATTAGCGGGTCAAGCTTCTCGAGTTCGATTGTAATGCGATCGCGTTCTTGGAGTTGCTTCTGTAGTGATGTCTCAAGTTCTTCGATCTTCTCAACCTTGTTCTGGATTTCTTCGAAACTCTTGAGCAAGCTTCCCTCCTTGCCGAAAATCTCCCATGCCTGCTCTCCAAGCCGGCGAAGCTTGTCGATTGAGGCGTTCAGACTCATCGTGTCAAGGATGTAATAGGGGCGTATGTATCCGATCCACCTGTCACGTACTCCGGCAACATCATTTGCGAGTTTGGCCGTGGCATCACTGAACTGCCGCAGTCCCTCGTGACTTTGAGGTTCTGCTAGGGCAGGAGATGATGTGAGATTCTGCAGTTCCAGGCACATTCGGTTTACTGCCTTCGCGGCCCTGTAGACTGCTCTGTTGTCTCTCTTTTCAGTGGAGTCCTTCTCGGACTTGGCCAGCAGATCCTCTACGATTTCGTTGAGTGAGACCAGCTGGGCCTCAATGTCGGTCTTGGACTTCTGGATGGCTTTCTCAGCTGTCGTGACTTGGGTTTTCAGAGCCTGCTTGAGCCAGGGCTCCAGCGCCTCCGGCCTCATGACATCTTCCATGGCTCACACCATGGCATTCTCCGCTGGCAAAACGATTGCGGTGGATCTTATGCTGGGCAGGCGCGGTCAGTGTCCTCAGCGGGCTTCTTCTCGAAGCGTGACCAGACTCGTGTCTATGACTTCCCTTGCCTTCTCGATGCGTCTCTCGATGTCTTCGATGGCTCTATCGTATGCCTCTTTGGAGATCTTCCCAGAACGATACTGCGTCCTGAAGTGCTCCTCACCCAAGCGATTTGCATCGATCTCGCCTTCGGCCTTCTCCATTTTGAGGAATATCTCGTTGTATCTCGGATGGAATGCTTTGAGATCTTGTCTGAGCGGTTGAAGGGCCCTATCGAGTTCATCCATTCGCAGCTCTATGGTCCTACGTCTGCGCCTGTACTCGTGTTTGTTGAGGGCACCACGAGTCAGATCCTGAGCCATTCTATCAAGCTCAAGTCTGAGGGCATTCCTCCCGTCGTAGAGCTCGACGAACTCCTTCAGCTGCTCCGATGGGACAGGAATTCCCGATGGTGCCGGTCTCCGCGTTCTGGCAACGACAATCGCGATCACTGCCACGAGTTCAATCAAGGCGGTCCAGACTAGCAGCATTGATCCTGACCAGAACGGCGCGTAGCTGTATTGGATGTTCAGCTCCAGATCGGCGTATGGGGTAGCGTCCGTGGTCTCGTATCGGAGTGTGCGGTCGTATAGTGAACTCGATGTTGCGAGTGGGATCGGGGACGTGCTCTTGATATTGAATCCGTTTGGAACAATGACGGTGGCCTCAAGCTTGTCAACCACCCAATACTTCACTTCCGGGAGAAGTGCAGAAGTGTACGTGTCGGTGCCCCACAATTCGCCTTGCTTCACGTACGTTCGTGGATCCACTTGGTACTTGAGTGTGAATGTGAATGTCCTGTTCGTGCTGATGCCGTCTGAGTATCTGGGGCTGAGCGAAACACTGGGGCCTTGGCGCGGGAGGTCCCACAGAGGACCGAAAAGGTCGTAGGCCATTACGTCAGTGGAGTTCTGGGGAATTGTGAGCGAGATCGTCGAGACGGAAC
>CAZJVZ010000004.1:0-39621 GCA_964549795.1 uncultured Candidatus Bathyarchaeia archaeon
GAGGTGCAAGACCGAGTCCGGGTTTGGCGAGAACCGAGTGACAATCTTCGGATACTTGCCAACGTTCGGCAACGATGGGAGCCCACGCTCGGCTTTCGGTTTCTCCTTGGCCAGCTCTTCGGGCCAACTGTCTCGGACGACCCTTTCCTGATCTGCTAGGCTCATCGCGTTGACTTGGCCGATGACATTCGTGACAAGAGCCCGTACTTCCGCTGTCTTCTGTCTCAGCTCTGGGTGGGCGCCGAGAAGTCTACCTGCGACCGCTCCTGCGTCTGCTTTTCCTTCATGCCTGATGGCGTTCAGGAGTGCAGCTTTCCTAGTTTCAGATTCCAGTGATTCCGAGGTTGCCACCTTCCCAGCCAAGCTTACTCGATTACGCCGGTGACCTGAGCAACACGTTCGGCCGCTTCCCGTGTGAGTCCCTTTTCGCCTAGTATCGTGTAGCGATCCGGTCTTATTCTGTGGGCAATCGTCATCGCCTTGACCACGTACTTGTTCTCGATTCCAAGTCCGCGAGCATTTGTCGGCGCTCCGATCTTGTTCAGAACGTCTTTGATCAGCTGCCAGTTCGCGCCGTGCAGGTATGCACACATGATCGTTCCCACACCGACTTGTTCTCCGTGAAGAGCCGGCTGAGGCGCAACCATTCCAAGCGCGTGACTGAAGAGGTGCTCGGATCCGCTGCAGGGTCTGCTGCTGCCTGCTATACTCATTGCAACTCCGCAGCTGATCAGCGCCTCGACGACCGTTCTGATGCCTGTCTCGCTGATGGTTCTGACGACGTTTGCGTTTCTCATGACGAGGCGAGCGCTCATCAATGCGAGGTCAGCCGCGTAGTCACCATAATACTCGTTCTTTACCCGATGTGCGAGCCGCCAGTCCCTGACAGCGGTGTATTTGCCGACAATGTCGCCACATCCGCTCGCCAGCAAGCGGAATGGCGAGCGTGCGATGACACCGACATCTGCAATGATCGCGATAGGGGCCTGCGCCATGTACGAGTATGGCTTGCCGTAGCCCTTCATTGAGACTAACGGGCTCGCGATTCCATCATGAGACGCCGCGGTCGGAATGCTCACGAACTGCACGCCCTTGTTGGTTGAACTTAGCTTTGCAATATCGATGTCTTTACCTCCGCCAACTGCGACAACGACGCTCGGCTTGAACTTCGTGATTTCTCGCTCAATCTCACGCGATTGCGAAAGCGACGAACCTTTGACAAGCACCTGCTGAACCTTGTATCCCGAATTGGCAAGAGACTCGGCGACGAGCACTGCGGCTATCGCTTGTACCTTTGGTCCTGTGACAACGAGCGCGGATCCGGCGAAGCCCAAGCGCGTACATGTTTCCCCGACCCGGCGAAGAACATCGTCGCCCACGATCACTTCTCGTGGGAGTTGCATGTAGTGGGATTCGGGGGGCAATGGGACTCGACCTAAATCAGGAATACCAGCGATGTGATTGCGATCACAAGTACTACAGGAAAGAGAGCCGCAAATGTGAGCCTTGCGGTCCTCAGCACGAAACCAGTCAACCGGCTCAGAGATGACAGACCAAGAGTCCTGACTTGCAGGCTAGAGGACCTGACAGAGGCGGACACGGACGTCATGCCTCTCTTCGCTCTCTCCGCAGTCTTTCTCACAGAGCTCACGAGGATGTCTGGATTTGCAGCCGCCCCGATTGGATAGTATCCCAGCTTCGCTGAGACGATTCCGTTCACCATGTGTGTATCTGAGGTCATCACCTCCACGTTCTTGGCGCCCATCTCCGCCAACACGCCGAATATTCTCTCTCTGAGTCCCTTGGCCATGTTGTTGCTGTCGATAACGACGTAAGCGAAGGGTTGACTCCCCACTTCCATCCAGAAGACAACAATCCCACCTAGACCCATACCCTCTCTCACTGTGATTCCGCTCGGCCTATCATGTGCGATGCCCAGCCGGAGAGAGCGAAGCTTCGCGTGTCTTGCTGTTTTCATCGCGAACTTGGCCGACTGCGCAAGATCGTTCAGCTTCTCCTCACTCATCAGAGTCACGTCTCCGATGCTATTGTGTGCGTCGACGATGGCGATATCTTTGAAGAGACCGCGGGCGCTCCTCCGGAGCAGTTCGCCTACCTCAAGATCTATGTCCTCAGTATCATTTGGGGCAACAGTCATTGTCACAAGCGCTGACCTCCCGAAGACCTGACAAGTTGCTGTGGCGCACCCTGCCGTCGAGCGAACGACTGGGCTAGCCATGTATCCTGACTTCGAGGCCAGCATCGATCTGACTTTCCTGATGACCTTCCGGTTTTCGTGTTGACTGACAAGATTGAGTTGATGGCCCGAGACGCCGTGAGCTACCGCTGCGATCCCTCCTGTAGCAGATTCAACCGCTCGTTTGAGCATGTATGGTAAGGCGCTACTTCCGACATTGAGGAAGGGCCCGGGATGAAAGTTTGGCACAATCAAGGTTCCCTTCGCCCTTCCCGATGATTTGGATCGGAAGCTCAGAACAGAGAGGGTGATGGTACTGTTCACGCCGAATATCTCTAGATAGTCTTCGAACGTGGAGAAACTGCCGTCGAGCCAATCTCTCAAGAATGCCCGGAAGATCCTCAGAGGCGAGGCGCCAAGGGTTTGCATGCCTCTCTTCTCAACGTATGTCAGGAACATGAACGAGAAAACGAATGACACAATGACCGCTAGCGTGAAGCTCGTCACGAGTCCTGGTAGCGTTGAGCTACGGATCAGCGCAAACGCGACGCAACAGGCCAAAGGATCGGCGACTGAGAATATCATGCGCCTAGCGAGGCTGAGTGTCGACATTGAGAATACTGCCATCGATCGCAACGGCAACACGACAAAGAGACCAAGATAGAAGGCATGTGGCGGAAACAACAAGCTACCTGAGATTCTATTCAATGCGGCTCCTGCTATCATTACGAAGACCCAAAGCACGCTGCCGAAAAGCGATAGTGCGAGGACACGTCTCGGAAAGAAAAGCGGATCCCTCGCAACTATCACGCGATAGGATAGGAAGCTTGAGATGAGGGTTGGAACGAGGAAGGCTGAGAAGCCTACATAGAGGCCTCCAAGAAAGCCGGACAGCGTTGGGTCTGCGATGACAAATGCAACTGCAGAGCCGAGGACATCCGCGGCAAAGATTGAGATAACCATCGTATTGGATGATGGAAATGCAACGCGCCGAATCGCGTTGTAGTACGGCGTGGTTTTCTTGATACGCAGGTAGTTGTCCGCGGACACTCCTTGAACCTCGTGTCCTTCACGCGGCCTTCCTGATACTGCGAACAATCCGACGCAGTACTTGGGGAGAGGTCTTCTCGACCAAGGTTCCTGTAACGATAATCCGGGCTCCAGCTTTCGCGATTCGGCGAGCCACCTTGGGAGAGCGGATACCACCACCTACGACGAGTGAGATCTCAGTATGATTGGCAACTTCGGCGACCATCTCCGGAGAGATAGGCCTCTCGGCACCAGAACCCGCCTCCAAGTAGAAGAAACGCTTCCCCATGAATTGGGCCGCCATGCCATAGATCATAGCCAGCGACGGCTTGTCGAATGGAATCGGATTGACTTGCCCCACGAACGCTGCTGCAGAGCCTCTGTCTCCAACGATGACGTAGCCCATCGGGATGGGTTCAAGGCCATAGCGTTTCACCAAAGGCGCGCCTAGAGCCTGAGCGTGGGTGATGTAGTAGGGATTCATGGAATTCATCAGGCTCATGAAGAAGATCGCGTCTGCTTCTCTGCTTACCCCGACGAGATCGTTTGGGAAGAGTATGATTGGAAGCTTGGTTTTCCTCTTCATTGCGTAGATAATCTCGTCGATATGATAGACCGATACGGCTGTTGATCCCCCGACCATGATGCCGGAGGAACCGCTCTTGTCTATCGCCTTAGCTAGTGATCCGGCACTGGACCGGGCCACCTTCTCAGGGTCAAGCAGGGTCAGGTGGATCGCGCCTTGTCTCCTAATGCTGTCGATTAGGTACTGCTCCACCCTGCCGAGCATGCAAGACAAACCTCGCCAAGTTCCCTTAAAGTGACAATCGGAGAATCGTTATTAAAAGTGCGCCCGCCAACACCGTGTCTTGACCCCTTCCTACGGCGGCAATGGGATATCCTAGGCGAACTGAGAGGAACACGATGGAGAGCGGCACGATCTCAGCAGCCGACAAGATGTCAGGCTTCATTGAGATCATGAGGATTCCGAACTGCTTCATGATGGGCTTCGCCGTGATCATAGGCGAATTCATGTCACTAGGCCCCACCATGCCGGCGTACCCCGCAGTGGTTGGGTTTCTAGTCGGATTCGTCCTTGTTGCAGGTTCAATGCCAGTCAATGACATCATGGACGCGGAAATCGACGCCAT
Source organism: uncultured Candidatus Bathyarchaeia archaeon (assembly GCA_964549795.1). Classification (GTDB taxonomy): domain Archaea; phylum Thermoproteota; class Bathyarchaeia; order 40CM-2-53-6; family 40CM-2-53-6; genus CAVPLU01. The sequence continues at coordinate 4,378 of CAZJVZ010000004.1, forward strand.
CAACAACCCGCGGCGACCCATCCCCTCAGGACGTATCTCGAAGACCGAGGCCGGAGTTCTCGCAGCGACTGCGCTTGCTGTAGGTCTGTCTCTTGCATTCCTGTTGAGCGCCCTTAATCTTCTCATTTCGGTCGTGGCGGTCGGCTTGATGCTCTACTACAATAGGTTCGGCAAGAAGACTGGGCTCTTGGGAAATGCCATGGTCAGTGCGACTCTGGCGATCCCATTCATATTTGGTGGAGCCATAAGCGGCGTGAACGCGACATTGCAGGTCTTCGCATTGCTTGCGTTTCTTGCGGGGATGGGACGTGAGGTCATCAAGGGCATGGCAGATGTTGCAGGCGACTCCAAGCGAGGCGTCATGACTCTCGCAGTGACAAGAGGCCTAGGCACCGCATCGAAGGTGGGCGCGCTCTTTCTTGTGAGCGCGGTTCTCCTAAGCGTCGTTCCTGTCGCGTCGAAGATGGTCTCGTGGCTCTATGCACCCATCGTTCTTGCCTGCGATCTAGGGTTCCTCTACTCCGCCTCCTCGATCATTAGGGAACCGTCCCCAGGCAATGCACTCAGATCCAAGAATCAAGCCCTAGTCTGGATGCTTCTCGGCCTGATCGCGTTCGTCGCCGGCGGAATCAGCTTCGGCTAGCTCTGAAGGGACTTGATGAGAGATCAAATACTGAAGGGCCAAACCATTCATATTCAGTGCGACTCTGCTTGAAGTTCGGAACTCGCCCTGGAGACCAAGAGACCGTTGTCACTTGAGGAATTGCTGCTTGGACCACAGCTGATCGAGGCTCTTCAGAATCTCTTCTCTCCTGAATTCGACTGGATCTTCATAGTCATAACGACGCTGGGCAGCGAGGAGGCGCTCGTAGGTCTGAGCGCAGTCGTCTACTGGTGTTTTGACAAGCTCCGTGGGAGGTGGATCATGTACACACTGCTCTTGGGAGCCTACCTCAACTGCTTCCTGAAGTTCATCATTCCTCTGCCTCGACCTCCAGTTGAGGTTCGCATCGTGGAGAAGAGCGAGACTTCGCTAGGTTTTCCCAGCGGCCATGCGCAGGACTCAGCGACTTTCTGGGCGTTGCTATCGCTCAACTTCAAAGGACGGATTCTAGCTGTCACCGGGACCGTGGTGGTTCTGATGGTCGGGGTGTCACGAGTCTACCTTGGCGTGCACTATCCGGCACAGGTCATCGGGGGGTGGATCATAGGCCTCGCGGTCGCAGGGCTAGCAATGTTCGTCTTTCGATGCCTCCCGCCACAAAACAAACGGGTCAGATTGGCATCACAAACACTCTTCGCAGTCGCGATGCTAGCTTCAGCCGCCGCTGCTGTCTCGATCGACCCTGATGGCGGGGTGATTACTGGCAGAATAGCAGGTTTCCTTCTTGGTTTCTCAATTGGAGCATTGGCCGAAGATCGATTCGTGGATTTCTCGGTCAATATCAGCACGATGCGCAAGATCCTGAGAGCTGTTGTTGGTGGTGCAGTGATTGGCATCCTAGTTCTGGCGATGGAACCGGTCCTCCCAGACTCGTACGTGATTTCTGGCTTCGCCAACTCTGCGATTCGCGGACTCTTCGTGGTGTTGATTGTTCCCTTGATATTCAGGGGAATTGAACGTCGTTGGACTCGTGAGAAATAGCCAGTCAGCACCTTGGAATACCCTAGGCAAGGGCGAAGAATGTTTTTAATGGGTGATTGGCGGTTAGGAGGCACTACCCAAAGGTGCGCCGCTGTGAAAAGAGCCAGGGAAGGCGTCCGATTCATTAGATCCAGAGGAAAGCGTAAGTTGTCCAAGGACGGCCTGACAGCCTTTCCCAAGGAGATCGTCGGAGCCTTCGTGCGCCTGCCGAGAGTCTTCAAGAAAGTGGACATCGATAGGCTTCTTGGTGACAGAATCTCAAGAAGCATGAAGTGGAGATATGTCCGAAGGATGGAACGGCTAGGCTTGGTTAGGCACTCGACAAAGAAGTACTACCAGAAAGTGTATGACAGTGTCTCCGACTGGATGGAGAAGGACGCTGTTCCGAAGATCAAGCACATGGAGTCGATCGCTCTCATCGAGCGGATCTAGACGCTCCTTGAGTACTCAGCTAGCAGCTCTTTTGCTCTGTCGATTCTGATTCTTCTCTCTTCAACCATCTTCTCGGCCACTCTGTCGATTTGCCCACCGGTTGCGCCAGCCGTGGCAGCCACGTTCCTCGCATGAAGTCTCATGTGGCCTCGTTGAATCCCCTCGGCGGCCAATGCGCGGAGAGCAGCGAGATTCTGGCAGAGCCCCACGGCCGCTATTATCTCGGCCAGCTCACGGGCAGATTTCACGCCGAGAATCTTGACTGCGACCTTGGCGATTGGGTGGACCGCGGTCGCACCACCGACCAGCCCGACAGCCATTGGCAACTCGATTTCACCGACAAGATCACCGCTGTCGTCCTTCTTCCAGCTTGTCAACGGGCTGTATCTTCCGGACCTCGCTGCGTATGCATGCGCTCCAGCTTCGATCGCGCGTGTGTCGTTACCTGTTGCCAAGACCACGGCGGTGATGCCATTCATCACGCCCTTGTTGTGAGTTGCACAGCGGTACGGGTCGGCCGCTGCGAACGCATATGCATTGACTATCCCGTCCACGACCTCGGCGCCGCCAACAGTTTCCTTCGCAACTCTGACGGTGGCGCGTGCCAGTCTTCTGTCGGCCAAATTCGAGAGGATTCTCAAATACACGCGGCCGCCGGTGAGTCTTTCAACTGCTGGTGCGACTGCCTCGACCATGGTGTTGACAGCGTTGGCGCCCATCGCGTCCCCACAGTCCACCAGAAGCTCCGCAATCACCATGGACCCAACGGTTGAATCGATGATCCTCGCTTCCAAGGCGAGGGCTCCCCCACCCTTGGATACCAAGATCGGATCCTGCTCGTTCGCCTTCCGAAGAATCTCTTCTGTGGACGCGATAACGGATTCCTTCGCCTTGTCTGGGTTCGCGCAGCCCACTACCTGAATCTGTCCGATCATGACGGGCCGCGTGCTGGATGCGTGGAACCCTCCTTTGGACCGAGCCATCTTGGCGGCGTGACTTGCTCCGGCGATGACTGAGGGCTCTTCGATCGCCATAGGGATCAGGCGATCTTTTCCGTTGATCAGAAAGTTCATCGCGATTCCCAGAGGGACCGGCATGATCCCGATAACGTTCTCGATCATGCGGTTGGCAGTCTCGACGCTAAGCGCACCCGAGGCCTCAAGGAGCTCCAGTTCAGCTTTGTCTAAGTGAGCATACTCGCCGACGAAACGGAGCCTCTCCTTGGGTGTCAGCTTGTAGAATCCTGCGAACTCAGAAGAAGCCAAGAGAATCATCTTCCAAGGACGTGAAGGCGAGCTAATTCCTGCCCAGCCTATATCAAGTCAGGGGCTTAGGTTTATCCCGAGGTCTTGACATAGCCGGAACACCATGGGCACAGAGACCTCCCCGTGCATCCAGCAGACCAGACTGCGGATTGGTGAGGATGTGTGGGATTGGTGTGCACTCTTCAACGCGAAGATCGACCAGCTTCGCTGTGAGAAGTGTGAATATCGGAGACTGTATCAGGGACATCACGAGCAGCCGAAGGAAGCATGTGCATAGAAGCTCGCTAATCCAAGATCCGTCCAAGGCGGAGCCGAATGCGGAGCGAGTCTAGGGCAGCAGTCCTCTAGCCGCCAGCCATTCCCGTGTTCTTCCAAGAACGACCACTTGACATTCATGCAATTGGCCGAGATTCCTATGGCCGGTGAGAAACATGGCTGTTCGCACTTCATCGATGACCGACAGGAGGTTCTCTCTTGCTTCCCTGCCGCTCTTCGAGACTGATTTCAGAAGAGGCATCGCTAGTCCTCCATAATGCGCACCGAGTGCTATCGCTTTGGCAACATGGAGTCCGTTCCGCACGCCTCCGGAAGCGATGACCTTCACAGTTGTTGATCTTGAGACCTCCACGATGCTTGCGGCAGTGGGAATCCCCCAGTCCCAGAAGGTCATCCCAAGATGAGCTTGACGCGTGCGTCTCTTCTCCTTGGCACGGTGATATTCCACGGCCGCCCAACTCGTCCCTCCGAGACCCGCGACATCAATGCCCTTCACTCCAGCCTTCTCGACTGATACGGCGATCTCTCGGGAGACGCCCGCACCGGTCTCCTTGACCAAGACCGGAACACTCAAGGCGGAGGCAAGCTCTCGAATCCTCTCAAGCGCCCCCCTGAAGCGAGTTTGGCCTTCGAATTGAACTGACTCTTGAAGAGCGTTGAGGTGGATCAGCAGCGCATCAGCCCTGATCATCTCAACGGCTGCCCTCGCCCTATCGATGCCGTCCTCTTTCACAATCTGTGGGCAACCCAAGTTCGCAAGAATCGGAACTGATGGCGCATTCTCTCTGGCTGCCTTGAAAGTGTACGCGAGTCTGGGATCGTCGATTCCGGCTCGCTGACTCCCGACGCCCATCGGAATCTGCAGTTCCTCTGCTATCTTCCCAAGAGACGCGTTGATCTTGGCAGCGATTGGCGTCCCGCCCGTCATCGACTCTATCAGGACCGGCGCGTTGATCCTGCGACCGAAGAACTCGCAGGAGATGTCGACCTCTTCGCGGTCAAGCTCCGGCAGTGCCTTGTGCACTAGGAAGACGTCGTCGAAGCCGGTAGTCACATGCGCTTGGACATCCCGGTTGAGAGAGGTGGTGATGTGGCTCGTTTTCCGCGCTTCTGTTTCACTTGTCAAGACTTACGATTCCTGTTGGCGAGAGGCTACTGGCCTTTCTTGGTGAGTGATACTGTCCCAGCCGTCGCGTCGACCACGAGGCGGTCGCCTGTCGAGATCTTCTCGACTGGGATTCGGTCGACACAGGGTATGCCGGCCAGTATGACGCCGGTGGCGACTATTGTTTCAGTCTCCTTATTCACGATTGCCAGCGGTGCTTGGTTGTTCTTGGCGAGTCCGTAGATAACGTAGGAGCCTACTGTGGAGCCTTTCCCGCATGGGAACACGAGTATCTTTCCCTTGACGGATTTCCCTTCGAGCTCATGTCCTTTCTCTATGAAGATCCCTGTCTTGGCATCGATTCCGCCGTAGAATCCAATCGGCTCCTTTGAGACCAGGCTCTCGCCCTCGACCCTGCCGGGGCTGATTGTTCTTCCTCTCATGGTTTCCATTCCCAACCACCTCGTATCTCTACGCAGTCACCTTCTCCAGTAGGGTGTCAAGTCTGCCGAAGATCACGTTCTGCTTACAGAAGCCGGGCAGATAGTTCGCAGCCTTGCCGGAATTCACCGCCGTGGTCTTGTATCCCATGTCTTCGATCGGTGAGACGACCATGCACGTATCAGCGACGACCTTGCCACCGGCCATTTCAATCGTCTGCGTGAAGCCCATCCGGTTGGCCGCTTCCCTGACCATTCTGGACGTGCAGACCCACAGAGGCTTCTTCAACTTCTTTCCTTCCAGCTTCCGTGCGATAGTCATTATTTCCCTCAGTGAGGAGTGAGGGCAGCCGAGAATCACAATGTCAGGTTCCTTGCCCGTGGAAAGCTTGGAGAAAGTCTCTTCGATATCTTTGTCAGCAACAGTCAGCTTCTCCAAACCTTTGGTTTCCATCAGGTGAGCCTCAGGAGTCAGATCCTCAGCATGATACAGAGCAACGGCACCTGAAGCCGCCATCGCTGCACCGAGTGCTTTCAGCTGATCAGTGTCGGCGTCCTTGATGCCCCTGAAGTATGGTATTCGGTTCTTCACCTGTTTTCCTACGACATAGCCGAGCGCTCCAAAGTCCGCGTTGTCTTCCAGCTTTGCGCTGACTTCGACGAATATCTGGGCCTTCCTATTCTCGTCCAGGTGGAGCCCGTAGTTCGGCGTCACACCGCAGAGTGCAGCTGCAAGGGCTGACGGTCCACCCTCTCTGTTCGTTCTCGCTCCTATCACTGAGTTCGAAAACGAGATCGCGGAGGATTCGGACCACGCGATGTGCTCGCGGAATCTTGGGAGATTCCCCGCAAGGTACGGTGTACATGTCGCGCTGACAACTATGCCCATCTTCTTGAATGCGCTCATGATCCGAAGTTGTTTCTCAGCGAAACCTTTAGGGACGTTCAGTTTCTGCCAATCTTCGATGTCCATTCCGGCCGGGTTCAGGAAGGTGACGATCCTGACTTTGGCATTTTTCGCTGCATAGTCCTCGAGGAACTCAACACCTGGGTCCCCTATCGATTTGTAGGACACTCCCGCGACCTGGGCGGACCTGACTGGGATCATTTCGTCTGCGCCGTAGATGTCGCCGAGTTGGACGAGCAGGCGGAACATGCGTTCTAGGACTTCACCGTTCTCGCCGGACAGGATTCGTTCTTCTGCATTCGTCAGATGCATCGCTCGCTTCAGCTCCAACCTACTTCTTTGGGACGTAGTCGTCCAGGTTCAGCTTCATTGGTAGAGTCGGGCGCCTGAACTCCTTTTTTCCGCCTTCAGGTATGGTGAGATCGAAGCCGGCCTTGCAGGTCATTTGTGTGTCCATGTCAGAGGATGGGTCGAGTGATGATCCTTTCTCTCGTCTTGTAGTCAGGTTCTTGTCGGCTTGGAATCGAGTTGCCATCGCCCATTCTATGTCGTTCGGGTCATGGATGTTTATGTCATCGTCCACAACGAAGACATGTTTCATTGACTTGTGACCCTTGAAGGCGGCCTCAATTGCTTTGCGACCATCATCGGGGTTCTTCTTGCGAATGCTCACAACTCCATGTAACCAGGAACACCCTCCTGGAGTGATCAGCACGTCCTTGATTTCGCAGACTTTCGCGACTTCTCTGTAGATTGTGGGTTCTCGGGGCATGCCCATCAGGACCTTGTGTTCGAGTCCGCCAGGGAGCAGCGCGTGGTACATCGCGCCTTTTCTCACGTAGACCTTCTTCACCTTGGCGACTCGCTGTTTCCGTATGATGTCGAAGGTCTCGGTTAGGTCGAGGAACGGGCCTTCTTCATGCAATTCGCCGGTCAGTTCTGCCATGATCACGATGTCGGATGGTGGAACCAGGTGTCCGTCAAGCCGCAGAAGCGGCGTCTGTTCGAGCGCGTTCGCGATATCGGCTTCGCTGATCCCGGCGTCCACAGATATGGCTGCACCCACCAGAACCTGTACGGGTGAAGAGATGCAGAATGCGAACTCCTTCAGTCCGCGCTGAATGTATGTGTCCAGATGCCTCTGAAGGATACGCATGACCAACGTGTCTTTTCCCAATACATGAGCTCTGTGATACGAGAAGTTGATGCCGTACTCCTTATCGTTCGCGACAGCAATGCCAGACGAGATGTAGGCACCTTCGTCTTTCGGATAGTGCGTCAGGATGGGCAGTCTTCCGAGATCCGCGCCTATGTCCTCGTATCCTTGGGCGTCCAGAATGCTTGGTTTCTTCGGATGGTCTATCGCATCCGCCAGCTTCGCTATGAGCTCCTCTCTTCGGATTCCCAGTCCCGTGGCGACCAAGTCTCGGGTTGAGCAAACGTTCGCAACGACCGGCATGGCTGACCCTTTCACATGATCAAAAAGCAGGACCCGGCCGTCTAGCATCTTCATCAAAGTCGAGACTTCGAATCTCGGATCCACAGGCTTGCTGATTCTGGTCAGCATGCCCTTCTCGTCAAGCACCTTCACGAACTTCGGCAGTTCCATTCACTTTCACCTAGAACGATTAGCTGAATGCTTGTTGAGCCTCAGACCCCAATTGTCGTACGCAGCGCTTGAAAACCCTTCTTCTCGATCGCTTTCGCCACACGTTCCTGAAGTTCCTTGCCCGGCGTGAGGGCAACCATGTAGCCCCCCTTGCCGGTTCCAGTCATCTTCGCTCCAAGCGCTCCGTTGTCTCGCGCCAAATCCACAAGCGTGTCCAGTTCAGGACATGATACTTCGATTTGCTGGAGAAGCAAGTGATTAGCATCCATCTGGCTGCCTACTTTCTCCAGATTGAAAGACTCGAGTTGCCTCCTTGCGTCGCGTGCGAGTTGTTCGGCATTCTTGAAGATGCGAGCGTACCTCTCAGGGTCCCTCTCTTTCCGTTCCTTCACGCCCCCAACGACTAGCTTTGTGTCAGCGACTAGACCGGTGTTGCCCATCACGATCTCTACGGGCTTCCTGAGCTTCATGCGTTCCATCAGATGTGACGTGCCCTCTCGCTTGTACCAGATCAAACCGCCGAACGTTGCGGCGGTATTGTCGATGCCTGAGGGTGTGCCGTGATATCCCTTCTCCCCCTCATACGCGACTTCGTTCACCTTCTCGTCAGAATAGTCAAGGCTGAGCTCTTGAGAAAACGCGCGAGCGATCGCAGCGCACGACGCGGCACTCGCACCTACTCCGCTCGCTGCCAGCAAGTCACCAGCCAAAGCAACTGTAAAGGCACTGTTCTTGGTGTCAATGTTCATGAACTTCAACATGTGATCCAAGGACTCTTTCTGTTGGCCGAACTTCTCGGCTTTGTATCCCTTCGTCTCAGGTCTGTTGTCCTTGAGTTCCACGCCTGAGCCGGGGCGCCTCTCAACAAGCGCCGTTGTCTTAGTCCCGATTGCCGAAGCAATTGCGGGGAGGCCGTAGACCACAAAGTGCTCGTTGAACAGTATTACTTTCCCGAACCCAATGCCCATTCCCAAAACGTAGCACCTTCCGCTAGCTACCGCCTAATGTGCTACAAAAGATAAACCCCTAGCCTACCGGCGTGTTTCTAGGGCGGTGGCATATGGAATCCAAGAATCGTTGCGTTTGGACGCAACGAGATCTAAGTGTTGAACCGAGGTCGGCTATTTGCGAATTGAGGCCGCAAGATACCCTACGACCGCGCTGTCGTCCCCTGTGATGTCGCCGCTTGTGCTGTAGCCGAGAAGCCGGGCGGCTTTGGCGCCGAGGATCTTTGAGGCCACAATCGTGCTAGCGACAGGCCCGTGGCCACACATCGTGATCCGGTGGGACTCGACCGTCTCCTGCAGCCTCGTGTCATCCATGGCAAGTATCGCATCGATTGCGAGTCGATCTTTCCGCTTGGCCGAATAAGCCGATTCATAGTGAGTCATGTCGGAGGAGGCGATCACTAGACCGTCTCTGCCCCTGAGGGCTTCCCCTACGGCTTTTCCAACCTCGGCACTTGTCTTCTGGTCCTGCATCATCATGCAGATCGGGACGAAGTTGAACCCGGTCTTCAGGACATACTGCAGGAATGGGAGCTGAACTTCTATCGAGTGCTCGTAGATGTGGGCACGATCATCGAGATCGATGATGTCAGATGCTTTTGAGATCGCGTCTGCCGTCTGCCTGTCAATCTCGACATGGCCTAGTGGGGTCTCCCAAATGCCCTCGGGCATCATCGAGACGCCGCTTCCTTCGCCGGTGTGATTCGGTCCAATGATCACGATCGTTTCCGGTTTCCCGTCACTAGCGAGCTCAAAGTACGACTTGGCGGCAACAGGACCTGAGTACATGTAGCCTGCATGCGGGCAGACGAGCCCCGTCAGCTTCCTCTCGCCCACTTTGGCGAGCGTCGGAAGACGCCCCGGACCAAGGTGATGGGCGAAGCAGCGTTCGATCTCACTCGTGAGGGACGTCTTCGTGCCTGAATAGAACGAACCGGCGACTTGGGCTCTTCTCAGTTTCAAAGCTCGCCGCCAATTCTGGGTGCGATCGCAGCCAGTTTCGTCTCGAAATCGTCAACGGTTGCTGTGATCGTCCCGTCGGCTGGGAGTTCTGCTCGTTCGCGAAGCACCTGTCTGGCCAGAAGCCAGTAGATCATGGCCAACGCGCGTCTGCCCTTGTTATTTACAGGGATGGCGAGGTCGACCCCCGCGAACGCGTTGTCCGTGTCGCAGAGTGCTATGATCGGTACACCTGCGCTGGTCGCTTCCCTGATTGCCTGGAAGTCGGCGCGCGGGTCGGTCACCATGATCAGTTGAGGTTCGGCATGTCTTCGTTGAAGCGGGTTGGAAATCAGTCCTGGCATGAAGCGTCCGATCATCGACCTCGTCCTTGTGAGTTCGCAGAACTTCTCGATCGGCGTCTTGCCGTAGATCCTAGAGGAGACCGTTAGGACACGGTCAGGATCGAACTTCGCGATGAACTTCGCTGCCAACCTGATCTTCTCATCGGTCTTGCCAATGTTCAGGATAAAGAGCCCGTCAGGTCTGACACGGTAGATATACTGCTCCATGTCGCCGGTCTTGATACGGGTTCCAATGTGCAAACCAGCCGCAAGCATCTCCTCCAGAGGCAGCAGAAGATTCTCTACCTTCGGCATTACCTCTTTGTCTTCAACATCAGACACACGCTATTCCTCTATCGTCCTGTGTTCCAGATTCGGGTTCACCGTACAGGCAAACAGCTCATTTAAGGATAGCACTCTCTCGCCCTTGCGACAGTGCAGGAACTCTCAGCCTAGCCCTTGACTTCAAAATGCAGTCTAAACCCTGCGTCAGCAGGCTCGACCCTTCGGACCATCAAGGCTCCGATCTCGTCGAGTCTGCGCACGTGTGTACCTCCGCAAGGGATTGGAAGCTGGTCTTCGATCGTTACGATACGAAGCTTCTCGGTCTTCGGGAGCCTTGCGATGTTAGGTGCATCGGCGATCAGGCGTTCGGCTGTAGCCCTGTCCAATGTCTTGATCTCGACATTCAGTGCCCGCTGGATGAACTTGTCCACGAGCTCTTGGATCCTTCCAAGGTCCGGGGCGGCAGGCGCAGAGCCCCCATATCCAACATAGGGATCGTCGCCTAGCCACGAGGCCGTTGTCTCAACCCGGGAGTGCGTCGCAGTTGCCAGGCAGTAGTCGAGCAGATGAGCCGCCGTGTGCCTCCTCATCAGCAGGAACCGATTAGGCCAGTCGATCCTACAAGTCGCCTGGCCGGCCTCTGGCTTTCCTTCCGCCTTTCCGTAGTGGATTATGACTCCGCTCTGGAGCATTGCTCTCTTCACGTCGATTCGGAACGATGCCTCCTCTATCGTTCCTCGATCAGAGGGCTGACCTCCAGATCTAGGATGGAAGATGGTTTGGTCCAGTGCCACATACGCACTGCTCTTGTCCTCAGCGATCTTCAGAATCACACTATCGCCTGACTGCGAGTACGAGTCTTCCAAGTAGACACGTCTTGTCGGAGGAACAGCTGCAGCGAACTCCGCGAGATCTACCACTCAGCCTCTCTCCGTGATCGGTCCCAGCGTCTTGGCACCTAGATTCCAAATACAGGTTTCGTATGTCAGGTAATGCACTTCGCAATCAGCAGGCGATAGGCAAGGGTTAAGTTGGGAACGAATTCAGAGCACGATCGATGGCGCAGTATTCAATGACCTCTTCATGGAGCCTTGTCATTACCGCCGGTTGTATGGCGGTGTTCCTTGCAGTCAACCTGCATAACGTCTTGTGCTATCATGGCAGGCCCACAAAGGAAGCGATCGAACCTGAGGCTCCTGTGCCACAAGGGCTCACAATGGGACTTGTGGCCCTGGGAACCGGCGCCTTCTTCCTTGTGTCCCTGCTCTACTTGCTGCTGGGCGTGTTCAGCCGTGAACTGACCGAACTTCGCATCCTCGATCTGCCATTCATCGAGTCTGACGCGTTTGAGTTAGCTGGAGCACTGATATTGGCTCTTGGATACGCCATTTTTGTCTGGAGCGTTATTGCGCGAGGGCCGTACGCGACGTCTTGGACGATGCCCCAGGAACAGCAACTTGTCGACTGGGGACCGTATAGGTATGTGAGGCATCCCTCTTACTTGGCGTACTTCCTGATGTTCATCGGATTCATGTTGATGTGGCCCAACATTCTCGCCCTCGTACCACTAGTAGCGATTCCGGGATACTATCGCGCAACGATCCGGGAAGAAGAGATGCTTGTAAGGCGATTTGGAGACAGATACCTACGGTACAGGCAGAGAACGGGGCGCTTCTTCCCGAGCATGCGCTTGCACAACTCGCAAGCATGAGCTGTCCGTGCAGAGCAGAGCTTATTGCGGGCAAGCCAGACCCTTGGGCTGATACTGGAAAGCGAAGACGCAGAGGGTGAGTGGATGAAGATCGTGATATTCGGGCCACCGGGCTCGGGAAAAGGAACATACGCTTCGAGGCTGACACAGAGGCTTGGTATTCCACACATCTCGACTGGCGACCTTGTCAGAGACGAGATACGCAACAAGACGAAGCTGGGAAAGACCGTCGAGAAATATAGCAGTTCAGGTACGCTTGTGCCGGACGAGATCATCACAGAAATCCTGACGAAGCGTCTAGGCGCCGGACTATCCAATGGGTTCATCCTCGAAGGATATCCGAGAACCGTCAAGCAGGCGAAAGAACTTGAGAAGATCATGAAAGTTGACGTTGTTGTGAACCTGAACGTTCCTGACAAGGTGATTGTGGAGAGGCTCTCGGCCAGACTGCAATGCAAGTCGTGTGGAGCAATCTACAACGAGAGGACCCTGAAGCCAAAGATCACTGGAAAGTGTGACAAGTGCGGCGGAGAACTGTTCAGGCGCGTTGATGACCAGCCGGAAGTGATCCAGGAACGCCTGAAGGTCTATCGAGAGGCGTCTGAACCCGTGATAGGTTTCTATCGGTCGCGGAATCTCCTCAAGGACATCAGAAACGAAGATCCGAACGTCGATCCGGAGACTGTCGTCGACCAAATCATGAAGACGATCCGAGCGTGATCGACCACACTAACAACGAATCCAATGTGGGGAGCCACATGGATACAGACGAGCCGGCGATCAGATGGTTGCTGAGATCCGACGATCCGTCGATAAGATTCCTCACGCTCACTGATCTGCTGGATGAACCATCCGATTCCAGGGAAGCTCAAACAGCAAGAGATCAGATTCCCAGCGGCAAACGAGTCCGTGGGCTGCTTGGGGGCCGGAGGAAGAATGGCGGATTAGGCGTGCACCCCTATCAGAAGTGGGCTGGCGCACACTGGCGCCTCGTCTCTCTCACAGAACTGGGATACAAGGCACGCGACAGAAACATACTCGCGGCCATCGACCAAGTTCTGAGATGGCTTACTAGCGAGATACATCTTCGGTCAATCAAGAAGATCAACGGTCTCACCCGCCGATGTGCCTCGCAGGAGGGAAATGCCTTGGCAGTCTGTAGCCGTGTCGGCGTGACCGATGACGCGCGAGTGAAGCAGCTTGCCGAGTCGCTGCAGGAGTGGCAATGGCCTGACGGCGGCTGGAACTGCGACAAAGACGCGCACGCATGGCACTCTTCGTTCCACGAGAGCTTGGTGCCCATGTTGGGGCTCATTGAGTATCACCGCAGGACTGGCGAAGCGGGCGCTCTCAAAGCGGCTGAGCGTACGGCAGAATTCCTTCTCAGGCATCGCCTCTTTCGCTCCGAGAAGAGTGGGAAGATCATCGACCCTAGTTGGGTCAAACTTCACTATCCGCCCTACTGGCACTACGACATTCTCCAAGCCCTCCGAGTGCTAGCGCTTCTCGGAAGACTGAACGATCCGAGGGCACACGAGGCGTTAGACGTTGTTGAGGGCAAGCGCCTCCCTGACGGAAGATGGGGTGTTGATATTCGCTACTGGAGATTGTCGAGCAAGCTGCATTCAGGCGTGGAGGTTGCGGATTGGGGGCGGAAAGGCCCGAACGAAATGATCACATTGAATGCATTGCACGTTCTCAAGCAGGCCGGGCGACTCCGCTAGGTTCCGCGTCATTCAAGAAGACAGAGAGCGAGTGAGTCCGAAAGGAGATTGGGGAGGCAATTGGGCTCAGCATCGCATTCGTTGAAAGGCTTTGAGTTCCATCCGGTGACCTCCACCAGATGGCACGATTTTGAACAGCTCTTCGGAAAGAACGGCGCTTGCGGCGGGTGCTGGTGCATGTGGTGGAGACTGAAGCGGTCCGAATTCGCAACGAGGACTGGCCGGAAGAACAAGAGAATGATGAAGAGGATAGTTGATTCAGGCGAAGTGCCTGGCCTCCTAGCCTATGTCGATGGCACTCCGGTCGGATGGTGCTCCGTTGCTCCAAGAGATGTCTACCCGGTTCTGGACAGGTCTTGGACGCTGAAGAGAGTCGATCATGAACCTGTGTGGTCTGTGGTTTGCTTCTTTGTCGCGAGGCGATTCAGGTCCGAAGGCTTGATGGCCTCGCTACTCAGGGCGGCAGTAGAATACGCAACAGGACACGGAGCCAAGATCGTTGAAGGATATCCAGTCGAGCCAAAGACCCGCAGAATGTCCGGCACTGAACTCTTCCCCGGCACGATGTCCACTTTCAGGAAGATGGGATTCGTGGAGGCAATCCGAAGATCTCCGGGCCGGCCAATCATGAGATACTACACATGAGGCTGCTGAATTCCGTGAACGGCGGGGGTTTCTTGCTACGCAGTGCTTCCGCGTTGCCTGTCCTCAGAGATTCTGAAGGGCCTTCTCCGAGAAATCTGAGAGAAAACCGTGAATAGTTCTGCAGTCCTGCTCAGACGGATAGTTCACGTAGTCGCAGACGGGGTCGAAAAGCGTGTATCCTGTTTCTTTCAGTCTTGATGTCATAAGTGTAGGTGCGTGGCCTCCCCACAGTTTGGTCACGAGCGCTGCTGCAAGCTTTCCTTCACCGAGCTTCTTGATTCTCAGCAGCTCCAGCAGATTGCTGATGGGCGGGAAGACGTTGGCCTCGTACGTTGGCGTCACGAAGAGGGTTCCTGCGGAGTCGAGTATGTCGCTCAGTATGAGGTTCATCGTGTCTTCAGTCGCGTCAAGTAGGGCGACTTCTGCTTTCTCCTCAAGAACCTTAGCCGCGAAGTTGGCGAGTTTCTCGGTGTTGCCGTACATTGATGCGTATACGACTGTGATCTTCCTCTTCTTGCTGAGCTTGCACCATGATGTCAGCGTCTCAACGTACTCTTGGATCTTGCTCCTCAGCACGATTCCGTGCGAAGGAGCGATCATCTTGATATCTAGTCCAAGCGTCTTGATCTTCTCCAGGTCCCGCAGGATCATCTGTCTGTGCGCGACAACGACGGTTGAGAAGTAGTCCTTCGCTCGCTCCATGTAGGACTTGAAGTCGACTTCGTCGTCGAACACGGGCTTCTTGAGGGCTCCGAAGGCTCCGAAAGCGTCTGACGTGAACAGAATCCCCTCGTCTTCCAAGTGTAGAAGCATTGTGTCGGGCCAGTGTATCCACGGAAGCTCGATGACTCTGAGCGCTCTGGTTCCAACCTTCAGTGTCTCTCCGTCCTTCAAGACTCTGGGCTCGACGTTGAAGAGCGTCTTCATGAATGCAGAGGCCCTTGATGTTGAGTACAATGCTGCGCCTGCGAGCATGCGTGAGGTTTCGCCGATCAAGCCGCTGTGATCCGGCTCGGTGTGGAGAATCGCGACATGCTTGATCTTGCTTGGATCAACGACGGTCTTGATGAGGTCAAGCAGCTGGTCCGCACGTATGATTCTCTTCGAGGAGTCTATCAGCAGGTATTCTCCTTGACTTCCAATCAAGTACGCGTTGTAGTTCACTCCGTTGGACAATGGCCAGAGATTCTCGAATCGTTTGGTTTCGATGTCAGGTATGCTCAGCCAGTAGACTTCGGAACCTATCTTCCTACAAGACGGTTGGTACGCTTTCTCCAACTCTCTTCCCTTCGACTTGCTCTCAACTTGAATAGATGGTGCTGCACAAATGCGATCTAGGGAAACCGACGATTCCATGAGCCTGTCTGCATGAATGGGATCTGCGGACTCTGGCTGTCAGCCGGGTATTCGTGCCATGCCGGCAAGGATCTTCCTCTTCTCCGCGTCTTCCTCTATCCTGATCAGCTCGTTCAGCTTTGAGATGCGCTCGCCACCTATGACTCCGCATTTGATCATTGGGCAGGATAGGCCTACCGCGACCTGTGCGAGTTTGCCTGAGCAGAGCTCTCCTGAGCGATGTGACATGACAGTCACATACCCGGCGGAGTGCGCCATCTCAACCGCCTTTCTGGAGTCAGAGAGTGTTCCTACTTGGTTGGTCTTGATGATTATGGCGTTGGCGGAGCCGTACTTGATCGCTTGCTGGATCCTTGTCGTGTTTGTCACGAGTAGGTCGTCGCCACAGATCAGGGTGCCTCCGGCCTTCTTGCGCAGTTCTGCGAATGCTTCGAATGAGTCCTCGTGTAGAGGATCTTCAACATATGCGAGCTTGTATCGTTCGATCAGATTGAGCATGAAATCGATCTGTTCGCCTTCACCGAGTTTTCGGCCATCTCGCCTGTACACGTAGGCTTGCTGTTTCTCGTCCCACATGCTTGATGCAGCAACGTCGAGGCCAATTCTGACATCTGCTCCGGTTGTCAGCGAGACTGTTCGGCATGCTTCTGTGATCAGGTCGAGTGTCTGCTCGGTTGTCATGTCGAGCACATAGCCGCCTTCGTCTCCCTTCCCGATCATCGGGGACCCCTTCTGAACGGCAAGGCGGGCAACCTCGGCGTGGGTCTTGATGTTGGCCTGTGCCGCTTGAATCGCCGATGACGCCCTCGTCGGGACGACCAAGAACTCTTGTATGTCTGTGCGCTTGCCCTTTGCGTGTGATCCTCCGCCGACCACATTGCCTAGCGGCAGAGAGATCCTGACCTTCGCTGAGCCGGCCAGCTTCTGATAGAGTGGCTTCTTGTGAGCCATCGATGACAACAATGCGGCAGCTATCGAGACTGCGTAGGCGGTGTTTCCGCCGATCCTGCTGAATCGCTCCGTTCCGTCAACTTCATGCAGCTTGCTGTCGATTTGTTGTTGACGGTCAGCGTTCATTCCGGAGAGTTCAGGGGCTAGGACCTTCCTGACGCGTTCGACTGCTTCGTCGACGCCGCCATCCGGAAACGGTTGGACTTCCCATTTTCCTCGGCTCTTTCCAGACGGGGCCGCCACTCTGGCCATCAGTCCCTTGCTGAATAGATCAACTTCAACGGTGGATTCGCCGCGGCTGTCGAGGACTCTGCGGGCCGTGAGGCTTGTGATCTTGACAGGAACTGCCAAACCAGCCACCTACTGGGCTTGGCTGTGTTTTTGTGCCGCGACCTCGCCGTACTTGAGGAACTCGTCGATCACTTCAACATGAGAGATGAACATTCGCCTGCAGCAGTAGCGCTTCATGCCAAGATCGTCGAGGACCTTGCCTGGGTTCTCTCCCTGCTTCGTGCGCCGGGAGTACTCCTCCCAACGATCGGCTATCATTTTTCCGCAGGTGAAACATCGGACGGGAATTATCATTCTGATATCAGCTCGTACAGCTCAACGGTACGACTTCTGCTTCCTACGTCTAGCGCCGGGTCCGCCGAACTTCTTAGGTTCCTTCCTTCTTGGGTCTCCAGCGAGCATCGTCCTGTCGAAACTCGTGAAGAGCCTTCGAAGCTCGGCGCTTCTTGACCATTCCACAAGTGCGCGGGCGATCGCCATCCGTGCGGCTTCGGCCTGACCCATGACGCCCCCTCCTTGGACCTTGACACGCACATTGACTGCGTTCAAGCGCTCGCCTGCTAGAGTGAGGGGTTCTGAGATCCTTGCTCGAGCAAGTTCCGGCATGATTGTGTTCACGGGATACTCGTTCACGGTGACGCTTCCTCGGCCAGGCTTGATTACGGCCCGGGCGATCGCTGTCTTTCTCTTTCCTGTGACCAGTAGTATTCTCTTCCGTTCGCTCATGTCTTCCACGGTCCTCCGATTTCCTCTGACAGTTCACCAACTGTGATGAACGGACATCGTAACTTCGAAGCTTCAGCTTCCGGAATCTTGACTGTAGACTTGCCGGTGTATTCCTCCGGCGTGCCTATGTAGACCCGAATTCTCTTTAGCGCGGCACTTCCCTTCGGCTTCCTTCGTGGCAGCATGCCGCGAATGACGCGGCGGACGTAGGTGTCGGGTCTTCGAGGATGTGTCGGCGCCTTCCACTGGGACGCCAGAGTCCGAGTCTTGAGTCTGCGCATTGCCTCCTCGACAATGTTGGCTTTGGTTCCGGAGATGACTGCGTTCTCGGCGTTGAAGACGATGACTTCGTCTCCCTGCAGTGCGCGTTTGGCGGCGAAGCTTGCAAGTCTGCCCAGTACCAAATTCGAGGCATCAATGATGACGGGTTCCTTCGACATTGGGTTCTCACCTAAGGATTCTGACTTTGCTCCCTTTTGGATGATCGTCAGCCAGCTTGGTCAGGCTGAAACACGAACCGCCTGCTTTCTCGATCTTTGTTTTGGCGGCCTGGGAAAACCTGAACGCTCCGATGCGAACCGCATGGCCGATAGATCCCGCGGAGAGCACTTTTCCAGGAACCGCGACTATGTCGCCCTTCTTGGTATTCCTCGCTATGCTGCTCACATTAACGGCGATCCTTGACCGCCTGGGCTTGCTCAGCAGCTCTGCCGCTCGCAGCCATATGCGTGACTTGTTCTTCCTTCCGGTCCTTTTCAGGGAGGCGATCGTATCGTTCAGTTCGGGGTTTGTGATTACTCTACGCATTATTGCCACCTATCATTTCTGCTCCGTTGAGGCTAACATCGTCATTGCCTCGGCTTTCTTCCCGAGGATGGTTGCTGCTTCCTTGACTATTCTCCTCGAAGGAAGCGCACCTGTGGATTCTATCTGAAACACGAAAGTCGTGTCGTCGCCTTTCACTTCAATGGGCAGACCCTTCCGTTGTTCCGAAAGAACCGCCTGCTCCACGCAGGCCATACACAAGATGCAGTCAAGTTCGTTCTTGACGAAGATCTTTCGATTCGAGTCGGCTGCAAACACCCTCGTCGGGCAGCACCTGATCACGTCTTCCGGATTCGAGAGGTTCTCGGGTTTCAGAGCGACCTTCGGCAGGTATCTGTACGCGGCGATTGAGGCGGCCTGCCATTTTGCGTGCTCAGATCCTCTCCCGAGACGAGCGTAGGCTTCCAGTCTGATCTTCTGTCCCGGTGCGAGTTTGGTGATCGGTATCTTGTCCGAAGTGGGAGCGACGTCTGAGGCTGGCTTGAGGTCACCGGAGTAGACTGTGATGGTCTGGTCTGTGGCTTCGGTTTCAAGTACGAAGGAGGCCGTGCACTTCTCGCAGCCGAGGTCGCTCTTGCAGTCGCAGTCTTCCCTCAGAACGTAGTCGTCAAGATCGGTTTTCAGCGGAACGAGTCCGAGTCGATGCGCGAGGATCTCGTCGTACATGACTGAGCTGTTCTCGACGAAGATCACGTCCTCGATTGCCATTACGGGGACTTCAGCGAGCATCGCACGCCTGAGAGCGTTGGCGAATGCTGGAAAGCTCTCTCGCAGGATGAACCTGAGCGAGTCCCCTTTCTCTTCGAGGATCTCAACCTCCATGACGCGCATGACCTTCTTCTATTCTATCCCTAGTTGATTCCGGTAGGGTTGCAGTTTAGGCTTCCATGGCGCTTATAAACCATTACCGGTTCAGAATCGCCGGAAAGCTCATTCATTTCGCAGGAAGGACTCGATGAATATCTTGGTCGAGAGTTGATACTGCGTATACTCCGCGAGTATGCTCTCTCTTCCGAACAGTTCCTCACGAATCTGTTCCGGGGATTTGCCTTCGGAGTGAAGACCCAAGATCTTGTCTCGCGTCTCCTCCAAGTATTCTCGGGTACCCCTGATGACATCGAGTGGATTCGGCACGACTTTTCCCAACGAAGCGAACATTATCTTGGGTCTGAGTTCTTCGAACTTCTTGAGGTCTCTGACCAGCTGATGCAGGCTCTCCTCCTTTCTTGCGATCTTGGGACGTTCTCCAACCCAAATGTCTCCGGAGAACAGGATACCGCGGCTCTCCTCGAACAGAGACACGTGTCCCCTGCAGTGTCCGGGGGTTTCGATGACGCGCAGGCTGACATCTCCTTCTTTGACGGATGACCCCATGGGGTCGGCTGCGCAGGAATCCGGGGGCCCCCAGATTTCAAGCTGGAAGGGATACAAATCGTACTTGTCGCTCATGAGACGTACCGTGTCCGGATGGGCGATTGCTTTCAGCCCGAAGCGTTTGCCGAGGACAGCGTTCCCGCCGACATGGTCCTCGTGGGAGTGGGTGTTGATCAGCTTCGAGACTTGCTTGCCATCTAGGAAATCGGCAAGTTCGTTCTTTGTGTAGTCACAGCCTGTGTCGATCAGGATTCCGCCGATGAGATATGCGGCGACCCAGTAGAGAGCGGTCTCGCCGTCGAGGGATCGTCCCATCTTGATCTCTGCGACGTCTCCTACCTGCGTGACCTTGAGCATCCCGCGCCCCTCAGCCTGGCTTCGGTGCTAGGGGGTTGGGTCTCTCTTTATTCTCTTCGCAGAATCGTGCAGAATTCCAATTGGGAAATGAACAGAAACTAGTGGGTCTCGCCGGGCTGGAACTCACTGTCCCAGCGGCGAGCAGGCAGATACCGCTTCTAGGTAGGAGGCACTGTGAGTTGTTCCGGGTGCGGTGCTGCTGCGGCGTTCAGCGGTGCATTGCAGTGAGGGCAGAATCTCTGTCGCAGGCCGTTTGTCTTGATGTAGTCGTGAACAGACTTCGTGATCTCTGTGAAGCTTGTGAGCGTTCCTCTTGGGTGTCCCGTCAGCATAGAGAGAACATCATCAACGACGATGCTCTGTTCTGTCAACGCGTTTCTCTTGCTCATCTAGACTTTCCTCGTAAGCACATACCCTGTGCGGCGTTCATTTGAGAATTCAACATACAATTACCGTCAATAACCGCCAGCTGGCAGTGCCAGCTTAGACAGCTTTGGCCCTATCTAGCGCCAGACCCCCAAGAAGCCACGGCACTCGACTTCATGTCAATACTGGCGGAAAAGCCCGATTACGGACCAGTTTGAAGTGATCTCAGCGGATAGACTCGCTCACCTTGACGAAGTAATTAAGCATCTTCAGGCGCCCGTGGTCGTCCCGACACAGCAGTTCCTCTTGATAGTCCATACGCGAGAAATGACGCGAGAGTTCTCGTCAGATTGCGCATGCCACAAGAAGCTGCGCTCACGCCAACAGGACCTGAGGAAGAATTATAGTGCACGAGAAAAGGACGAGACAGCAGGCAACATACAATGACGGGGAAGTTTGCTCTTGAAGGGATCGTGACGGCGCTTCTCACACCATTCACTCCCGCAGGCGACGTGGATCAAGACGCCCTTCGTGAGATCGTGAGATTCCAACTCAAGCATCAGGTGCATGGCTTCTATGTGTGCGGGACGACAGGACTCGGCCCCGCAATGAGTTCGGATCAGAGAAGAAGAACCGCAGAGATTGTGATCCAGGAAACGAGCAAGAAGATCCCCGTCGTGGTTCAGGTCGGTGCCTCTGACCCGCAAGCTGGCCTAGAGCTTGCTCGCCACGCAGAGAAGACAGGCGCAGACGCGATCGAGAGCCTGACACCCTTCTACTACAAGCCCGGTGAAAACGCTATCATTGAGTACTTCACGGAACTGGCTAGCGCCACCAGGCTACCGGTGTTCGTGTACAACATCCCAAGCCACACCGGGAACAATGTCGACGCGAGCTTGCTTCTGAAGCTCAGCAGGATTCCGAACGTAGTAGGAGTGAAGGATAGCAGTCGTGATTTCGTACAGCTCGTGGACTACTTGTCGGTGGCTCCAGCAGAGTTCGCTGTGATCAACGGAACCGACTCCTACCTTTTCGCTGCGCTATGTGCAGGTGCCCAGGCGGGAGTCTCAGCTGTCTCAAACCTTGCTCCCGAACTCATGGTCAAGATGTACGATGCGTTCCGCAAGAAGGAATACGACTTGGGAAGGTCGCTTCAATTGAAGATACATGCGCTTCGAAAGGCCACTGCGAAACCTCCGATTGCTCCTCTTCTGGAGGGCTTGAAACTGCGGGGTCTGAAGAGCGGACTTGTGAAATCGCCGCTGCGTTCCACGAACCGCGACGAACTTGTGCAACTTCGTGCAGATCTATCTAGGATTCTTCCTGAACTCGGAATAGAATGATCGAGAGGGTCAAGCATGGCTTTGAAGCTTTTCCAGGTCGACGCGTTCACGGACAAAGCATTTGCAGGCAACCCCGCGGCCGTGTGCATACTGACCGAGCCGCGTGACGAAGCGTGGATGCAGAAGATGGCGCAGGAGATGAACCTCTCTGAGACGGCGTTCCTTCGGAAACAAGCGGACGGGTACGATCTTCGCTGGTTCACGCCGACTGTTGAGGTTGCGCTGTGCGGTCACGCAACACTTGCGAGCGCGCACGTCCTCTGGGAGACTGGACTGCTTGCTTCCGAGGAGGAGGCGAGATTTCACACCAAGAGCGGACTATTGACGGCCAGGCGGAAGGGCGGGTGGATCGAACTCAACTTCCCGGCCACACGTGACGAGCCGGCGGCTGCTCCGCCTCGACTTGAGGAAGCGCTTGGCGTGAAGCCGTTGTACGTGGGCAAGAGCCGGTTCGACTATCTTTTGGAACTGGATAGTGAGGAGACTGTGCGGAACCTGAAGCCTGACTTCGGGCTGCTGAGGACGCTACACGTGCGGGGCGTGATGGTGACGAGCCGAGCGACCTCACAAGGATACGATTTCGTTTCGCGGTTCTTTGCGCCGGGATCAGGCATCGATGAGGACCCGGTCACGGGCTCCGCTCACTGCTGTCTCACACCGTTCTGGAGCAAACGACTCGGCAAGACCGAACTCGTGGCCTATCAAGCCTCAAGACGCGGCGGCACGATCCGCGTCCGTGTGAGCGGCGATCGCGTGTATCTGAGCGGACAAGCTGTGACGGTCCTGCGCGGCGAACTTGATGACCACTTGTGAAATGATGAGACGGATTCGTGATCATGCATGATTCTCGTTACAGGTGCCGCTGGCAAGACCGGACGGGCCGTCGTCTCCGCGCTGTCTTCGAGGAAGCGGTCTGTGCGTGCGTTGGTTCATCGGGCCGACCAAGCTCACCTGGTTGAATCGGCGGGCGCCAACGAATCAATTGTCGGTGACATGCGCAGCGAGAAGACACTCGGACAGGCCACGCGTGGTATGCGTGCGATCTATCACATTTGTCCGAACGTCAGCCCTGACGAGGAACTGATTGGCCGCATGGTTATCGCCGCTTCGCGAGCTGCCGGAGTTGAACAGCTTGTGTTTCATTCTGTGTTGCATCCACAGGTCGAGTCGATGCCTCACCACTGGAAGAAGATGCGGGTCGAGGAATCATTGTTTGAGTCAGGGATGCCGTTCACGATCCTGCAGCCAGCGTCCTACATGCAGAACGTGTTGGCTGGATGGAAGACGATCGAGGAACGCGGAGTCTATGCGGTCCCATATTCGGTGAGATGTCGCATGAGCATGGTTGACCTTAACGATGTCGCGAAAGCGGCCGCCGTGGTTCTGACTGAACCAGGCCATCTGGGCGCGATCTACGAGTTGGCTGGCCCCGAGGTGCTGACACAAGACCAAGTCGCAGAAACCTTAGCCAGACACTTGGGGCGACAGGTCCGCGCTGAACAGGTACCGATCGATACGTGGACTCGTCAGGCGCAGGCATCGGGCATGGGAGCCTACCAGATCGAGACTCTAGTCAAGATGTTCCGATACTACGACCACCACGGCTTCTGGGGGAACCCCCGAACCCTAAGTGGACTGCTCAACCGTGAGCCTACCAGATTCGACACATTTCTCCAACGAGCGATGCGACAAATGACCAGCTGACGGCAACTACTGTAGAGTTAGTCATCGGGAGCAAACAGAACCAGCCAGCCAAATGAAGATTGGTGTGTATGACACGCCCCCGAAAACAATCTGTCCTACCGTTCACGCGCATGAGAAAGAATGAATAAAGTACGGGTTCAAACCCCATCGCTCGCACCAGCCTACCAGCATGCAAGACGCCTGAGACGACGTACGGTGGCTCGAATTCCGGCGCCCTCACTGCAAAACCGCACCCACATACGGGGCCGGCCGGGGCTAGGTGCATGAGCCGCTCGACGTCACCGACACGACACTGTTCGATGCCGTAGACGTTTGCTCGTGATGCTGCCTGCTCGGGTCGTGGCAGGATTATATGCCTCCGATCACGGTCTGCGAGCGAATATCGATGAGAGCCAGTGACCTAGAGGATGCCGCGGGGCGCATCTTGCAGCAGGGACCGGATCCCGTTGTGCGTCATCTCCTCCTCAGAGACGTACTACGAAGGCGGCCGAACTGCGCAGAACTGGTTCTCGCGAGAGAGGCGTTGGACGGTGCTCTTGCTGTCAGGCGGCTGAGAGCCGAACAGAAGCCGGATGGAGGTTGGGGTGGGTTTCATTCGAGGAGCGAGCTGCCAAGACGGATGATCGCATCTACGGAGGTCGGCGTTGAAAGAGCAGTCGCTCTTGGACTAGATCAATCGCACCCGATACTCAGGAAAGCATCAAGATACATCATTGACATCATGGAAGGCCACAGAAGGTTCCCTGACCGTCATGAGAAGAATGACCGGTGGCAGACCGGTATGCGCCTGTTTCTCGCTTCCACCCTGTCTCTCATTCATCCCTCTAATCCAGTTCTGGATGCTGACCGCCGGTTATGGTGTGAGATAGCAGCCCGTACCTTTCAGTCGGGGAAATATGACGAGCAAGACGAGATTGAGGCGCACGCCGAACTGACAGGTGCTAGTGTGAGGCACAGCTATCTCGTGCTCAACAACAGGTACTCGTTGAACATACTCGGTTCCGTGAGAGAGCTTCTCCCGAGCAAGATCGAGAAGTCGTTGCTTGACTGGCTCTGGAAGCGAGACGATGGAATAGGCTATCTAGGCGTGTCTCTGGGCGAGGTTCCTCCTCACGCAAGAGCAGGCCCATTCGATCGTTGGTTTTCATCATTGGAGCTGCTTGCTAGTTGCTTTTCTCTATGGAGGCACAACTCGAACCAGATCATGAGATGGCTATGGAACCAACGAGACGAGAACGGGTTCTGGGATTTCGGCCCAAGTCCTAGCCACATTTGCCATTTCCCTCTTTCGGGCAACTGGAAGAGACGCAGGAACAGGGTGTTCGACTGGACGACGAGGGCACTGATCATTCTCAGAATGTTCCTCGACCCACCAGAGCACAGACCAGCCTGAGGCCTGCGCTTCATACGCGCGGGTCCAGCCGACATGAGCAGCAGGCTGGTTCTCCTGTCCACTGAGCGGGGCGTTGACTGCCCTGATAGCCATGACTTCAATAGAAGATTCTGTCGGTGACAGCCTTCCCTTCGCTTGAGATACGGACGCCTTCGTGTTGGAGCAGAACTCTCTTCATCTTCAGTCCACCTTGAAACCCGCCGAGTTCGCCGTTGGATCTAATCGCTCGATGACAGGGAACGATTATGGGAAAGGGATTCCGGGAAAGCACTCTGCCAACTGCGCGTGCTCCCTTCTCGATTCCCAGATTCTTTGATATCCTGCCATAGGTGCTGACCCATCCTCTCGGAATCGCATATTCCGCCAACAGGACTCTCCTCTGAAATGCAGAGCAGATCTCGAGGGCGACAACATCCAGTTCGAACTTCACGGGTTCTCCTTCGAGAAACCTCTGGATTCGTTCGCCGAGCTCCGATATGCTCTCACTTGACAGTGGGGTGGAGCCGAAGTCTGCTCGAATGAGATTCTCCACAGGGGTCCTTTCATTCGGGAGGAATACCCTCTGAACCTTCGGCCGATTCGCGGTGTCTTCCCATACGATTCCGAACACGCCGAAGACAGAGGGCAGCAGTGTGTGGTAGAGAGGCTCCAGTGACAACACACCATTCTTCTTTGTCGGTAGCAAACCTATTTCAGCAATTGTGTCGCTAAAACAGCCGAGTCATAGGGCATGGTATTAGGTGGCCCAATCTACGGCTTCCGCACCAAGCGACCCACGCTTGATTGTGCAAGCACGGCGACGGGGAAAGGGTTCCAATCGACGACGCACGGACGTTGGAAATTCTTGCGCCAGCACCATTGGAACCGCGGAAGGAACAGTCCTTGCCGTTCAGGGGATTAGGCTTGCTCGAGCACCAGTCAGCTTCACGTCGCCGGTTTGTTGCGCCTCAGGACGAATAGGACTGCACCCGCGACTATGACGATCAACACGATAGCTCCGATTGTGAGAGTTTCCGTCGGCAGTCCCACACTTTCAGAAGCCGACTGTGCAGTTGTGGTTTCATCTTCAGTCACGACGGTTTCAACCGTTGTTGCCTGCGCTTGGGTGGTGACCGATGCTGCAGAGCTTGTGGCCGGTGCGGTTGCACTGGTTATTGCCTGCGTGGTCACCGAGGTGCCGACGATTGTGATTGTCTGTGAGAGGTTTGACCTTGGAACTGTCGCGACGCCAGGTCCGCTCGCCGGATACGCGAGCGACGGCCCCCAAGCGTAGTCTCCGGGCGTCGAGGGATTGACGAAGAAACCTGACACTGTGGAAATCTCGACAAACACTGGACCAGAAACACCGGGTATGGACGGGATTTGGACATCCAATTTGCCTTGGGCAGTCGGAGTAGGCTCAGTGAGTACGGCCTCAGCTCGGTAGCCAGAGACGTCAACAGTGTAGTGACACGGCGTGCTTGTAGTCGCAACTGTAACCCCACCGCGTAGTACGCCGACGAGCTGACCTGCCTGGCCCGTCATGACCGTGATCTTCGACTCCGCTGTGACATACGCAGGGTTGATTGAGTATCCGGCTGGAATGGCTAGAAAGAAGCCAATGACAGTCGTTGATTTGTCCTTGTTCTCGAAGTGAAACGTGTAGACCGCGTCAGTTGCGCCTGCTAGGTTCGATGAGGCAGTCAGATCCAGCGTTGGAGTTACTGAGAAACCTGCAAGGGCACAAGGAGCGACGACCAGAAGCATCAGCATGGTCGCGATGGGAAGACAGATTCTCTTCATGGCACTTCTTCACTGCGTAGGCCCTCGAACAGTACTTTAGCCTTTCCAGTGGTTCTCGCTCATTTCGACATCACGGATATGCTCTGGAGAGCGCCCCTTATGACTTGAGGGACACGCCATCTCTGACTCGTTCTACTGCATGATAGGGGAGGAGAGTGTGGCTAGTCCACTTTAGGCATGAGCCAGAATTCGTTCCCGTCCGGATCCTTGAACATGGCATACTTCATGTTCTCGTCCCATTCGGCCTTGCCAAGTTCCCTAGCGAATTCGACACCCTTCCCTTTCAGTTCCTGGTAGGTGGCTTCCACATTCCCAGAGTAGAATAGGATCCCGGTGTTCCCGGGTTCAAGCGTCTCGCCTTTGCACAGGTGAATACCTGTCGGCGAGCTGGGTGGGCCAACGACGACCCAATGCTCCATCTCGTCCTGAACCTCGAATCCGAGCTTGTCCACATACCACTCCTTGGCCTTCTTCTCATCAGACACGACAACAGCCACACTTCTGATTCGTTCAATCACCATACGACCTCACCTCCGCCCGATCCCACATCTGCCTAAGCGCTGTTGTACACCGATGGGCTCTTAGAACTTCCTCCGGAGCTGTCGGATCTCCCGATGCGGGGACAGCGAATTGGACCGCTGGGAGACACGATCTTGTGCATGTGGGTAGGCTTGTGCGCACGTAGGGCAATGGGTAAATCCTGAGGATCATTCAAGCGGGAATAGGGCAGGTTCGAGTCGTGACGAGATTCAGCTTCGACTGCGTCTTCCATTACGTGTCTGATATGGATAGGGCGGTGTCGTTCTATGTTGATGTGCTCGGCTTCAGGTTGACCTCGAGGGATGTTGTTGCGCGGTTCGATGTTGACGGAGTCCTGTTCGAACTCGTTCCCAGCCGAGAAGAGAAGAGACTGAAGGGAAACGGCAACGCGCGTCTTTGCCTCAAAGTCGACGACATGAGTCAAGCCGTTGAGTATCTCAAGACGAAAGGGGTTCACGCTGGCGAGATCCGGAAAGTGGAGAATGGCAAGCTTACGTCGTTTGAGGACCTAGAAGGGAACGAGATTTACCTTTGGCAGTATGATTCCGGCCACAATCGAGCGGCCTAGCCTGAGTCGTCGGTGGGAGACGTAGATTGGCGTGCGTACACCAGCTGGCTCGGCGACGAGTTAGAGGAGGAATCCTCTGACACGCGCTCGCATGCTATCCCGACTGAGCCACGGCGATCCACGAGGCGAGCACGCCAAGCAATAGACCTTCTCGGCGTGGTAGGAATGCTTATCAGTACTACGGCCCATCGGTACTACGTGATCTGTGCATGACCGAAGTGGTCGTTACTAGGAAAGGGCAGACCACGATCCCGGCTGAACTCAGGGCCAAGTATCGCATCGTGGAGGGAAGTCGCCTTGAGGTCATCGATGCAGGCAACGGTATAGTGTTCAGACCGAGGAAGTCCTTCCTAGATCTTGCTGGGTCTGGTGCGGAGAAGGCAACGGTTGCGGAAATGAAGCGCTTACTGGACAAGTTGAGGGAAGAAGATGTCTAAGGCGGTGTATGATACGCGTTTCTTCGTCGAACACTTCTACAACCCGGATCCTAGCATGAAGGGGTGGATTGCGGAGGAGATGAGAAAGACGAAGAACCGATACATCTCATCAATAGTCATCCACGAGATATGCGCCCTATCACTCAAGAAGGAAGGCAGGGAAACGGCAAGACTGAGACGCGACTACATTGAGAAGGAGTTCAGAGTTGTTGATGTGGACTCCGAATTGGCTTCCTCATCAGCGGAACTGAGACACAGGTACGGAATCTCCTTGGCTGATTCATTGATAGCCAGCACGAGCAGACTCGTGGGGGCCCCGTGCGTAACCGACGACCCACACCTTGCATCGGTCAAAGACATCAAGACAAGATGGCTGTAACCATCTCAGATAATGACGATCCGCCTGCCAGGGAGGCAATCATCATGAACTTGGACCTCTGGGGAGTTCTTGCACAGGAGATGATTCTTCGTGCCCAGCTTCCGAATCAGAATTCCAGTACGTGTTTCGAACGAGAAAGGGGACGGACTAGGCAGCTCTCGCATGCCTAGATGATGGGCCTATCGGGCCGGAAGAACGTGGCGTCTGACATGCATTTGAAACGTCGGAAGAACGGCGCTCCCGACCCCTCGCTGACAAGATGGAGATTGCGGCATCAAATCAGGCCAGGGGACATAGGATATCTGACGTATCTTCACGGCATAACGTATGCGAAAGAATACGGGTACGATCAGAGATTCGAAGCATACGTTGCTGATGGACTTGCTGAATTCGCTCGATCCTTCAATCGTGACAGGGATCGGATTTGGCTCGCAGAGACAAGCGATCATATCGTCGGCTCGATCGCCATTGTTAGGCATTCAAAGGCAGCGGCTCAGCTTCGCTGGTTCTTCGTCGACCCCAAATATCGGGGAACAGGCATGGGGAGAAGACTGCTCAAGAGAGCGCTTCACTTCTGCAAACAGCGCAGGTACAGAAACGTGTTCCTCTGGACAACAAGTGAGCTGATCGCAGCTCAGCGCCTCTACACGGGCGCTGGCTTCAAGAGGACTCGGAAGAAGACGCACCGGATTTGGGGGAGAACGATCACGGAAGAAAGGTATGATCTCGATTTACGAAACGGCTGATTAGGCGGGCCCACGGTGGTGTGGGCCGGCGGCATGTGGGGTTCGCTCCCTTTCTGCGGCCGTCATGCACGCTTCAGCGGTCTTCCGACATTCTCTCCAAGTCGCCGCCGCCCCTCGCAGGAAAAACGAGAGTGACCTACACCCTACGTCTGCTCATGCGGCGTGTTCGGTTTGTAGTGGTGCGTGCGGCGCGGTGTGGGCCGCACGCGGCTACTTCTGGCTTTGTTCTGCTTTCTTCTGTCTCTGTGTTTCGGCGAATCCGACTGTTCCTAGTACGCCGCTGAATCCCATCTGGCTGACGATCTCGCTTGGAACGATGATGAATGTGCCCTTCTCTTTCACGGCCTCGTAGAGCATGTTCATGGCTCGAAGACGCATGGCTTCGGGGTTGGACTCGTAGACTCTGCTTGCTTTCTCGAATTTCTCAGCTATCTGGATCTCGCTGTCACCAAGAGAGATCCTGGCGAGCCTTTCGCGTTCGGCTTGGGCTTGTCTACTCATCGCGTCCTCCAGCTCCCTCGGTATCTTCACGTCTTTGATCTCGACTGATTGCACATCGATGCCCCATGGCTGTGCTTTGCTCTCTATTGTCTCGCGGAGTATGCTGTCGAGCTGCTGCCGGTCAGACAGCATCGTGGCCAGCTCGGTTCTGCCGATCGTGTCACGGAGTGTCGTCATGGAGGCCTTCAGTATGCTTCCCTCGTAGTCTTGGACCGCCATGATCGCGTCAGACGGCACCTTGACCCGCCAGAATAGTACGGCGTCGACGAATACGGGCACGTTGTCTCTCGTCAGTGACTGCTCAGCTGTGAATGTGGTGGTCCTGACACGTCCGTCGACGATCATGCGTCCCTCTATGAACGGGATCAGGTAGTAGAGACCGGCGCCATGCATGCGGTTGTATTTGCCGAGTCGGAATATCACGGCGGTGTCCCATTGGTTGTTGATCTTGATCCCTCCCAGAAACACGAAGGCCACTATCACAACAATGATGGGGTTGATCAGATCAGTCCAAATCATACTATGCCACCTCCCTCAGTCTTCTTGCGTGAGTGATGCCCGATATAGGTTGTAGCTAGGG
This sequence comes from uncultured Candidatus Bathyarchaeia archaeon, assembly GCA_964549795.1. Taxonomy (GTDB): domain Archaea; phylum Thermoproteota; class Bathyarchaeia; order 40CM-2-53-6; family 40CM-2-53-6; genus CAVPLU01. The sequence goes on from CAZJVZ010000004.1 coordinate 34,931, forward strand.
TTTGTAGGGTTTCTTGGGTCACCAACTCCGCAGAACCGAAACCGGATTCCTTCACACTGCAAGTTCCCTTGACTGGTGATCGCTTGGATCATGAATCCATGATATCGTGGCGGACGCATGTGGGAGAACACTCACCGACGAGATCTCAGAATGCTTCACGGTTGCGCTACCTCACCTGCTCAGCCGAATACCCACCGAATTCTAGGCCTTTGTCCAACGAGTCATCCGAAAACCGAGCAGGCTCTGAGCGACCGATCATAGTAGCTTGGAGTACAGTTCGGAAACGCTACTTGCTGCGTCTTTGAAATCGAACGGTTCGAATGTGCCGGATTCTATTCTTCTGACAGTGCCCGAGTCCCTAGCACTATTCGCGATCAGTCTCCGGGCTCGCTCGATGTGAGTGGAGGCAATCTCTCGTCGGAGCTGTGAATGGAAGGAATTGCGAACGATCTTCCAGTCAAGTTCGCGGCCTTTGAACTGAACAATTCTGTAGCAGTCGAAGATGTCGAAGTGTCGCCTCTGCCTTGCGGCCACCCCGATGATGTACAGCTTGTTCGATAGTTGCTCATTGAGATCAAGATGCATGATGCGAGGGAGCGCGACCGCCAGTAGCTTGGGGTCGACCATCGTCACTATCTCACTGTCTACCGGAGTCTGAATGGTTCTGCAGTCTTTGCAGATCTCTATCTTTGGTTCCTCTGGAATCCGGAAACCGTATGTCTTCTCAATGATCTGCCGGTAGTTGAAGGTGATCCAATGGAAGCGTTGATTGTTCAGTGTAACCGATCCACGGGCTGGGCTCCTCCTTGTTTCTGCGAATCTGTTCACGTCTTGGCATAGATTCTCGACTTCTCTGAAGGTGTGCCCGCCTTCTCTATGTACGTTGAAGTCCAGATCGTAGGAGAACCTGTGAGCATGTAATGGAACGTATGTCCGGACCGAGTAGCCGCCTTTCAGGATGAGCCTTTCCCTGTAGTGTGAGTTGCGAATCTGGAATATTGTGAGGAGCATGTCCAAGACGCAGAGTTCCGCAAGGATGTTCGGGCGGTCCTCAACGCGTTGCAGTCTTCTTGAGAATTCACTGTTGAGGATACCTGAGGGGTCTTGGCCTATTACGGACTCGTCAAGCAGGTTGAAGGCTGGCAATGCTGAGCCTATTGCATTATGATGGCCCCCTATTTATATAGTGGGGGCCTCCGTCTTGCATACGTGAAACCGTTGCTATACGACCTCCTTCGCGTCGCCCCCAAAGTCGAGCTGTTCTACAAGCTCAGAGGCACAGGCACTGGCCCTGGCCGACTTCCTTCCCAGAGGCTCGGCTACTCGGGCAGGACGGGAGCATACAAGAACCTGAGACGTGTCCTGACTCGTGAAGGGATCCTGAGCGAGGATGGAAGATTCATAGAAAGCGGCCCGAATCTGTGGCTGGCCCGACTAAGGGAACATGTGGAAGACGTCCAAGTCGGAGGTTACATCGGCAGCAAAGTTTCCTACATGGTTTTCCTAGCGCTTGTGCTTAACGAGGATTCCACTTTCAACTCGTCCTACCGACTGGCGCGGGAGTTGAAGATTCCGACCACGAGTCTCTATGCTGGTGTGAGGTCGCTGGTCAGAAGAGGCCTCGTGAATCAGCAGCAGTTGTCGGTCGCGGACAAAGAACCGGCCAGGCAACTTCGAACGTGGCTGCAGCACTATCTTGACCTAACGATACAACACGCCAACCTTACCCACGACAGTTCAAGAATGTTTCACGCAGTACCTGCGTGCATTGACGGACTAGAGGCGATCCAGAGAGTGCAATACACGGCAGGCATGCCAATCGGACCTGCTCCCATGACCGTCAGAACATACGAACCCTACAGGCCTTTTTGGACGAGAGCTCTCAGCGAAGTAGATGATTTCAGGAAGCGAAGTAAACCTGTGTCGATCGGGCCGATTCACGCACGCTCCGATTTTGAGGTAATCTGGATATCCGGCTTGCCGTACTCCAGCAGGCCGAAGATCGGCTGACGATTCCCGATTCGCGCGCGTCTCGTAAGCGAACGCAAGAGGTGAGGGTACCTCCCCCTATAGGGGTCCGGGCCTGTGGCCATCAATACCATCCCTATTCTCGAATCCCGACCTAGACCCAGCAACACTGGAACCGATTCAGGAGGACGTGGACCCAATCCGATCGTACATACGATGCGTTTGGATTGTTATACAATGGATTCTGACTGTTATACAATGCGCGCACATGCTCTCCTCAACGCTATCCGGTCCACCTACCCCGGAAAGACTCTTCCCATGAGTCCCGAGCCGCCATTCCTCGACACGCCACGGTCAAACCTCAGACATGCAAGAGCATCAGACCGAGGCATCTGTCAGGAGGACACGACGGAAGCGAACGGCCCCCCGGAGAGAAGCGAATCGGCAGCAATCACAACCACTTTCTATTGTCGGACCATGACCGGACTTGGCAGGATTGTCTGATCCATGAGCGGGACGGACACGATGGTGAACTGTGGGAGAAACTGGCCTCAGCCAGCGCGGAAGCAGATGCGCCGCATCCAAGATTCTCTTGGGAAAGATGCCCGTGCGGCCGACGAAGCATAATGCATGATTTCGCTCTTCTCCGAGGGCTCAAATCCGGGTGCCCGCACCAAGAGGAGCACACAGCAACCAATTCAACGGCTCAAATCACAGCACTCATACGAGCTCACCTGACGACTAGACGCCCGCCTGTAGACGCGACCAACCCTTTGGGTTGCGCCAATATTGCTCGTTCTGTGTCTATCGGATGCTGAGGGGCGAACAAACAGAATGATCAAGAAGGCGCGGACCAGCAACAGTCTCAAATGAGAGTGATTCGCTCTTTGACAGAGGCTTCGGAATGTCAAAGATAGCGCTCGCAAGAATTCTCTGCTTGCTCTTTAGCACGATGGTGATCTCGGCGCCCCTGGGCCATGCTGTTGGCCCCGGCACTCCGCATGTGTTGAGCCTCATCCCTCCAACGTCCGGAGCCTACCACTCTGCTTTTCCTGATTTTGGCGGAACAGAGGACGAGGTAAGCGCGGATAGGATCATCGATTTCGAGAATTTGGTTCAGAAGAAGATTGTTTGGGCGTATTTTTCGAACAACTGGTTAGAGGGGATAGAGTTTCCGGAGGCTTCGGTCAGAGTCATTCACGATCAAGGGGTCATACCATTCATCAGGATGATGGCTCGGAGCAGTTTCGAACGACCACTGCCTGACCCCGCATACACGATGCAGCGCATCATTGATGGTGATTTTGATACAGATCTCCACAGGTGGGCGCGAAGTGCGAAAGCGGTGGGGATTCCTCTGATCGTGGAGTTCGGGACCGAGGTAAACGGTAATTGGTTCCCCTGGAACGGACAACACAACGGGGGTGAGGACACCAAAGGGTACGGAGACCCAAGTCTGCCGGATGGTCCGGAGAGATTCCGGGACGCCTACCGACACATAATCGACATATGTCGGAATGAAGGCGCAACTGATATCACCTGGGTGTTTCACGTCAACGCCAACTCTGTCCCCAGAGAATCCTGGAACACCATGGCCGCCTATTATCCGGGCGACGGCTACATCGACTGGATTGGAATCAGCGTGTACGGCCCGCAAGAACCCGGAGAAGAATGGGAGCTGTTCTCAGAAATCATGGATACCGTCTATCCGGAACTTGCCGCCATCTCCAATGAGAAGCCCCTAGCGGTTCTGGAGTATGGTGTGGTGGACGACCCGGATACCGGCGACAAGCCTTCTTGGATTCATGACGCTCTGCAATCAGTAAGGAGTGGGAGGTACGCTCGCATCAAGGCGATGAGCTATTGGCACGAAGGCTGGGAGAATGAGGATGGAACCATTTCCAACATGCGACTTGATTCATCGCCCGAGGCACTCGCGGCCTATCGAGAAGAGATCGCCTCTCCATTCTTCCTGAGCGAGCCAACGCCAATGACCACGACTCAAACCTCCACCACATCCAGTAGTTCTACGCCGACGACTCAAGAAACAGCGGCGACGACAGGATCTACCGTGGAAACGCCCGCGACTCTGCTTGCAGCAGATTTGTTTCCAGCCTTGGCAATCATTGTTGCCATGACGGTTGCCGGAGTGATCGTGATCCTATTCCGGAAGAGACGAAGATCCGCATAGGATTACTCGGTCAACCTATGTCGATATCCGGCGAATTTGGCTTTCTCGGGTAGCTTCGTGCGCTCACACAGGAATCAACCAAACGATGACGGTCCGAATAGCAGCACTCGCATCACGAGCCCCACACGCGCCAACGGCGACAAACGAGCGGTCAGGCTCTACTCACAATATGAGATGCCTTCGTTATCCTCTTTGCCTATTGCGGCGCGCGTGGCATACGTGACACGCATGATCTGATGCAAGACCACACTCTGCAAGGAGGTGCCGCTTTCACATGAAAGAGGTGCCGCTTTGAGAGTCCTCATGAGCACGGAGGAGGCGAGTCTCGCGCCCCTCGAGCCGAGCCGCGCTTCTGTTTCCTCAGGCTCGGAGGATTTCTCTGGCTTGTATGAGTCTTTGGATTTCGCTGGTGCCTTCGACGATCTCGAGCACTTTTGCGTCGCGGTAGTATCGTTCGAGTGGGTAGTCTTTCGTGGGTCCGTATCCACGAAAGACTACCCACTAGAACGATACTACCGCGACGCAAAAGTGC
>CAZJVZ010000005.1:0-31383 GCA_964549795.1 uncultured Candidatus Bathyarchaeia archaeon
TTCACATGTGATAGGGACGCCTGAAGCTGAACTCCCATGCGGGCAAAACAGATCGTCGCGGTGGCTGTTCTTCTGCTCATCGCATTTCTCTTGGTCTTTCCCCCACTTGCGACAGGCAGCGTCAGAGTATCGTTGTCACCCTCTTCGACTCTCTCCGCGGAGCATCTGTACGTTACGGTCACCGAGATCAGTGCGCATAGAGCAGACACGACTGCAGGGTCAGGTTGGTCTGAGGTGACCAACCGGTCAAGCCAGGTAGATCTGACAATGGTTGACTCAGCTGAGACGGTTGCATTGGGGTCTCTTTCGCTTGGGCAATATGACGCAATAAGGCTGCGGGTCACGAACGCGACTGCTATTGTGAACGGCACTTCGAGGGAAGTTCAGCTCATGTCCACGGTATTCACGATTCCAGCTTCGTTCCTCATTGGTTTCGGAGCTCAGACTGCTGTGATGCTGAGAGTCGCTGCCGATGTGCAAGATTCCTCAGGGGTGCTCAACTTGGAACTCACTTTCACATCAGCCACGAATCCGACACCATGACCGGACGGCAAGAACTGGACTAGCTTCATGCGCGAATTGGTGCAGACAGAGCGTGACTGAAGTGGGAATACTGGGAAAAGACCGAGTCGTTGAGCTGGTCAACTCGCTTAAGTGCATTCATCCTTTCGACCTCAACTTGCTCGACGGGGACGGTTACGTTCTCACGGTGCGAGACGAGACCACGCTGCACTACCTTGAACACAAGAACTTGATCTCTCACGAGATCGTCTTCACTCCTCCGAACAACGTTGCTCACCTAACCGCCAAGAGCAAGTACGGCAGAATGGGCCTGTCGTTCCTAAACGCAGCCAAAGTTCACAGCGGATTCGTGGGAAGACTGGCACTGGAACTTGTGAACCTCAGCAATGATCGCCAGCCCATCACGATCAAACGTGGCGACCCTCTCATGCACATCGAGTTCATCACAAGAGAAGGAGAGCCATCCCCGTACCTAGGCTCCTACATGTTCCAATACATGAGCCAAGACGAGGCGACACTATACAAGGGGATCCTGCGAAAGCACTTCCCAAGTCTCTTCAGCGAAGACCTGCTTGCTCGTATGGTCCAAGACCGCATAAGCGGCTAGGGAGACTACTTTCTTCTCCGAGGCAGCTGCCTACGTCGTGACCTGTATCGCAAGCTGGCCACAACGGCCACCGCAAAGCTCGCAATGACTACTCCAAGCATGAGCAGCAGCTCGCTTCCGCCCTGTGTCTCCGTCCTTATCGTATTTCCTTCAGCTTGGGCCGGGCCATCAACGGATACGGTCGCATTGTATCCGTAGAACGCGCTGTAGAGCGTAGGCTTGCCATCCTGTGGCGTCACGATAATCTTCAGATCCACTGGAGGATCTGGTTCGGTTACCCATGTTGTCAAATCCTCCGTCATGTTGTAGGTTCTCTGCCATCTCTCAATGGGTTCATTGAGACTCCCGAAGTCAAGGAGTGTTGCGTTTCCTGCCATGTTCAGTGTCGTGACCACTCCCGCCTCCTGCTCCCCTATCACTAGTATCACCTCGGGAACAGTTGCATTGAGAGGCGCTCCTATGTAGCTAGCATACGCTTCGACTGTTGGTTTGATGTATGCCGCTCCGATCCGGTTGTAGCTGAGATTGCCGAGCCTGAGATCGCGGGATACACTGAACGAGACCCATGTACAGTTCACGACCAAGAGATCCCCCTTTGGCTCCGATATTCCGGATACTTCGAAGTGGATTGTAGAATTGACCCAGTCCTTGCCCGAGACAATCTCACCAGAAATGGACTGGATGGAGGCGCCGGGGTTCCTTTCGGCGAGGCCCTCACTTAATGCGCGGTTCAGATCCTCAGCTGACGAACCCGAAAGCGGGGTGTTCACGGTCGGCATTGATGTCATGTTCTGGAAGAAATGCAGGTCAAGGTTCACCGACACCTTCCCGCCCCGTGCTGAGAGCTGGATCGATGAGGCATGCGCGCTGGCTGCAGACCAAGACAGAACCAATGTGGTCACCAGAAAGATGGCGAGAAACGTTTGGCGTTGCATTCCGGAATCTCCATGGGGTTGATTCTGTGGCGTGGCGACACCCATTGAGGGAGTGGCTATATAAGGTTCAGTCGCTCTTCAACGAATGCGTCGCCGCGATCCTCATCTTATCTTGGTGCCGAGTGGCACTTCGTCTGGAAGGGTAAGCCAGATAGGTTTCCCGTGATGATCCGCGGCTAGAAGCATGCATTCCGACCTCACTCCGCCCACGGTTCTGGGTTCCATGTTGGCGACCACGGCAACCATCTTCCCTCGCAGATCTTCAGGCTTGTAGTACTCTGCACCGCCGACGATCGCATCAACGATTCGATCTCCGAGGTCCACCTTGGCCTTCATTATCTTCTTCATACCGGGTATGTTGTTGATGTCGGTGACTCGAGCCGCACGTATGTCCAGCCGTGCGAACTCGTTCATTTGCACACTCATTTCGGCCCCGCATCCTGCAGCTTGATTATGTCTTCGGCTATTGTGACGCTCTCAAGTCTCTGGCACTCGAACGTTTGGGCGCCGATGTGAGGTGTACAAACGGAAGATCCGTTCGAGAGTGATGCGAGTTCTTTCTCCCAGTCCTCCTTAGGAGGTTCATCATGAAACACGTCAAGCCCAACGCCTGCCAGTCTTCCCTCCTTGATGGCGGCAAGCAATGCTTTTCCATCGGCGATATCGCCCCGTGATGTATTTACAAGTATGGCGTTCTTCTTCATTCGGCGGATTCTGGATTCGTTGACTAGGTGGTGGGTTGATGTTGTGTATGGGACATGAATCGATACTATGTCCGCCTTCTCAAACAAGGCATCAAGGCCTGAAATGACCTCGAAGCCTATCTGTTTCGCTTTCTGCGCAACGTTGACCGCATCGTACCCGATGACTCTCATCCCGAAGCCATGCGCGGCAATTCGGGCCACCTCGGAGCCGATACGCCCACCGACTCCCACGACGCCCAATGTCTTGCCTCTCAGTTCGTGTCCATGAAGCTGAGCCTTTGTCCACTGCCCCTGCTTCATCGCTTGGTCCGCCAATGGGATCTGACGAGACGCCGAAATCATCAACCCTACTGCAAGTTCCGCTACGCTGGTGGCGGGAGCTCCGGGCGTCGACAGCACGGTTATCCCCCGTTTCTCCGCAGCCTCTCGATCGATGTTGTCGAGACCGACTCCTGATCGGGCAATCACCTTGAGATAGGTCGCGGCGCTGATTACATCTGCCGTGATCTTGGTGCGTCCTCTGACGACGAGGACTTCGAAGTTCTTGGCCTCAGCGAGGAGTTCTTCCTTTGTTATCTTTGGTCGCTCTGTGACTTCACAACCCGCGTCGCGAAGTAGATCGACTCCGTCCTGATGAATCGGATCACAGATCAAGACTCTGAGTGCCAATGGTACTGGCCCCAGTGAGGATTAGGGCTCTTTCATAATAGCGTTTTTGCGCGCGTCTCTTGGGCAAGCGGTCTCGGGCCTTCAGGCAAATATGCCGGACCAAAGGAACTAGTTTTTCCGAAATCGGTCTTTCAGTTTCTTCAGAACTTCGGGCAATGTCGTGTATTCCATTTCCTCAGGCCCAAGCCGGTGTGGCATGAAGGGGCCGTGGAGCCGCATGTAGTCGGCGACAAGATTGGCGGTCTCTCTTGATCTCTCGAAGGCGGGGTCGGCGAAAAGATCAGTTGGGCCGACCAACTTGCCGTCGCTGACTTGGAATCCGAGGCCCACTACTCTAGGGGGCCCGTCGAATCGGCTGACCCTGTTCTGCGTCTCATCGACGCTGACAGGCATCAGCGGTCCATGGTGGGAACCTCTCATCCAGCCCGCTACCAGATGAGGGAAAACGAACGCCTCCAGGACTTCACCTGCGGCTGGGAGCCCGTGCTGCGCACGGACAATGCATACGGGGTCGTCCTTGCCTACATATCGACCGGCAATCAGTGAGAGGCGCGATGTGCTCGCCGCGGCGGCAGGCAGTCCGTCAGTTCTGCGAATCTTCTCAATGACGTACTTGCCGGGAGTACCTATCAACGCAAGTAGGTCGTACATCTCTGCGGGGCACCTCATGTCGACCGCGATGTTTTCGAAGACATCGAAGACCGTGAAGACGAAGCCGTCATGTAATGCTGGGTCGATCACCAAGCCTGCCGTGTTGAATGGGTCTGCAAAGATCTTGAAGAGAGGAAGATTCCAAGCGCCGGGTTCGGTCTTGTCAGCCATGAAGATCAGGACGGGGTCGCTCTGTCTCTCTACGAACTCCATCTCCGCGACTCCGGGGCCCATGCCCTTTACGTTGCCTGAGAAAGCCTCAGACAAGAGATCTTGACCCGCAGCGTACAGCTTCAAAGGTTTGGACACCTTCTCTGTGACCTCCTTGAAGCATTTCCAGGCAAGCTCGTGAACCGAGCGATTGTTCTCTCCCCCTGTGTGGGTCATTATGAGTTCAAGATCATCTGCTACATGTGTCACATGGTAGTCGGATATCGTTCCCTTTGCTCGTGCGTTCTCCAGGAACTGACGCGCGACTTCAAGTTGCTTAGGGTGGACCGTTGCATGACCGGAGAGAGAGCCCACGTCAGCCTTGATCACAGAGACCGTTGTCTTCCGGGGCTGAGCCACCATATACCCTCAACCCACTATGTCCCCAACAGACTCTATATTATCATTCCCGCGTTTCAGTCAGATGATCATGCGCTCTGACGTTGTGAAGACTTAAGTCTGTGTGGTCTCGTCGCTGTTGTCGCAAGGGTAGTGTGCGAAATGGCTCGGAGCAGAATCTCGTCACCCATTGTCCTATTGAACTTCAAGTGCTATCTCGAGGCAACGGGTCCCAAAGCGGTCCAACTCGCGAAGTACGCACAGCAAGCCAGTGAGAAGTTCGGTGTCCTCGTCGCTGTTGCGCCTCAAGCCGCCGACCTAAGGCTCGTCTCACAGCAGGTGAAGGTTCCGGTCTTTGCCCAACATATAGACGCAATCGCTGCGGGGTCTCATACTGGTCACCTGCTTGCTGAGTCAGCCCAAGAGGCAGGTGCTTCAGGGGTCATAATCAACCATTCAGAGCGGAGGCTCAGGGCAGACGTTGTCGAAGATACGATTGCAAGAGCCAAAGGCCTCGGCCTGGCAACGGCAGTATGCGCGAACACTTCAGGAATTGCAGAGGCAATCTCGACGTTGAGGCCGGACATGGTTGCAGTTGAGCCGCCTGAGCTTATCGGGAGCGGAGTTGCTGTCTCAAAGGCCAAGCCAGAGATAATCACTGACACAGTGTCGCGAATTAGGAGAGTCAACGGAGAAGTGATGATCCTCTGCGGCGCGGGGATCACGTCCGGGGACGATGTCAGGGAAGCACTTCGGCTCGGAACACAGGGTGTGATCCTCGCCAGCGGCGTGGTGAAAGCGAAGAACCAGCTGGCCGCGATTGAAGACCTAGCGTCGGGCTGCAGACGTTGAGCAAGCATCGCCTAGCGCAAAAACAACATATGTATCCACGTTTCTGGATTAGCGTCGCTCGGACTTGGACTGCATGGAGTTCATGAAGCTCCTCGAACGGAAGCGCGGAATCGTCGACGAACGCATAGACAGGATTCTCTCTTCTGGGTTTGAGCAGGACGAGGCAAGGGAGCTCGTAAAATACACCTTCAAGACTGGAGGGAAACGCCTGAGGCCGATAATGGTTCTCCTCGCCGCCCAGGCGGTCGGCGGAGAAGAGGAAACGGCGCTGAATGCAGCCGCCGCTGTGGAATTCGTTCATGCAGCCTCGCTTGTCTTCGACGATCTAATCGACAAGGACAGGCTCCGCAGAGACAGGCCCACACTCAATGTTGCATTCAACGACGACAAGGCAATCAGCTCGGGACTGTTTCTTGCGTCGAAGGGAGTAGAGGTTCTGTCAGACTACAAGGATCCGATGATCATGAAGATGATCGGATGGGCCCTCGTCGAGCTGAGCAAGGGCGAGATGCTCGATGTCATCTCAGATATCGCAATAGATATCGAACACTACCTCAACATCGCGAATCTGAAGACAGGCTCCTTGTTCGGTGCGTCCGCCGGGATAGGGGGGTTGGTAGGAGGCGGATCCCGTGAAGAGATCAACGGCTTGTACAACTACGGGCGGGCAGTAGGAGTTGCGTTCCAAATCAGAGACGACATACTCGATATTACCAGCGGTTCTACCATCACAAAGGTAGAGAGAGCCAACCTAGTACTTGCCCACTATCTGGGTGAGACCACGCGCCGTGATATTGTTGGTCAGATGCTGAACCAGAACAGTGGCAAGGACCAGAAGGATCCGCTTGAAGCATTGCGACAGAAAGCTTTGGACTACGCAGGACGTGCCTCAAGAGAACATGTCCAGAAAGCGAGGTCAGAGATAGCGGTTCTAAGGGAAGGAGTAGGAAAAGAGACCCTGATGTCCCTGGCTGACTTTGCGCTTGAGAGAAAGTACTAGCTCTGGGTCTACCTCTGAGCCGTTTTCCTTCTCCAGAACCGGCCTCGTTCTGAAGCTAGTCCCGCGTGCCTGCGTTCCCACGCCATGTGTTCAGCATAGTGCTGTGGGCAGAAATGTTTGCTGCAGTATTCGCACCTATGTATGCGTTCATGAGCAATGCCACAATCGTCGCACCTTGACATCGTCAACCCGCCCTACCCCACAGTTCGGATGCTGAGGATAAAGCCCATCGGTACCTGATCATGATCAAGTCGTTGACAAATCCACGAGCGCGCTGCGGGTCGAGCTACTGAATGGCATCTAGTGCAGTTACACCATCTCTGTGGTGGCTCAAGTCTTAAGAGGACCCAGCGCGTCCCGGCAAGTTGTTCCGTCAGGGGGCGAGAGGCACGCTCCTCCCAGCGAAGATGAAACGCATCGAGATCATAGTCCACAAAGACTACTTCGATTCAGCGGTGACTTACCTTCGCGAGGCCAGAGTCCTTGAACTGCTTGATGTCAAGGACATGCTCAAGGGCTACAGAGGAGCAGTAACGCCTTGTCCCCCATCTGAGAAGCTCTACCGGTTGACCACGCTGGGCTCCAAGATCGCTAGCCTCAGCAACCTCCTCGAAACAGCGTCAGAGGACGCCAAACCTGCCCTTGTGACTGGCCCACTCTCTGAGGAGGAGATCCGTAGCATCGAGAACCGCACTTCAACACTAGAGACAGAAGTGAGCGCCCTTTCCGCAGGAATACAGACGAGTGAGAAGATCACTCAGTTCGCAGACAAGGAGCTGGCATCGAGCGTAGCCGAGATGATGAGAATCGACGATGCCAACTCTCCAGAGGGCAGAAGCAAGCTTGAGGAAATCGTCTCGAGGATAATCGACACTCTTCCCCCACAGGAGATGGAGCAGGCAAAACGCCTCGGCGAAGCAATACAGAAGGCCAACATTGCCGAATCGATAATACAGGTTATCGCAGACCAGATGGCCCAAGCGCTAGCGCATCACAAGGAGCCTGAGATGATCCAGACTCTCAGCCAGAGCCTTGGCTTGCAGATCGCCGCGGGCTCTACGCTGCGAAGGCTTGAGTTCGGTCCGACGAGCCAGGTTGTCAGGGCGCGCGAACAGGCCGACAAACTCAGGATCATGCGCCGAGAGCTTCTGTCCCGGAATCTCGCGTGGTTGCGGTCAAGCAGCGAGCTAGTCAAAGCTGAGAGGATGGTCGAAGAAGCCAAGGGCCTGTGTGGCAAGACCGAGTCCACTTTCGTAATTGAAGGATGGTTGCCAAGTCATAGGATTCCTGATCTGGAAGGTGAGCTGAGCAAGGTCACCGAAGGACACTGCGTGGTTCAAGACTGGTCCGGCAAGAACAGCCCCACCATGCTCCGTAACCCAAAGGGAACCGGCCTATTCCAGCGTCTCACTCTCGGTTTTGGAACTCCCGCTAGTACCGAAATCGACCCGACTGTTCTGTGGTTTGTCACCTATCCACTGTTCTTCGGTTTGATGTTTGGCGATGTCGGCCACGGGTTGTTAGTTGTCTTGATCTCGACCTGCCTGTTCTTGGCAAAGAAGAGGGGAACACATTTCTCAGAACAGGGTTTCGCCGGACTTGGTGGGCTCTTCAACATGATACTTGAAGGATCTGGGCTCCTCGTCTTGGGCGGCGTGGCTGCCATGATCTGTGGGTTCCTCTACGGAACCGTGATGGGAAGTGAGGAGTGGTTCCGAGAGATCACCGGGCTCAGTGGCCCGCTCTGGTTCGATCCGTTCAAGGAACCAATAGTCCTCCTCAAAGTCTCAATCATCATAGGAATCGCACACGTTTCATCCGGACTGATCCTGGACATTGCCAACAAGCTCAGGAACAACGAATATGGAGAACTGATCGCAGGCCCAGGGCTTTGGCTCTGGTTCTACCTGACACTCGGATACCTGATTCTCGCACACGGTTTCCGTCTCATCTCATACGTGCTTTCCAACATTCCGATCGTGATTCTATTGCTCGGCCTGCCTTCAGCACTGATGTTAATGGCCAAGGTGAGAATCGAAGGGCCTCTCGAAGGTGTTGGCCACTGGATGGAGTCGATGCTCGCTTCGATCTCCCACACGATCTCCTACATCCGAATCATGGCGATGAAGATGATACATGACGTGTTCAGTCTCCTCTTTCTGGGCATCCTCTTCGCAATGCCGATCTACGTGGGCCTTCCCATCTTCGCTCTCCTGACTCTTGTGATGATCCTCGTGCTTGAGGCAGCGTTCGTCTTCCTCCAAGATCTAAGGCTTCACTGGGTCGAATGGTTCCTCAAGTTCTATTCCGGGTCAGGAATGGCTTTCAAGCCGTTCGGCATACAACGCACTTACACGAGGCTTCGGGCCACACCGTAGCTGGTCGTCCCGCACACTAGAGCAAGCTGAATATGATGAAGAACATCGCGAGTCCGTAGATCGCGATCGCTTCAATGAGCACGATGTAGAGGAGTGTTCTCCCAAGAAGTTCAGGTTTCTCGGCGATTGCTCCAATCGCAGCTGCACTTGCAGTTCCCAGCCCCACGCCCGCTCCGAGAGAGGCGAGGCCTGCTGCGATGCCGGCCCCGATCAGGTAGAGGCCCTTTTCTGGCACAGCAGGGACCTGTTGTGGGGACATCTGTAGTGAATACGATATGACAGCCATCAACGAGACCACGGCCACACCTAGACCCATTGCGAGAAACGAGAGCAGCGTTCGGCGAGACTTTGTCAGCACCGGAATCACGAGATGGCGGGTTAGCTGGAAAGCACATAATAATGCTTTCTAGAGTGTCAGTAGCTGCTGGATTCCTTCTGCTGGCAAGCTGTCCCGCTTTCCGGAGAGTATGCACCTCAGATCAGAGCCTTCGTAGCCCATGAGATATGTGAATGCAATTGGCAAACCGGCCTGGAACGGAGAGCCGGAGAACGCCCTTAGGCAGCTAGAAGCGTGCCTTCTCCGAAATGAGACTTCTAGCTGGTGAAGCGAACCTCCCTCCTTGTAGGTGTCAAGGAACTCTGAGACAGCATTCTCATAGGTGGTCTTTGTGAATGCTCTCAAAGCGCTTGTGGTTGATCCGCTCTCCTTCGCTTCAGCGAGCGCATCTCCTAAGCGATAGTTGACCGGGACGATGACCAGGTCAACCTCCTCAGCCGGAATTCCGAGAGTCTTTGACCTTGCCACAATGAGCAGGTTCATTGCGTCGACATGTTCGCCGATCAATGGACGTACCGACTGCCTGTCAATCCAGTCGAGTGTGTCTGCAGTCTTCCAGATCCGAGCGAGTACATGTCTGTCGATGGTGGCTTCGATCAGCGGTAGTGATTTGTTCTCCGCAAGAGCAGAGGAGATCTCACTGAAGAGGTCAGGTGCCCCGGCAGACTCTACGAGGCGTTCCAGATTGCGAGTCTCCACAACTCCTCGCAGAGATTCTTCGCCTTCGGCAGGAAGCTCAATCTCCGGAGTTGTCTCTTTTGTTCCAAGAGAGGCAATCAGTCTCAAGCCCAACTTCAGAGACTCAAGGCGATACAGGTTCTCAAACTCCGCCAAAAGCTGCGCGCAACCACCTGGCGACAGCCGGGACAGCTTGCGAAGCAGACTGGCCATTCTGAGATCTAGTAGTCGTTGCCACGAAGCAGCGTCCAGTGCTTCGCCTGGTCCCCTCGATGCCTCGAAGTACTCCTCTCGGAGGATTGATAGGCATTCGGATGTGCCAGAGCATCTCAACAAGCGGTCGTAGCCGCTCTTTCCAAGCATTCTTGACTTCATGGCTCGCACAGACGCAGAGACCTGGGCATACTTCCCAGCTCGCCTTACCGACAATGCCGATGATCCAACTCCCTGGCTGTTGAGCCAGATTAGGCGAATAGTATTCTGGATATTTCAGCAAGGAGCTGAGGCTGCAACTGTGTCAGTTTGGCCTCGAACGTGCAGTCCGTACATATCTTTCCGTCCTCGGATACCAGCGCCGCACCGCCCACCGTGGTGATTGGCTCGTCGCTGAATCTGATCTTCTTCTTCACTTGCGCTAAAGTGAGTGCCTCTTCGAGCAGTTTCGTGTCTTTGAACCGTTGCGCGTCTCTCTTGGATAGGCAGACTTTGACATTCTCGGAGGGCGTGGCCTCTAGTCCTCGGGCTATCGTCTTGACAAGAAACGATCGATAGGAAGATTCGTCTTGAGTGAAGTCGCGAAGTCGGGCCTTGACGTCATCTAGGACCTCATCCACAATTCTGTTCTTCTCCGCCAAGTATGCGAGGCGTACATTCTGCTTCTCCCGGCTGGTCAGTCTGTTTCGGACCGCCGATGTTTCTGTTCTTGTTCCTCCTGCTATCTGATCTGCCTCTCGGGTGGCATAATCTTGTGCTTCTCGGATGCTCTGCTCAACCCCGGCGAGGCCCTGCTTTCTGATTTCCTGAGATCTGGTCGTGCTCTCTTTGATGATGTCTTCAACCAGTTTTTCCATTCCGGAACTCAACAGTTCTTCTCTCCAGACACTATGACAGGATCAGGTGGATGGCTTTCTCAACTGCCTGTTTTCGTCTTGCTTCAGGTATGTTGGATAGCTCTTCCAAGTGTTTCCTTCCATCTGTGGCTATGCGCTCAGCCTCCGCAGACCCTGCTCTCTCAGCCTCGACAAGCTCACGTTCCCTTTGATTGGCGGCATTCTTGAGGATCTTGTCTCTCATTTCGGCAATCCTATTCGGGAGATCCTTCCTGATCTGTGCAATCTCTTGTTGTGCTTCCAGCAGCGCTCGCTCGCTATCCTTCTCCGCTTGCACTATTCGCTTCATGATTTCAGGGGAGGCCAAAGTCCCTCATCCTTACCTAGCGGACCTCCCTGAACCGTCGTAGAGGATCATCAAATAGCTTTGGCTCCTGTTGCGGGCAGCCAGGACATGCATATGTCATAGGCGCTGAGCCTCATCCGGAGTGCCGTTCCAGGTGCCAAGGAGATCATGCAAGTATCGTAGTTCATGGGCCTTGATTTCCCCTAGTCTAGCCTTGTCCGAACCTGCATCTACTGCACTTTCTCCTCTCACGGGGACAACAGGGGGCTTTCCCGCGGTCGGGCACCCGCCGATCGACAGATTGCCCCTGGGAACAATATGACGGCAACAGGATGTAGTATGCCACCGCACTCATCGCAGCATGCGCATGCCCTTGGCCGCTCATCTCTCCGAATATCTCGATTGCGGCTGGGCTTCAGGCCTTCTCGAGCCTGCAGATCTCACTGGGAGCTTCCAGTGTGCGATTGATGGCTATCTCACCAATGATCTTCGCATACTTGGCGATCTCTGCCAGATTCCAGACTATGGTTCTGAGACTCACGGCCAGACTGACTTCCTTCACCGAAGTGAGTATCTTCTCTGTGAGCTTCCGCTGCTCTTTCATTGCGGCCTCGGAGTTGGCAATGGCATCATTCGCGAGTTTGACGTCCAAGGTTAGCAGCGCCTTCATCATCTTGTCAGAGACTGATTGAACCATCGCACTGAACTTCGAGATGCCATCGAGTATTGATTCGCTGGCCGAGCTCAGATCCTTCATCGCCGTGACTTCCTTCGCGATGTTCTCCGCAGAATCAGCCATTTCTTCCAGTGTCTTGACTACTATTCTGTTGCCTGCAACGTGTGTTGGTGACTCTATCCCGATCTTCGCGCCTACGCTTCTGTCGCGAATTGCGAGAAGAAGCTGCCTGACGACCAGCCAGTAGATTCTGTCAGCTTCCGATTCCATGTGGGACACCTCACTCGCAAGCTCAGGACGCCGTTCCACGAGAGCCTTGACTGCCGCCTCCTGCATTGATGAGATCACGATGTGAAGTCTGCGAACCAGTCCGTAGACCGGGAACTTCGTGGGATCGACGAAACTCTGAACAGTTACCTGCCTAAGCGTCTGCTCGACGACACCAAGGCCTGTCAGTCTCTGGGTTGCCCTTCTGGTTTCTTCGAGGTGCTCAGGCTTCAATTCTCGCTTGGAGACCACTTGGATCGTGTCGTGACCGAGAATGTAGTTGCCCGTGATCAGGCGCGTCAGAAGATCCGGCTTGTCGCAGAGATCGGCATCGATTATGCATTTCTTCGCTTCTTCATGTTTCTGTTCCAAGCCGCTGAAAACTCTCAGAGAGCCGTCGTCTTCTCTCTTGATCGAGACCACGTCGCCCTGCTTCAGGTTGACTTCCTGAACCCAGCTTCGTGGGAGAGACACCGTGAGCGTGGAGTATCCCACCCGTTGTACCTTTCTCGCTTCCAAGCGTGTGGCCTCTTTACCGTATTTACTCGGGGTACGTTTGACCTGATTTATATACAATGTGCTTTTGAATTGACCAATTCCAATACCAAACAGTGCCTAGACGCCCAACTTCTTATCTGATCCAATCCGCCCGTCTGGGCTGCACCATTCATGCTCAGCGATGATCTCAGATTGACCGATACACGACGTGTCGAAGTCATCGTCGTCGGTGCAGGTCCAGCAGGACTGCACGCAGCAATCGCCGCCGCGGAACTAGGGGCATCGGTTCTCGTATTCGAGAAAAAGACAACGATTGGCACGCCAGTAAGGTGTGGCGAGCTTCTTCCCAGCAAGGAAGAATTGTTGGACTTCCTGCCCGGGTGCGCGGACTTCGAACACCTGTTTGAGATCCCCTCCGACGCGATCAGCAACGAATGTACGAAGATCAGAATGTATTCGCCACATGGGAAATGTTGGGAGTTCCCATTCGGAGCGCATGTCTTGGACCGCGTGCGTTTTGAGCGGCACCTTGCGGAAGTGGCAAAGAAACTTGGCGTCCAATTCAGGCTTGGGCGCTCGGTGCGACTCTTCAATCACGACGGGAGCCTGAAGGTCGGACCGAGCCAAATCGAGTCTCTGGAAGCCGACGTATTGATCGCAGCCGACGGCTTTCCTTCTATCGCATTCTCGTCAAAGGAATTGCCCTTCGATCAGTATCGAGCGGTGAAGAACATAGCGGTCAACTACCAATATCTCATGGACAATCTGTCAATCGATTCTGACGCGACTGAGATGTACACGGGCATGGATTTGGCTCCAGGAGGCTACGCATGGATCATTCCCAAGAACCATGGAACAGCGAATGTTGGAGTCGGAATCCGAACTGCCTTCGCGGGGGCTAGGAAGGGAAGGAGCCATCTTGACTACTTCATTCGCGGCTGTCCGATTACAGCTCGCAAGCTGCAGTCTGGCACAGTTCGCGCAATGGTCGCAGATGTCCTTCCGATTGACGGCGCAGTGTCGAGTACATGTTCGAATAGAGTGCTTTGCGTCGGAGACTCTGCGGGGATGGTAATGCCGACTAATGGAGGGGGCATCCCGACAGCCATTGTGTCGGGACACATTGCGGGTGAGGTTGCAGCCCACCACGTGCAGAAGGGTGTTCATCTGTCAGATTACGAGGCGAGGTGGAGGAATGCCTTTGGGCGCGAACTCGATGCTTCAAGGCGGATGAGGAAATTCGCGGACGTTTTCATGCCTCATGACACACTCTACGATTGGGCAATGAGATTCCTCGGCACGGGTGGAATCAAGAGAGTCATCACTTGCAAGGTCCCGGGCGCTCTGGGCATCCTGATGAGGTTGCTTGGGTTCTAGGAATCGAGTCCACGTTCACAGCATGACTCGGTCTATCACCATGCTCAGGAACAGGAGGAAGAGGTAGGGACTCGAGACCTTGAATGCTCGATATGCGTTCTTGCCGGTTGGGTAAGCGAAAAGGTGCAGGTTCAGGACCAGTACTGCGGCCCCAAGCGCCAGAGCTGAGGCCGCGTATATCCAGCCAAATCCTCCCTCCCAGTAGACTGCCAACGAGAAGGGAATCATCAGAACGACGGTCGCCACGATGCAGCGCAAGGCTGACTTCTCTTTCATCACGACTGGAAGCATTGGTACTTGAGCACGTGCGTAGTCTTCCCTGCTCAGTATTGCCAAACTCCAGATGTGGCTAGGTATCCAGAGCACGACTAGTCCCGCAAGGAGGACCGAAAGGAGACTCACTGTTCCTGTGACGGTGCTCCATCCGAACATCGCGGGCAATCCGCCGCTGAAACCGCCGAGGATTATGTTGAGAGAGCTTCTTCTCTTCAGCAGCAGGCTGTAGACAACCACGTTGTCAAGAACACCGAGAGACAGAATCACAAAGGAGATCATGTTGATCCAAAGACCCAACACGAGGCCCGTTGCGATTAGAATCATGCCCCAATACAGTGCCCGCTCTGCAGGTGCGATTCGACCTGTCGGGATAGGCCTGTGGTTTGTTCGTCGCATTATCGCATCGATGTCTCTGTCGATGTAGCACGTCACGGTATTGCACCCAGCCGTCGAGGTTGAAATAGCGACCAATCCAGCCAGCAGAGCGACCGGTGCGATCAAATGCGATGACATAGCTGCAATCGCCATTGCGGCCGCTGATGTGAACACGAGCAGAAGCACGGTCTTTGGCTTGGTCACTTCAAGATAATCTCGTAAGTGATGGGTGAGCGTCATCATGATCACAGGATCTCTTCGCGTTGTCAACCTAGTCCGTGTGGAGACTTGGTTTGGGAAGAGGCGTTGGATAGATGGAGATTCCACTTAAGCCTTCAGGATTGGAACGGAGCCTCGAAGGTCCCTCCATTGCATGTCGGGCCATGTCAAGAGTTGCTCCTGGATCTAGAGGTCGGCTCGTGTCCAAGCTACACTATGCCGTGATAGAGTTTCTCACATAACGCAGCAAGCTTGGGACTCAGACGCACAGGTGGCTCAGCGACGATTGCGATATCCTTGAACTCGCTGGGAAGGGTTTCGACTTGCTTTCTCGCGTACTCGCGAGTCTCCGCCAAAGACGGGATCTCGTAGAGCAGCCGCCCCTTCTCGATCATCTTTGCGAGGAGCTGGTGTGCTCCGGGGTCAGGCGGGGGCTCACTGCCTATCGCAATGACATCCTCTCTGACCAGTCCCGAGCTTGAATAGGCACGGTGTACCTGCTTGAGTTCCGGGATCGTGACCTTGGACGGGCTGAGCTTGACTCGCGGTATGTTCTTTCGGCCTCTTCGGAGTTCAACCAACTTGTAGATCCCCGGTAGTGCGGGGTCCTCTCTTGATGTTGTCAGCTCGGTTCCGACGCCGAAAGCGTCAATCGGGGCGCCTTTGGAGATCAACTCTTGGATCTTGTACTCGTTGAGATCTCCGCTGACAAAGATTCTAGTGTTCTTGCGACCTTTGTCGTCGAGTATGCCCCTGACCTTCAAGCTGAGGTCAAGCAGGTCCCCGCTGTCAATGCGCACAAGTGCTGGGGGGATTCCAAGATCTGCGGCTGACTTGGCGCCTTCGACTGTATCGTACGTGTCGATGAGGAGTGCAGCGCTTTCTGGGAAGACGTTCTGGTAGGCTTGGAATGCTTCTCGTTCGGAGTCGAAAGCCATTATGAATGAATGAGCCATCGTACCATACGTCGGTATTCCAAGTTCGTACCCCGCAAGTAGGTTTGATGTCCCGACACACCCCCCAATGTACGAGGCTCTGGCTGCAAGAAGCGCCGCTTGCGGGCCATGCGCTCGTCTGGAGCCGAACTCGACCACGTCGCGTCCTTTCGCGGTTTGTACAACCCTCGAGGCCTTGCTGGCGATCAGTGTCTGGAAGTTGATCATTGTCAACAGGAATGTCTCCACTATCTGAGCTTCGATCAAGCTGCCTGCAACCTGCACGAGTGGCTCTCCCGGGAAGAGAATCGTGCCTTCCCGAGCGGCCCAGACATCGCCAGAGAACTTGAAGCCCTGTAGGTATTCGAAGAACTCCTTGCTCACGTGTCGGAACGAACGGTGGCTTCTCAGGAACTGGATCTGTTCTTCGGTGAACCCAAGGTTGAGAATGTAGTCAAGGGCTTGCTCAAGTCCCGCCGCGAGCATATAAGAGAAGTTCTTCGGAAGATGTCTCACAAAAAGCTCGAAAACAGCTTCTCCTGGGACGTGATTGTCATAGTATGCTGCGGCCATTGTCAGCTCATAGAAGTCCGCCAGCATGGAGGCGTTTGTCGTCGTGACGAACAGTCCCTTTGGTTTCTCCAAATCACCCACGTCGTGCACTGCTAGCCATGGAGGAGTCCTGTGGAAGAGGCTCATAAGGCCAACACATTTCCCGCTGCGAAACTGGGGCTTGCCTTCCTATCCATCCCTTTCGAGGAGCGGCCGAACAGACAATCTGAATTCGACTATGGCGCGGATTCTCTCCTCGGCGTCGGGCATCGCAAGTAACTTCTCCTTCAGACCAGGGGGTAGCTCTACATATCCAATCGATGATTCCGACGCAGGTTTCCTATTGAGTATGGGCCTTACTCTCTCGAACACTCTCATGAGTCCTTCGTCCATGGGCGGCCTTCCTCGGTTGACGATGTCAACTATCGCCTGAAGCTCAGGATCCTGAGTTCGGCTTGCTCGCGGCTCATTCTTGCCCGGTTCGCCGCGAAGGGTGATCGACCAGATTGCTTTCTGCATGGAGCGAGTTGCCCTCAACTTCTACCACGTTGTCGAGGCCCGCGTGACTGCAGCGGTTCTTCCGCGTCAGCGCTATCTAGTCAAATAAGAGTCCGGCCAGCTCCGGCGATGAGAAACGTGCGTTTGCGATGGCTGGTCCGGAGTCGGCTTCTCACGTATGAATCATTGCGGATGCGGTGGTCGCGAGAGGTTGACGGCTAGAAAAGCATAATTATGTCACATCCTTATGGCGTTAGAAAATCGGGATTGACCCCGGCATGTCATGAAGGGAGCCCATTGAAGCGACTAGTCGCGTCATTTGCACTTCTTCTCGGGCTCACGTTCCTGACCTTGACGCTCTACCTCAGCAACGTTGAGACTGTCTTGAGGGTACTGGAATCGTACGTGATTTCCTTTCCCTGACTTGGAATGACCAGAAGTTGACTTCAGTGGCTGAGAAGAAGACTAGGCGATTCAAGTTCAAGTACGTGGTCCCGCGTTTTCTCGTGCAGCTCGTGTCCCTGCTCTTGCTGAACGGTTTGCTACTAGCAGAGCTCTACCCCAGCCTGGCGGTGAAACGCCTTCTCCTTCCATTTCCGGTGCTGCTTAGCATCGACGCTCCGACTAACCTCGCCTACGGAAGCCTAGATGTTATTCAGGTTGCACTTGCGAGCCCGGCGGCGCCGTGGGTGGCTCTTGCGGCCATGTTCATCATCGGAGCGGTACTCGGGAGAGCTTTCTGCGGTTGGGTCTGCCCGATGGGTTTCGTCCAGGATTTGGTGACGACTGCGAAGGGCAGTTTCGGTCAAGTCAACGTGCGCCTTCATGAAAGCGGAAAACGCATCAAGTACTTTGTGCTGGGTTTCGCGCTGCTCATCAGTGTTTCATTAGGTGTCATGCTGTGGATGGGAATCGGAACCGAGTACAAGCAGTCACTCTGGATCTTTGGTGAAGGGCCGCTGATTCCTCTGGCCCCCGAAGGAACCCTGTTCTCAACCATTCCAAGGGCGCTTCTCTATATCAGGGAGAACATAGCGCCGACCTTCTTGGCCAAGCTCTCTGTAGCGCAATTGGGTGAATGGCTTCGTTCGATCCCACTCCTGATCGTTGCCGAACTCATCATCCTGCTTGTCTTCTTCTACGGTGCGTACAGAGTACCACGGTTCTGGTGTAGGTACATTTGCCCGGTCGGTGCCAAGATGGCTCCTTTCCAGAAGTACAGCTTCATGGGCCTTAAACGGGATCCTGTGAAATGCAGCAAGTGTCCACACTGTGAGGCGGCTTGTCCAATGCAAATCAGAATTCTGTCTCTACCGTGGGAGAAGTTCAACGATCCTGAGTGCATATTGTGCGGTGACTGCGCCGACGCATGCCCTCACAACTCACTAACCTACAAGTTCCCATAGGCGGCCAAGGCAGCCACATTGCAGCCATCTCGCGACCGCGAGTATTGGAGCCTTAATAGCCAAGGGATACTATCGATTTCGGACCAGAGTTGGCTCCCAAGCGGCAACCATCACTCAGGGACTACTATTCACGCCAAGTGGTCATGCGTGAGCTAGGCCCTCAGGGACAGGACAGGCTCAAGCGTTCGTCTGCGACCGTGATTGGACTCGGAGGCTTGGGCACGTCTGCCGCCGCATTCCTCACGATGGCAGGAGTCGGGAAGATACGTCTCGTAGACCAAGACACGGTTGAGACTCACAACCTGCAACGACAGATCCTCTACAGCGTCGATGACGTGAGAAAGCCCAAAGTGGAAGCCGCAGCTAGGCGGCTCAAGGCGATGAACCCGCAGGTTCACATCGAACCAATGGCGGAGAATGTGCGAGAAGCCAACGCAGACAAAATGATCTCTCACTCCGACTGTGTTGTGGACGGACTCGATAACATGGCGACTCGATACATTGTTAACCGCGCATGTGTGAGGAATTCGATTCCGTATGTCTTTGCCGGGGCAATCGGCATGGAAGGAAACTTGTCCGTCTTCAGGCCGCCAGCAACGCCATGTCTGGAGTGTGTCATGCCGGATCTAGACGACAGACACTTGCCCGAATGCGAGACGCGGGGAGTACTGGGAGCCACGGCCGGCAGTATCGCAGCACTCGAAGCAACCGAGACGATCAAGCTCTTAGCGGGGATCCGGCCGTTGTTGGAAGGAAAGCTGCTGATCTGCGATCTACGCGAAATGGACTTCAGGACAATTGAGATTCAGACAAGGCCAGGGTGCAAGGCCTGCCAGCTAAGACAGCCTGTCCCCCAAGCAGAAGAAGGGAGACTGACATGGCTCTGCGGCAAGAACACTATCAACGTCAACCCACCAAGGCCGCGTAGGATAGACCTCAGCGTCGCCTCAAGACGTCTTGGCAAAGGAACCAGGATCCATCTCAGAACTCCAATGGCGATCGTCTTCGACTATGACGGTTGCGAGGTCAGTCTCTTCAACCACGGCCGGATGCTCATAAAAGGCATCGACTCTGAACAGAAGGCACTTGAGGTCTACAAGAGAATCCTGGACAAGGTTGGCGCAAGGCGGAGCCAATAGATCTGATGACTGCCCAGTCAACGATCCGGGACTCGATTGGAAGCGGCTCGCTGGGAAGAGCTGTCTGCCTGATCTCCGGAGGCATCGACTCACCGGTCGCACTATTGATGACAATCAGGGCCAAGATAGACCCCGTCGCCGTCTACTTCGACAGCTACCCCTTGAGTGATCAAAGGGCACGCGAAATTGCGCTCCGGGGAATCAGAAGAGTCCGCGAGTACTCTCGAAGATCTCCGATCAGAACCTACGTGGTCGGACACTCATCGGACCTGTCGGAAATCGTCTCCTCTTGCCAGCGCAACCTCGCATGTGTGATTTCGAGACGGGCAATGTTCAGAATCGCAGGCGAAATCGCACGTAGAGAAGATGCGGATTCGATAGTCACAGGAGACGTTGTTGGGCAGAAGGCCAGTCAGACACTACACAACCTGTACGTGACAGATTCCGCCACAGCTGGGCTTCCAGTTCTGCGACCATTGGTCGGCATGAACAAGGATGAGATCGAGCGCCTTGCAAGAATCGTCGGCAGCTTTGAGATATCGATTAGCCCCGGCGTCGCGGCATGCGGGATCCCTACACGCAAGCCCAGGACCCATTCTCACCTTGAGGAGATCTCGGAGTCGGAGGGTCATCTAGACTTGGATCATATGGTCAGACGTGCGCTGGACCAGGCGGAGATCATAGAAGCGTAAGTCAGCGTCCTGTGAGGGCCTCGTCGGGAAGCATCATCTCAGCGATCCTTCGAGCCTCCTCTTTGCTACTGACGTTACGGATGATCATTCTGCCGTCGTCAACGATTGTTACTTCTATGTTGTCCTGTCTCTTGACTACCATGAATTGAGGTGTGCATAGAGTGATCTCAGAATCTCCGCGGACCTGCAGTGAGCGTTTCAAGCTCATGATTTTGACTTTGGCTCTCTTCCTCGGAACAGCCTCATATGCGGCTCGATCAGAGCAGAGTCTAATCATGTACGGTCCTTCTCGCTCCATGAGCCCTACCTCCCAACTCGGCAAGAGAGCATGATCTCACAGAAAGATGTTGCCGAACCAAAAGGGAAGCGCGGATTATGGATGCTGTAGTCTGTTCAATAGGCTTATACGGCAAGAATCGAAGTCTCGACTGCCGGGGAAAACGCCGGGGTTGGTCGCCGACATTGCGATCACCGAAGGCCGAACGGCTCAGGCGGCGGCCTGCAGAGCCGCAGTATGTGGGTTCGACTCCCACCCCCGGCTCCATGTTCCAGAATTGGACACGCCTGACTGCCGATATTCATGAGACCCATGAAATCTTTAAGTTACCGTCATCATGCCACTTCGAACAGGCTGAGCAATGTTTCTTGAGAGATCGAGTGTCACAGCGAGAGGCTACAGGACAATCATTCTTCTAGCTATACTTTCTGTTCTGGTTTTTGCAGGCTGTGGGCAGGTCGCCAGTGCTGAGCCTGCTTATGATCCGAATGGTGACATCAGCCTGACGAAGATGAACTTCCACATGTACTCATTAGTCTACAAGAACTCCAATTCGTCCATACTCATCTACAGCGGCGCCGAAACGAACCCCCCGACCCATGCGGAACCCCTCACCGGCACGATTTCATGTGGAGTACGACAGAGTGCTCAGCCCTGGTTCCCCGCAACTGATGTGTGGTTCGGCGGAGTATCCTGGATCACACAGCCGTTGGCTGAAAACATGACAATTCAGGGGAACGTGAACATGACAGTCTGGATGAGTACGCCGGATCAAGACCCAGTGGCATCAGGCTACGCGTTCGGGCTGTCAGAAACCGACAACCTTGGAAACCCCATCGGAGAGTCACCCTATCGGTACTACTACTCCTATGGCAGCGTGCTTGGGCGCTCACCTGCACCCTTCAACCTCCTCTTCTACGTGAATCGCACCTTCACGAAAGGTCACTTGCTCGGATTCTTCGTGGTCGTTGGTGCAACCACACAGAGTTGGGGCTACCAGGTCTACTTCGATAGCCCTAGTATGAATTCATTCGCAGAACTGCCGATCTTGACTGTTCCGATCCCAGAGTTCTCACAAACGATAGAAATCATCATAACAACCATGGTTCTGATCTCCTTGTGTGCTGTGAAGAGAAGCAGGAACAAGCTTGTCGGCGGTTCACACTAGACGAACGCAAGCCGAGCAAGTTCCACATACGGGAGGATGAGTTTGGCGGGCGGGGCAGGATTCGAACCCGCGACTTCAGGCTCCGGAGGCCTGCGCCATGTCCTGGCTAGGCGTCGGGAGAGACAGTTGATCTCTATACCCGCCCAACTCCGCCCGACCACACCGCCGATTGCGAGCCACAAGACATGTCCGTCTCTGAGCTCGCATTCGTGGGGGACATAGTTTCCTGAAAGATACTTAAGGTGCGTCATCAGGCCTCAAGTCAGTCAGGTACTCGTCGCCCCAAATCTATTCAGCAAGTTACTCATGTAAGATGCCCGTCGATACGCAGCAACCTGGCGGAAGTGCCTGATGCACTCAACTCTCGCGAGATTTAGGCGCGAATGCGCAGAGGCCCTGGTCTCTGCCGTGTCAGCGCTCTATCGTGTGGAATTGACCGAGGCAGTGTTACAGGAGCCTCCATCTCTGGAGTTTGGCCAACTGGCATCTTCTGTCTCATACGAACTCTCCAAGACACTGAAGGCCGATTCTGCGCATATCGCCAGATCTATCTGCGGACGGATTGACCCGGCAAGGCTTGAACTGATAGAAAGAGTCGAGCCGGCAGGATCAGGATATGTGAACTTTCACCTAGATTTCAGGAAAGCCGCCGATGAGATACTGGCGGACGCGGTTTCGGAGAGAGAACTCTACGGATTGGAGTTGACAAAAGAACCAAAGAGAATCGTTGTCGAACACACGAGCGCGAATCCGAGCGGTCCGTTGCACCTTGGACACGCTAGAAACACAATCCTCGGTGATGCTCTCGCCAGGCTCCTGAAGGCTAGAGGTCACAAGGTCCAGACGAGATTCTACATCGACGACGTGGGCAAGCAGGTCGCAATGCTCGCGTACGGATACTCTCTTCTGGCGAGACCCGAGCCGGTAGGGAAGCCGGACCAGTGGCTGGGCTTGCTCTACGCCTGTGTGAACTGTTCAGTTCAAATCGAGACCCTCAAGGCCGAGATATCACGTCTCGAAGGCACATCGGACCTTGAGAATAGGGGCTCGGAGCTGAATGAAGAACTGGATGACTGGGCAGCGGTGGCAAAAGAGCTGGAATCCATTGACTCGGCACTGTTCCGCATGACTCTCAAAGCGGTTCAATCAAGAGCTGACCCGATGGAAGAAGTCGAGCATCTTGTCATGCAGTACGAGAAGGGCGACAAGAAGACGCGGGAGGTCGTGAGATCAGTCGCCGATCTCTGTCTTGAAGGGATTAGGGAGACCCTCGAAGAGATGGAGATCACATTCGACGAATGGGATTGGGAGAGCGAACTGGTCTGGAGCGGAGAAGTGCAAGAACTAATGAAGAAATTGTCGTCCACACCGTTCGCGGTCTCGGATGGGCCGTCACTCAGTCTCGATGTTGACCAGGTTGCTCGGAGCCACGGCCTCGACAGGGCCCTCGGCTTCGCGCAGGGATACGAGCTGCCAAAGCTAACACTAGCCAGAAGCGACGGCACAACCCTCTACGTAGCTAGAGACATCGCCTATTCGATCAAGAAGTTCCGGAACGCTGACATCGTGATCAATGTAATTGGATCTGAGCAGAGACTCGCCCAGCTGCAGCTGAAACTCGCTCTCTACGCCCTTGGCGCCGAACAGGTTGCGCGGAATTTGGTGCACTACGCGTATGGTATTGTTGAACTGCCAGGTGTGAAGATGTCAAAGCGCAGGGCTCGGTACATCAGCGTAGACGAGATCATCAGCCAAGCGGTGTCGCGTGTCCGGGAGAAGATCTCCACGAGGGGCGACTCGCTCTCTGAGGAGGAGCGAGCCAAGATTGGCAGAACGGTCGGACTTGCCGCGATAAGGTACGCGATGCTCTCCACTTCAAGCACAAAGACGATCACATTCACTTGGGATAGGGTTCTGAGTCTTGAAAGGAATAGCGCTCCTTTCATCAACTATGCATACACTAGGACGCGAGGCATACTGGAGAAGGCT
This sequence comes from uncultured Candidatus Bathyarchaeia archaeon, assembly GCA_964549795.1. Lineage (GTDB taxonomy): Archaea > Thermoproteota > Bathyarchaeia > 40CM-2-53-6 > 40CM-2-53-6 > CAVPLU01. Next base: position 23,622 of record CAZJVZ010000005.1, read on the forward strand.
GGTGAGATTCACGAACAACCGGATTACGGAGCTCTGACCGACCCGCTCGAACGTCTACTGATATTGCAGATAGGCAAGTTCCCGTTGATACTGACGGAGGCTGCGGATAACCTCAAACCTGAACAGGTGGCTGCGTACGCGAACATGCTGGCTGAGAAGTTCCATGAGTACTATGAAAAGGTGAATGTGTTGCGAGCTGACACACCATCTCTGAGAGCTGCTAGGTTGATGCTTGTTCGTGCGCTGGGAGTGGTCCTCGCCAACGCCACTCACGTCCTCGGCATCGAATTGGCCGAGAAGATGTGATGCACACGATGGCCGGCCACAGACTGAGAAGTCTCTTTCAGATCGACTTTCATCCCAGACATGACTCGTACGATCATGCTTTCATGTATCTTCTCATCGCGAGCGCAGTAGTGAGGATCCTCTGGCTTGACAGACCAGGCGGACTACTCATCTTTGACGAAGCATATTACGTAAACGTGGCTCGGATCCTTCTCAGGCTGCCTCAGCAACCAAACATGTGGCCGAACGCGATCCCTGGAATCGATTCTGTGAACCAGGAGCACCCGCTCCTTGCGAAGCTTCTGATCGCCCTCTCAACCGGCCTGCTCGGTGACAATGCTTGGGGGTGGAGAATCCCAAGCGTACTGTTTGGCCTTGTTGCCATCTTCGTCCTCTATCTGCTTCTCAAGAAGACCTCAAAGAACCCCCTGATCGCGATAATTGGCACTTTTCTGTTCAGTTTCGACACGCTCGTCTTTGTGCATAGTCGAATTGCCACGCTGGACATATTCGTCCTGGGCTTCATGTTGTTGGGGTTCTACTGGTACTTCTCAGGAAGACTGAAACTCAGCGCGTTCGCAATGGCTCTGGCTACACTCTGCAAGATAGGAGGATTCTACGGAATCCTAACCATCGCCGTATTTCATCTTGCCAAGGAAATTCTGGAAAGGGGCAAGAAGGCTGACTGGCAAGGGCTGCTATCGTTCTTCGAGAAGTATGCCATTGTCTACTTGGGCTCTTTCATAGTCCTTTTGGCATTCCTTGACTTCTTCTGGGCTGGGTACAAGAACCCCTTCGAGCATTTGTCGTACATCTATACCTACACATTTGCCCTTCGCGCACCCGACGTACGCAGCCCGAACGACATCTGGAGCTACCCATGGGAGTGGTTGCTGGATCAGGTGAAGATTCACTACGCGACCGTAAATGTGTCAGTCTATGCCGACGGCAATCTGGCTCGAACATATCCTAGTGTCGATTTCATAGGCGCCATGAATCCCACCGTGGTGTTTCTGACGATTCCTGCAATGATCTACAACGGCTACAGTTACTACAAGACCAGAAACGGGTTTGCGCTGTTCATACTAGCTTGGTTTGCGATGACTTACCTGCCATTCATACCTGCAGCACTCTTCGGCCGCAGGATAATGTACATCTTCTATTTCCTGAACACCGTGCCGGCGGTGGCCGCTTCCATAGCGAACATGATTGTCGAACAGTCTCCTCCGAGGCTGATCGTCGCGATCTACATCGGAGCCGTGATCGTGGGATTCTACACACTGTTTCCTTTCAAAGTGATCCCGTGACTCCGCGACTAGCATAGGGAATTGAGCTTCATCTGCGGCCGGGACAAGGGCCTAGACTACTACACGTAAGAAAACAGAACAGAAACGAGGCCGATGCAGCGCTGCTTCTCTCGGCGAGTGCCTACTCGCTCTTCTCAATCTTGATGTCTATGGTGGAGACGTTTCGCATGTCTCCTCCTTCGCCGAGCGCCTGTGTTCCAATTGTGACCTCCTTGACCGACATCTTGCCGCCGAAGAATCTCCTTCTAACAACTTCAACGACATCGACTGCTCGGCTGATGGCTCTTCCCCTAGCCCTGATCGTGAGTATCTTCGATCCGCTCTGGAAGTGCATCATGATCGCAGTTGCGTATGCCATCACGGGCTTCTTCCCGATCAGTATCGTGTCTGGGGGAATCGGCTCTCTTGGGGTCATTGGAGGGGCGGTCGCCGTTGGCTTCTCTGCCATGCAAAGTTCACCTCCGAATCAGATGCATCCCTGTAAGAACGCAGGGGGTATAACTTCGAGAACTTGACTTAAGCCTTGCCATGTGCTGCCTCACCAGCAATTGCTCAAAGGCCAGAGTTTGACATCACAGAGTCTTCTATAGAACCGCCAGCCGGTCCCCATCCGCGATGCATCCTATCGATGCAGCATTCGCCTTCGCCGGCATCGTGCCTGCGAATCTCCGGAGCCATCATACATTTCTGGCTTGAACCAGCACAAACTGCCAGAATTCTGTGGTCTCCACAAGACCGCTGTGGGGGAACACAAGAAACCATGCTATTTAAGCCCCGGAGATCCTGGGAATCGCCAAACGCCGTCGGGCCCGATCGCTACCTGTCACTTGCAGATATGGCAGGGGCCTCTTATGAGAAACCTCCTAGAGCAGCGTCACTCGTTTTGACAGATTTCTTTCCAGAAATCTAATGGCAAAAGGCGCACAAAAGCTGGAAATCACAAGTCAGTTTGTAGGTTGCACAATATTGAGACACAGCTTCAGTGATTGGGATAGAGAGCCCCTCAGCACTCGTATTACCGGCAAGATCCACCGGGGCGCACCGCCCAAGGAACGTGTTGATGAGGCGATCTTTCGTCTTCGGGTCCAAGAGAACCGCCTCGAAGGCGCAGCGAGTCGAATGCAGCAGCACGACAAGGAGATGTTCGACAAGTGCGTCAGAGCACAAATGGACAAAGACAACGCTCGGGCGTCGATGTATGCGAACGAATGCGCACAAGTCAGGAAAATGGCGAAAGTCACACTACAGTGCCAACTTGCACTTGAGCAAGCTGCTTTGAGACTGGAGACCGTTCGGGAGTTCGGCAACATCGCCGCAATGATGGCTCCGGTCGCAACGGTGGTCAGATCTGTGCAAGGGCAGATCACAGGTGTCATACCTGAAGTGGGATTTGAGCTGTCGGAAATCGGAGAGATGCTGAACAGTTTCGTGTACGAACTCGGTGACTCGGGCGGCTCGAACTTTGAGGTCCAGACTTCGAACGAGGAAGCTCAGAGGATACTGACGGAAGCGAGCACGCTCGCAGAGCACAGAATGCAACAACGCTTCCCGGATCTGCCAGCTGCATCGGTTGCTGCCCCTCAGAGAGGAGCCGAACAGGGGTACCAGTAGCCGCGTATTGATTCTTTCAGGTGCCAGTCAATGGTCATTCTTGTGGAAGACATCGGGAGGTTCCTCGGCAAGACCGTTCGAACCCCGTATGGAACTCCAGTTGGTGCGTTGATAGGAATCGATACGAACATCCGAAACGAAGTGACTCAAGTGAATGTCGAGCAGGCCTCAGGAACACTTGCAAAGTGCCCGATTACTGAGGTCAAGATCGAGAACGAATCGATCGTGATGGCCCCGTCTTGGAAGCATGAGGCCTCCGATCTGCAGAGAGAGCACCTAACCGCATCGAAGCGGATGGTCGCTCTCAAATCATTGCTTTCAGACGGCGACATCGACACATCTGCATACAAAGAAATGACAGGTGAATATGAGAGCGCAATACGCGCGATGGAGAGTCGCCGTCTCGCGCTCGTGGATTCTCTCAAGGAAAAAACTGTGAAGCTTGAGGAAGAGATACGGAGACTCCAGCTTGCACTGACTGACAACAAGCTCCTCTACTCGTCCGGAGTTGTCGAAGCAACCGCATACAAGGAGGCATGCCAAATCATACATGAGATGCTGAACGGACACCTCGCCGAGAAGAAAGACATCCAAGGAACACTGGAAACCTTGTCATCCTTGGAACGCGGTCAGCCAGCGCTCTTGCTGGCTGACTCGAAACCGCAAGAGCACACGATACCGGACTTTGTTGTTGTCAAAATCAACGAAGAAGCACCAGCCTAGGTTGTGGAGGATTTGTCCCTAGTAAAGAGAATTGAGGAACGAATCCACCCGGTTCCGCTCAAGGAACGAATCATGCAAGCGCGCTCAAGACTCGGAATCCAAGAACAAAGACTCGAAAGCATGGCGATCAAGATACAGCAGAAGGACAGAGATCTTTTCCAGCGCTGCATCGGTGCAGAGATGTCCAAGGACCTCGCTCACGCCAGACTCTACGCGAACGAGTGCGCCGAAGTGAGGAAGATCGCCCAGGTGGTGCTGAGTAGCCAGCTTGCTCTCGAGCAGGTGGTTCTGCGACTTGACACGGTACTGGAATTCGGCGAGATCATGAGAGACATGAAACCTATCGTCGGAGTGGTTGCAGAGACCAAAGGAAGAATCGCCGGCATCGTTCCACACGTCGCGAACGAGCTGGAACAGATCAACTCGTTACTCAGCGATCTCAGCATGGAGACCGGGCCTGTCATCGACAGCCCCGCACAAGTGGAGACCGCAAGTGAGGACGCAAAGAGGATACTCGAGGAGTCATCCTCGATTGCACAAGAGAGGCTTTCTCAGGCATTCCCGAAACTCCCAGAAGTTATGATCCAGCAGAAGGCTGTGGAAGCTGAACCGTTGCTCGCAGCAGGAAGCGGAGCAGAAATCGAGCATCGGCTTTACGATTACATCAGATCCCACGAAGGCAACCTCCGCATTCCGGAGGCTGCATATGCGCTTGGCGAGTCCCCCGCACGAATCAGAGAGGCTGTAGATCGCCTAGCGAGCGAGGGAAGGATTGTCGTTGAATAGTCCTCCTCCCAGGAACCAAGCCAGCGCCCAGGCATTCAGCATTCCATCGGTTCGATCGGACACAAGCTCAGGGTCCGCTTCACAAGAGCTTGAGAATCTCGCATTGCGCTACGCTAACGAGGCGATCCAGTATGATCGACAAGGTTCGAAGGGAATGGCTGTCTCGCACTATCAGAGAGCATGCGAGGTCCTGCTGAAACTATGTTCACTCTATCCCGACGCTGCTCTGAACAGAGTATACATGGAGCATGTTGAGGGATATCGCCGGAGAATGAAGCAGCTGAACGATCAGGGCAGTAGGTCTACTGCCAGTTCTTCTTTGGCTTCACCTGAGTCGTTGGAGCATTTCTCACCAATCGAGAAGCCAAGTGTGCGTTGGAGTGATATTGCGGATCTGCACGACGCAAAGCTTGCGGTAGAGGAGTCTGTGATCTATCCGGTCAAGCGGCCAGACCTCTTTCCGCTCGGATGGCCGAGAGGAATACTGTTCTTCGGCCCTCCGGGATGTGGCAAGACCCTGCTAGCTGCAGCGATAGCCACAGAGATCAACGCAGATTTCTACTGTGTGGACGCAGCGACTGTCATGTCCAAATGGCTGGGCGAATCGGAAAGGAACGTTTCCGCTCTGTTTCAGGAGGCAAGGCGAACAGCTGCGTCGGGAAAGCCCTCGATAATCTTCATCGACGAAGTTGACTCTCTCGTGGGAATCAGGGCACAGGAGGTTGGAGGAGAAGTCCGCACAAGGAACCAATTCCTGAAGGAAATGGACAGCATTCTCGACAAAGCCAGCCCGATTCACGTGTACGTGGTAGGAGCAACAAACAAGCCGTGGGTTCTTGACGAGCCTTTCATCCGCCGCTTCCAGAAGAGAATATTCGTCCCTCTGCCCAACGCTGAGGCACGAGCCGAACTCGTCTCAATCTACTCAAAGAATCTGACAATGAACCACGACATGATCGCTGATGAATTAGTACGAATGACAGAGGGTTTCTCTGGTAGCGACGTACGCGACATATTGCAGTCGGCACAGATCAGAGTTGTTAGGGAGTTGTTCGAATCGAAGAGAGTGACTGACGGATCACGCCCCCGGCCAATCTGCATGCAGGACATTCGTGACACACTCAGAAGGCGGCGTCCAAGCGTCTCACCTGAGATGCTTCGATACTATGACAAATGGTACGAAACGTACAAGGCCTTGTGAGAACATGCAGATCTCAACTGATTCGACCGATCTCAAGATTCTGGCGGAGCTTGTCGGGAACGCCAAGTCTTCGTTTGTGGACATCGGGAAGAAACTGGAGCTTCATCCCAATGTAGTTGCATACAGAGTCAACAAGCTGGAACGTCTCGGCATAATAAAGGACTACACGACCAGGCTCGACCTTGAGAAGCTCGGCCTGTCTGAACAGATCTTTGTAGCCGTGAGTCTGCCTGGCAATTCAGAACGCGAGCGTATTCTCATGGAAATCGCTTCGATGCCACAGACAACTCAAGTGGTCAGCTCTCTTGGCGAGCCCGAAAGCATTCTCTTCCTGGTTGGAAAGAACAAGGCAGACGTCGACAAGACCATGTGGAAACTCAGAAACATGAACGTGAAGATCGAATACACCGGCTCAATCGTGCGAACCTATGAAGAAGGTGGTCTCTGCAGCTTCCTGAAACTGCTGGCTAAGGAATCCGAGGAATCCAAGGACCTCTGCAAACAGCCGGTATTGGCCCAGCAATGAGAAGGAGGGATAAACAGTGTTTAGGGAAAACCAATCGATGTTAGGCAAGATCAGGGAAACATTCCGCCCGACGCCAATTCGCAAACGCATAATGGAGGCGCTATTCAAACTGAAGATGCAGCTTGCACGTCTGGACAGGACAGCTCAGAAGATGCAGCAACGTGACTCGACATTGCACACCAAGTGTGTGGCTGCCATACAGCAGAAGAACACTCAACTCGCATCCATGTACGCGAATGAATGTGCTGAGATACGCAAGATGGCCAAGGTGGTTCTACAAAGTCAGCTTGCACTCGAACAGGTCGCTCTCAGGCTTGACACCGTTATGCAATACGGTGACGTGGCACATGCAATGGCGCCAGTTGCCAGTGTCGTCCGCACGATCAAATCACAGCTTGAGGGTGTGCTTCCTGAAGTCTCCATGGAACTTGCATCAGTCAACGAGTCGCTTGAGTACCTTGTAATGCAGGTTGGCGAGGCCACGGACCAGTCTTTTGACAACTCAATCACCAGCGAGGACGCACAAAAGATACTGAGCGAAGCCAACATCGTGGCGGAGCAGAAGATGCAGGAGCGGTTCCCAGATCTGCCTCAGGTTGCGGCGCCAGAAGCAAGAGTCCAATGACGGACACTCGGATTCGACTCCTCCGTCTCCTTCTTTTTTCATCTCTCTCTTCGAAAGGCATATAGCCTGTTGAATTCTGCCGTCCGACTCTGTGGGATGCCATGCCGGTCTTCGCTAGGGTGCTCACACTCTCGACCAGAGAGCGCTACCAGTTGGTTGACCTTACGCGAGGCATTGAAGAGATCGTGGCGGAATCCAAGATCGAGAAAGGGATTTGCCTGATCCACGCCCCCCATGCAACCGCTGCCATAATTGCCAACGAGAATGAGAGTGGACTCGTTCATGACATTCTGAAGAAAGTGAGGGAAATCTGCCCTCCGGAGGCTGGCTACCTTCACGACAGAATCGACGACAATGCGTCCGGCCATATCGCCTCAGCTCTCATTGGTGCATCACGCACATTCCCGGTTGAAGGGGGGCGGCTCGTCCGGGGGACTTGGCAGAACATCTTCCTGCTAGAGTTGGACGGCCCGCGGACGCGTCGTCTTGTCAATGTGCACGTCATGGGCGAGTAGGGTTCAAGTGTGCCGGAACGAATCCATGGTGAATCGTATCATCAACAACATACGCGCTGAAAGAACATGACCCCGCCAGATCAGCTTCTGATCGTCGTGATATCACTGGGAGCCGGGGCAATCGGGGCGATTCTGGGGCTCGGCGGAGGCTTCATAATTGTGCCCATGCTTCTCTTAGTGTTC
>CAZJVZ010000006.1:0-30515 GCA_964549795.1 uncultured Candidatus Bathyarchaeia archaeon
CTACATGCCCTCTTTTCGTTCAAAGACGTAGATTCCGTCTAGGAAGACCCGTTGATCTTTGTCCTTGATCTTGGTAGATTGCTCTATGTTGGCCGCCGTCTGGCTTACATCTTCAATATTGATGCCTTGGATCACAATCTCATCGCCGGAAGCTTTCACTTTCGAGTCTCCTACGATGCGGGCAATACGAGGTGTCTTTTCACCTGTGAAGTTCTCAATCATCAGCTTTCTTTCTTTCTCGACGACTTTCAGCGTGACGGGGAAGTGCGCGTGGACGACCCTCATCTTGTATGTGAATCCGGTGTTGGTGCCCTTGATCATGTTCCGAATCTTGGCCGCGGCAGTTCCTGCCATGGCCACCTCAGCTTTTCGCGGCCACGACGATTTGACGCGGACTCGTTCGTTCTCCACTTCTAGAACACATCGAATATGCGAAAGGTCTTCCTCCAGTGTTCCTTTGGGACCCGTGACTTTCACTTTGCGGTGTGCGATCTCGACTTTGACTCCTTCAGGTATCTCAACGATCCGTTCTACGAGTTCTGGGGGCATGTTGCTTCATCTACATGTACTTCTTGAAACCAAGACTGGGTGCTAGCTCTCTGAAGCATTGTCTGCAGAGGTTCAGGCCGTATTTGCGTATCACAGCGTCGTATTGGCCGCATCGTTTGCAAGCCCGGCTTCCCTTTCCGAATTTCTTCTTCCTTGGAGCTTTCTTCTTTGCCACTACTGCGGGCCTCCCCCTATTTCTGTGCCGAACGTGGACCGAACGAAGCGGATTGCTTCCTGTTTCGTGACCACGTGTCTCTTTCCGATCTTGCGTTGCCTGACCCTTCTTCGCTTGACGCGATATCCGGGTCTCTCCATGGTCGCTATGACATCGAATCCTATGATGCCAAGCTCGGGGACGTACTTCGTACCTGCCATCTCAATGTGCTCTTTGACGCCGAATGCGAAGTTCCCTTGTTGATCGAAATTCGATTCTGAAAGACGATTGCCGACGGCTTCCAATGCTCGCTTCATGAACTGCGCGGCTCTCTCTCGGCGTAATGTAACCTTGCAGGCAATCGGTTCTCCTTGCCTGATCCCGAAATCTTTCACCGTTCTTCTGGCTCGCTGAGCAGAAGGCTTCTGTCCTGTCAGTTCTCCGAGGATTGTTCTTGCCTTTTCAAGGGCTTCTCCAGACTGGCCGACTCCAATGTGGACCGTAACCTTACCGAGCCTCACCTGTCGCATCGGGTTCTGGCTGCCTGTCGCTTCTTGGATTGCTTGCACGCTTAGGCCCCGCCCTCTATCTTGATCATGGGCTTCTCGTCGCCCACGACGAACAGATAATCAGCTATGGTTTCGAATCGGTCACCTGATGGGTCCTCAACTACAGCAGTCGCTGTCCTTGCAGCCGTGCTCTGTTCAATCGTGATGATCTTCCCGTGTCTACCCAAGTTGCGACCTGAGGTGACAATTGCATAGGCGCCTTCGGCAAACTTGACGTGATTCAGTATCCTCTGGTCGGGGATGGCGATCCTCAGCGTGTCTCGTGTCTTGTAGATGTCTTCTCGTGGGTTTCGAGGGTCCTGTACTGGCACGACAATGCTCCTGCCATCGTGCAAATTCAGCTGGACCTGACCCTTCGTGAGACTCGTCTTGTTCTCGATCCTGCAAAGCTTGGCTTCTGCTTCATCCTTGGGTATCTGGAGCGCCCGTAGGCCCCTGCCTACGATGGGAAGTATCCTGTACCTCACCTTTGCATCCGGCAGTTCGACAACGTCCATCAAGCCTGTCGGGAACTTGTGGTCTCGGCGGATCCTTCCGTCCACGATCACCCGTTTCTGTGCAAGAATGATCTTGCTCTCGCGAGTGCTCTTTGAATAGCCTAGGACGTCTCGCATCAGGACTGAAAGGGGCAGGCAGGTTCTCTGTGCGTGTGGGCCTGGGCTGGGTCTAACCGCCCACTGTGTCTCCTTGGGGTGAATCGGCCAAGAACGTGGGGCTTTCTCCCTCTTCAGGTGCTTCCTTCCGCCTTTCCTTCCCATCTCACTCCGCCTCAGTTTCCTCGGCGGCCGCTTTTCTCTCTTTCAGGGAGTCTGCTCGCCACTTGTCGCCAAGGTTCAGTTTCGTTATCATCACTTTCGTGCAGTGCACGGAAACCTTCTCAGAGGTCCCGGCAACTTTCTCGCGGGTTACTCCTTCCACGAACAGCCTCTGTCTGGTCGTGTCGATGTCTGAGACCTTCCCTTCCACTCCGGAGAAATCTCCGCGGACTATTCGGACGCTGTCTCCAGCTCTCACTGGAACGGATCTCCTGCCATAGGTTGTTCTGAGCTCGGTCGACAGGGGCGCGGCAAGGAACTTGTGCTTCATCCAACTGTGTGCGTTGTAGCGCGCTAGCCTTTGTTTGCCTGGTCGAGTTGAGGGTCTTGGAGTCATATGCAACTACACCACTATGCTCGCGACATTCGCAACCCTAGGCCATCTCTCCGCGGCTTCTAGCGCAACTGGGCCTCTGATCTCGGTTCCCTTCAGTTCTCCCTCTGGTGTCATGATCACTGCAGCGTTGTCCTCGAACTGGACGCGGACGCCGTCTGGTCGATTGAATGGTCGCCTTTGACGGACGACCACAGCTGGAAACATCTGGCGTCGGAGCTCAGGAGTGCCCTTTGACACAGAGATCATCACCATGTCGCCGACACAGGCTGACGGGACTCGTCTGAGTCTGCCGTGGTAACCCATCACATTGATGATCTTCAACTGCTTGGCGCCAGTGTTGTCAGCGCACGAGATCCTGCTTCCCGTCGGCAGTCCGCGCTCAACGTGCGGCCTATACTCTACCATTCCCTTGGCGCTGACTGCCCTTGTTCTCGGCGCTGGCATACTACATCACCTCGAGGTTTCCGCAAACAACCAATCTACTCTTCATTAATGTTTTGATGGATGCATGTCTATGTGCTCGGAAGAATCTTCTCGATCGCAACAAACGAGACCTCCTTGCTGACCGGTCTGCATTCGATTATTCTGACTCGATCGCCATCGCGCAGCTCGAGACAAGGCGGGCTGTGTGCAAGGATCTTGCTCCGACGACGCTCATAGCGCATGTATTTCTTGGCATAGTGCAAGTGGCCTCTTTCGACAGTGATAGTCCCGCTCATTTTTGTGCTCACAACTGTTCCCTCAAGTATCTTTCCTCTGACAGGGAGAGTTCCGTGATACGGGCAGTTGGGGTCTTCGCAGGCCTTTGGCGGTGGCTTTGTACCCAGTCCTATCTCTCGCATTACCATCTCCTCGTTCGCGCTTTCATACGATTCTCAGGTCTCCCGATCAGTCTTGATCCTTCAACTTCCACCACTGAGCCATCAGGAAGATCCAGTCTAAACACCGCGATCTGTTTCGGGATCACTCTCAACCCATTCCTAGTGCTTAGCTTGACCGTGTTTCTGGTCTCATCGATGATACGTCCGCGCGTGCCGACAAGGATTCGGTTTGTGCTGCTTGCGACCATGGCATTCAATCCTATCAACTCGTGCTTCAAGATGTTCTCCGGTTTGATCGGCATTACTCCTTCACGGGCGTTCTGGCTGTCTTTGCCTCCGCGGTGAGGAGCCTCGCGATGGCTTTCCGCATTTCTCTTATCCGAGCCGGGTTGTCCATTCGACCACCAGATTCAACTGTGGTGCGTAGCTTTCCCAGTTCGGTTCTCAGCTCCTCGAGTTTCTTCTGCCTTTCTTCGGGCAGGAGCTGAGCGATCTCACGTTTCCTGAGTATCGGCAACTTCCTCTTCCTCCTTTGTCTCCCCATCAGCCTCTTCCTCTGCTTTGGGCTGCGGTGCGGCTTCGAGCTCACCAGGCGTCTTGATCTCGGCCCTATCTGGGAACTTCGCGCCGGGCGGCAGGATTCGGACACCTACTCCAAAAAGCCCTTGCTTCAGCTGTATTTCCACCACTGCTCTCTTGACCTGTTTGAGCACTGCGTCACCGACGCTCGGAAGATAACCGTCCTTGTATCTCTCATACCTGGCCCTTTCAGTTGTCAGCTTGCCCCGGATTGTGATTTCAACTCCAAGGGCGCCCGCGCCCATCACCCTCTGAAGTGCCCAGTAAGCTGCTCTCCTGAAGTGAATTCCACGTTGCAGGGCCGTAGTAACCTGAGAAGCAACGACCATCGGATCCAAATCTGGATTCTCAATCGCGGCGACCGAGACTTGAGGGTTCTCCATTCCGAATGTCTGCTCGAAGACTTGTGTCAGGTCACGTATACTTTGGCCGCGTCTCCCTATCACCATGCCGGGCTTCGCGGCATAGATAACGACTCTGGTGCCGAGGGGAGTCTTTGTCATTTCGACTTTGCTGTAGCCGGCTTTCCTGAGTTCGGCGGACAAATAAGAGTCGATCTCCGCCTTCTTCATATTGTCGCGTACAAAGTACTTGTGAACAGACATCAGGTCTGTGCCTCATAACCAATCAGTTCGATATGTGTGAGAGTGTTGTAGGAGGGACTTGATCTGCCAAATGCGCGGGGGACGAAGTTCCTCATCTTCATCCCTCGCTGGCTTGCTGCATGAACTATCCTGAGCCGATCAACGTCAAGTCCCTTGTATTCGGCGTTGGACTGCAACTCCTCAAGCAATGCGAGGAATCTCTTGGCGGCTTTGGTTGGATACCGGCCCGCATGCCATCTCTCGGATTGGCTTTTGTGGGGGACCTCTGTGTTGTATCGTCGATACGCTATTGGGCGCTTCTTGGCCGCGACTGCTTCGAGGAGTTGCTTTGCTTCCTCGATCCGCATCCCCTTGATAGTCCGGCAGATTTCTGTCGCTGCCTTCGGTGAGATGCGGAGCTCACGCCCGGAGCACCTGACAGACCTTTCTGGGTCCATTTCCTTGACCGAATATGCCCAGTTTGGCATGCTACTTTCGCCAACGCCTCCGAACGCATTGACAGAGCGCCATAAAAACCAATGCCTTTCGCCGGTTCTGCAAACCGATTTCGTTGGAATGAAGTCGCTCCCCAGGTAACGCCTTTTACGTGGTCTTTCTCTCTCCGGAGAGTGTCGAGCGGGGAGGGGATGGCCTTGGATGCTGGATCAGTTGATGCACAAGTCGTCGAATCAGAACTGAAGGGAACAACCCTTCGAGTGTACTGGGAGGTTTTCAGATCCCCACGGGCAGTCGGTGTAAGGGAGGTCCAGCGGCTGATTCGTTTCTCAAGTCCAAGCACAGCATTGTACCACTTGGAGAAGCTGCGGGAGCTCGGGGTTGCCCGAAAGGACGAGCACGGCCGCTACTCGATAGTTGAAGAGATCAAGCCCAGCCAGTTCCGAATGTTTCTCCGCATTGGGAGAATTGTACTGCCGAGGTTCGTTTTCTATGCAGCCTTCTTCATAGCAGCAGTCGCGATGTACATAGTGCAGTCGTTCTTGGCAGGATCCGAGATCAACATGATGGCGCTGATCCTCGGTTCAAGCGCCGCTCTGGTCTGCGCGTATGAAGCGATGAGAATCTGGAGAGACAAGATGTTCTGACGCACTCGTTGAGACATTGAAGCGTTCGAAACTCTAGCTTTATTTGAAAAGCACAAGTGAACAGGCGAGGAGGGCTGAGGGACGAGGAAGGAACCGGTATATGCATTGGCCGCGATAGCACTTGCATTTCTCGTTGTGCAAGGCGCAACCCTACTCCAGAACCCTCCCGCCGCAGCTGTCAAGGGTGACTTTGTGACTGAGGCGGCAACACGTCAGCTGACGGGTGGGCCTTCTTCATCATGGAATGAGGTGCTGCCGGCACTAGTCCTTGTTCCCCTGATGATAGCAGGAGTCAGTTACATACTTGCCAGAAGAGCGCTGTAGCGACTGGCAATAGCGCCATGCGCATCTGCACAAGTCGTTTCGGGAATCGTGTTCGTTCTACTTCAGCGGTACGTACATGGAACTTCTGGACGCGCCTATGCCCGGCGTGCCGTGAACAACCTTCTTGTTCGTGATGACAAACTCTCCAAGGTAGTGTCCAATCATTTCCGGCCTGATCGTCAGAGAGCCAAATTCCTTGCCACTGTGAATAAGGATGGTCTTGCCAACCATCTCCGGAAGGATGATCATGTCCCTGCAGTGTGTCTTCACGGCTTTCGCGGCTTCCTTTCCTGAGGTTCTGATTTGCTCAAGCAGTATCCGTTGCTCATCTGAAAGCCCCTTCGTGAGTGATCGTCTTTGGCGCGCGGGCAGCAGCTTGATGAATTCGTCCATGGACATCTGTTGGAGGTCGTTGATTGTGTGGCCGCGATATGTGAACTCTTTTGGCAATCCCACGTCACTACCTGAAACCCGTTCGACTTGAACCATCTGAAAGAAAAGAGTTTCTACAGCACGCCCAATCTGACCGCCAGATCCGAGGCCTTGTAGTCTGGCGCAAGCTTGACAAATGCTTTCTTGCGGCCCTCAGGGGTAAGGACTGAGTTTACGCGGTCGACTCTGACCTCGTACATTTCCTCCACAGCTCGGCGTATGTCGTTCTTTGATGCTCTAACATCGACGATGAATGTAATCTTGTTCTCGGACTCAATCAACGTGACTGCGTCTTCGGATATGAGTGGGTACTTGATGACTTCCTGAACGTTCTTCACTGGCATGCTACTTCTCCTGCCGTGCGAAGCGTTCTTCAATGGACCTGAGGGCTGACTTTGTCCAAGCCGTGAGTCTTCCGGGATGTGTGCCGGGAGCCAAATCCTCAACGTTCAGGCTTGAGACTTCGACAACATCTAATCCTGTCAGGTTGCGGGCGGCCTTGCCGATGCCCTCATCCTTTTCGACAACGAGCAATGGGCCTCGTGGGTGCTTAGTCGGCCGACCTCTTGTTCTTCCCCTTCCCGCTCGGATCTTGATGCCTTCGTGCGCTCTGGTGACGTCCCCCCAAAGTCCAAGCCCCTTGAGGGCATTCTTGGCCACTGCAGTAGTCTTCACCTTCTGGAGGTCATCTGATACCACAAGTGGCAGGCTCGGGACCTCCTTGACCTCATGCCCTCTTGTGGCAACGAGGTCTCTGGATGCGGTAGCGGCGATGGCGGACCGGAGCGCCAGCAGTCTCTCCTTCATGTTGACGTGCTTGGCGAGTGTTCGCTGTGCCGAGGGGGCGTGTGTTAACCTGCCCTTGACTGCCATAGGCGCAAATGCAGCCTGGCTTGACTTCGGGTACCTTTCTCCCTTGACCCTCGGGACTCGTGCTAGGTCCCTGCCGACTCCCACGGACTCGGCAGTGGTTCTCTTCCCAGCCATGATGTTTCTGCCCTTCGGCTGATATCGCCGGCTCTGAAGGGCGACCACAACTTTCTGAATCACATCAGGACGAAGCGGCGTCGAGAAGACTGAAGGCAAGCCCACCTTCTCAGACGGCTTGCCGCTTGTGTCGTAGACTTCCACATTCTTGGGGAGAGGTGTCAATGTCTAGCCCCCTGTGCCGATTCCAGGCCTATGTAGTCGAACTTCGGGGCAGGAGCAGCTATTCCTCTGACTCCATGTCGAAGGGTTATCGCTCTCCTTGAGGGTCCAGGAACGGTCCCACTCAGCATTACGTACTGAGCCTTGATCTCGCCGTACCTGATGAATCCTCCCTTCGGAGTCACATCCCGGCCCTCTTGTCCGATCTTGACAACTTGTTTGTTGTATTCAGTCCTCTGGTGAAATCCTGTCTGTCCTGCACGTGGGACTGAGTACACGACGTAGTGCGGATGCCATCCGCCGATTGAGCCAACTGCCCTAACTGTCTTCCTTGCCTTGTGGAACTTCTTCCGAATTCCCCACCGCTTCACTGGTCCTTGGATTCCTTTGCCCTTCGTTATGGCGATCACGTCTATCCAGTCGCCTTCCTTGAAAGCGTCGGAGATCTTGATCTCTTTGCCAAGTTGCCCTTTTGCGTACTCGAACTGTTCCTTCAGCGTTGCTCCGCCCAACTTGGCTTCCAGAAGCTCGGGAGTCTTTCGTCCAAGCTGAACGATCCTTGGCTGGGACGCCAAAACCAGTCTTACTTCGCTTATCTTCTCCAGCGAGGATTCAATCTTCGCGAGTCTCTCGGCGTGGTTGATCGATTCCGGCAAGGATAGAAGACGCATCAGGTCCTTCGGCGGTTTCTCGAGCCATGCCTCTGCGAAGGTCTGAAGCCCTTTCGGGGTCTTCACGTAGGCTCTTAGTGCGACCGCCACCATTGGCGGGGCTTCGACGATCGTGATAGGGAAGGAAATCTCCTTTCCATATGTGAGAGAGCCCTCTCTATTGTCGACTCCGACGACGAGCCGCATTCCGGCTTTGTATCCGATGAATGCTAGAGGCTTTGTCTCTCGAATTCCGGTCGGCCAGTATCTGACGCGCCCCACCCCTCTTGAGGCCCTTGATCGAGGGAGGTATGCGAGTGATCCGCGTCTTGGAGCATGAACCTTCCTGTGTCCCATTCCAGTTCACCTAGCCGCCGAAAGCATTCAAGATGGCCAGAGTCGAGTAGACGGCTTCCTCGGTGCGGACAGTCTGCGTCCCCTGGTTTGGAACGAAGTCCACGGTGAAGGTCGCCAAGTCGCTGAGCTTCAGTCTCTCGCCCTCGACTATCTCATGTAGTCCTCGTCTTGGCGAGCCAAATGCCAGAAGCACATTCGAGGCTGCTGCCATGGCTGTCCTCATTTGGTCGAGCACTGTGTTCACCCTCTCTCCAAGCCTGGATGTCGCAATGACGACATCCGGCTTACTTTCTACGATTAGCCTCCCCAACGGAAGGTTCTTCAACGTAACTCGGAACCCCCAATATATGTCTATCCGGTTGTCGCCGACCAAATCGGCAACGATCTTCGGAGCGATCCTTCGAATTCTTGCAGTGACTCTTGAACCACGATGGAGTCTCGCCGGAACTTCCACCGGCGCGCTGACACCGATGTCCAGTCGACTGACTTGTGTGTTGGTGGCAGTCACCACGCCTTCTCTTGTTTCGCCGATCTTAAGATCCGCGATGTTTCCCGAGGCAGGATGATTAGGAGTCCTCAGCGGCGGAAGAATCCCTACGAACCGTAGGTCTGGGTTCACGCGTATCAGATGTTTGCGGAGATACTGTGGGGTTTCCATGTAGCCGAGTATTGAACCGATAAGCCGCCCTTGGCGCGTCGCCTCAGTGTCTGCAAGGTCGGCATAGATCATGACCTCATTGACTCTGAAGATTCCGAGCGCCCGGGCAAGGAATCCGAGCCGACTCGTCTTCTCTCTAAGATGGGGGACGTCGGCGACTAGAGAACTCGGAATCGCCACTGAGAGCTTCCATGGCCTCTTCGCAGGAGCTGCATACGCATGTCCCGGACTGCTCATCTTCCGCACACAGGGGCAGATGAATAGGAAATGGACTGATGTACTTTGCTTATCTGCAGCTGGCACTTCGCGTGGCCTTGGGCTGACGGGTGTCAGAGGTCAAGGATGTAACGGACGACATACTCCTTGCCCGTCGCTGTCACTTCCATTCGATGATATGTGACCGCCTTTATCTCAACCTTGGCGGGATGCCGGCCCGGCTCAAAGAGACCGCCATGTGCTTTCGCTTCAAGGTGCACCTCTCCATTGCGAGCAGCGATCTTCTCAACCTCGAATCTTGAGTACACCTTTCCGTCGAGATCAAACTTCAGGAGGAGTTGCTCAAGCCAATCATGGAGGAGTGAGACCTCGTCATTGGCTGCGACTTCAAACCGATCCGTGAGCTCTGATCCGACAGCGTCAGGATCGGTCATTACGTCGAACATGGCAAATGCAGCTTGCTCAAAGGCGGAGTTGAGGGTTGGCGCTCGGACTTCCACATACGCATCAGTCATGTGAGGAAGGAGCTTGTATCGCCGGCGCCTGCGCTCTACCATGGGAACCCCAGTAGGGTATTCTGTGGCATAGGTAAATGATTCTCACTCACCTCTTGTCTAAAGTCTTTTAGATGAGCCGGCCTCGATAGATTCGTGGCACGGTGCCGGGAACGGATGCCGGGATATGAGCGCAAGCGTCAGATCCCGAAGGCCGAGTGGATTAACGTCCCATGCTGGTCGGTCTATAGGCGCAGGCCTTGAGTCCGCAGAGATGCGCGTCCGGAGAGCCTGTGGCCCTTTGGGCCTCGGGGGTTCGAATCCCTCTCCCGGCGCCAAACCCCATCTGAACGAGTCTGAAGAACCAGGTCTCAGGAGAAGTGGGCGTTTCGAGGTGCTCCGAATACCTGCTTGAGAGATTGGCGGATCACGATGTCGGTCACATATTCGGCATCCCAGGCGACTATGTGATCCCATTCTTCGCTGACGTCGAGAAGAGCGACATTCATGCGGTTACGACGACTCACGAGCCAAGCGCAGGTTATGCAGCAGACGCATACGCTCGAGTGAGAGGGCTAGGAGTAGCAGTGGCGACGTGGGGCGTCGGAGCCCTGAACATGCTGAATGCGGCTGCCCAAGCGTATGCCGAAAGGTCGCCCGTGCTGTTCATCTCCGGGGCGCCTGAGTCCAAGGGCAGAAATCCAGACAGGCTGCTGCATCACGAGGTCAAGGACTGGGACACGCAGTTCCGGGTGTTCAAAGAAGTGACCTGCGCGTCTGCCAATCTGACAGACAAATCCCGAGTCTGTGAGCAGATAGATGCAGTGCTTGACGAGGTTATTCGGCTAAAGCGGCCGGGGTATCTTGAGATTCCTCGGGACATTTCAAAGACCAATGTCGAGAAACACACTACAGTCAAGAGAACCGCAGGAAGAAGCCCGGAGTCTCAAGATGCCTTGGATAGGGTCACGACGAAGGTCGTAGAACTGCTGAACCAGAGCAGCAACCCAGTCATATACGCTGGTGTCGAGATAGAGAGATTCAATCTGCGGAGTGAGCTCATCAGATTTGCCAAGAAGGCGAACCTGCCTGTCACGACCTCACTTCTAGGGAAGAGTGTCTTTCCTGAAACACATCCGAATTTCGCAGGGATCTACATGGGGGCGATCGGATCTTCCATCGCCAGAGAACTGGTTGAGACCTCCGATTGCGTCCTGATGCTTGGAGGGTTCTTCACCGACATTGACAGCGGCCTTTTTACCATGAGAGTTCCTGATGAGAGACTGGTTCTTGCAGATGCGACTGAAGTTCGAGTGTGCGGAGAAATCCACCGGGACACGAACCTGACCGCCCTTATTCGGTCGTTGCTCCTGAGCCCCGGCTTAGAGTCGCGGAGCCTGTCTCTTCGGAGGGAGCAGTCGAGAGAGAGGCATCCTGTCTCCAGCGAGCTGACGAGCCAAGCGATCGTTCTGAAGCTGAATGACTTCGTGAAGGACGACATGATCGCCGTGGCCGATGTGGGAGACTGTCTCTTCTCCTGCCTGGACCTGCGTGTAAACAGATTCATTGCACCTGCATTCTACGCAAGCATGGGGTTCAGCGTTCCAGCCGGAATCGGGGTGACGCTGGCGGATCCAACGCGAAGAGCGGTGATTTTAGTCGGGGACGGCGCTTTTCAGATGACCGGAATGGAGCTTTGTACGGCAAGAAAGCTTGGGCAGAACCCCATAGTCGTAGTCTTCAATGATGGATACTACAAGACACTCGGAGCCATGGGACCGGCACTCAAGAGTTTTGAGCTGACAAGGTTGGACTATGCAACCCTTGCCAGAGCTCTCGGGTGCGACGGCAGCTCAGCTTCATCCGTCGGGGAGCTCGCTGCCTCCCTGCGGCTGGCATTGGAATCAAGAGTCCCCTACGTGATAGATGCAAGGATAACCGGAGAGCCCTCGCCTCTTCTGAAACGTCTGGCCGGTCTGGTGTCCGAAAAGACCAGAGAGGCTCCCTTTTGAGACTTCGGGGCCATGTGGACGCAAGCTTAAGGTAGACTTGCGGCAAAGAGTCAGATGCTAGGCAAGGCGCATCCGTTGCCGAAGTCCACTGACTTCAATGAGACACTGTTACGGGCCGTGGATGACGGCTTACTTGTGCCTGGTGAAATCGTCCGTGTTGCCATCTATGCGCGCATAGAAAGGAGCTACCGGCTCAAGCGAGAGGAGATACCCGAGAAGTTCCCGACATTCGATAGAGCACTGCGAGAGCTACTGGGTGAGGCCGCCGTAGTTCTCGAAAGAGTAATCGCAAAGAATCTCTACAGCGCACTGAGCCTCAGCTTCACCAGGCACGATGCATGGTCATTGGTCGACTACGTCAACAACGCAAGGGCTGCGCCTAGGCGCACAGCATAGCGTGAACGAGACAGGAGAGATGAATAAAATGGAGAAGAAGAGAATTCTCGTCGTCGATGATGATGAGACAGTTCTCGAGTCAATCGCCAGGATTCTCAAAGAGGAAGGATATGATGTGGATACCGCCGAGAATGGCAGCGGTGCGATCAAGAAATCGAGCGGCAGATTCTACAATCTGGCTCTCATAGACATACGCCTCCCAGACATGGAAGGAACGAAGCTGCTAACCGCAATGAGAGAGACCACGCCGAGGATGATCAAGATAATCATCACAGGCTACCCGTCCCTCCAGAACGCTGTGGAAGCCGTAAACAAGGGCGCCGACGGGTACATAGTCAAGCCCGTGAAGGTGGGTGAGCTTCTCAAGGTGACCAAGGACCACCTGAAAAGACAGGAAGAAGCAGCGGACTATGGTGAGGAGAAAGTGAAGGGATTCGTTGAAACACGAGCCCGAGAGAAGGGCTATGACGTCTGAGGCTACGCTGGCGCGGAGACTCTAGAACCACGACTCGCGCTTCTGGAGTTTCTCCGCCAAGTTCTTCTCTTGAGCCATTCGATGGTGAGGGGGCGCGGGTCGGAGGTTCTCGTCACGGGCGCTCTAGGTCTTCTGCGAGGACATCTTGTTGGATTGCCGCACGGCGAGAGTCACGGACACCGCGGACGCCGTAACAGCTGATAGGTCCTACGGCAACGAGAGAGTGAGAACAGAGCTCACATATTGCCCCGAGTGCCTAGCGGGGAAACGCCTGAGACGGGCTGCCCAGTGACGGGGAGAGAGCGGAACACAAGGCTAGGTCATGCGCGAACCACTACCGTCCCGACTTCCTTGGACATGATCGTTCCACGACGGATTTCCGGCTATCGAAATGGTGGCAGGCCAGGTAGACGTCTTGTGCATAATCGTTCCAGGCGTGTCTGATTCTGTTAATTACCAGACCAGAAGTTGTTATGTAGTCGTCCGATTGCAGAGTGGGTGCGAGAGCGAATGAAACCGAGACTGACAGCAATGGTTGTGGTGTTGGTTGCCATTGCGCTTGTCGCTCGCTTTCCGGCTATCGCCGTGTCACAGGTTCACCCTGCCCTTCAGACTAACCAGCCGCTGTACACGTTGCGGGACAAGGAGGTGTTGTTGCAGGGCTCCGGATATACCCCAAGGGCATCATACGTGATTTGGATCCAGACACCGCAGGACAATTCGACACATAGGAGCGGACTCGGCTTCACCGCGACGGAGAAGGGAGAGATACCTCCAGCAATCTCGCTCCCCGTCGAGCCCGTCTCGCCGTTTGGAACATACTTGGTTAGCATTTCAGACTCGTCCACATCTGATGCTGGCGTCGCTCAGACGCATTATGGAATCTGGGGCACATACCAGTACGTCTACCAGCGGACCGATACTGTCGAGACGAGAGGGGGCGGTATCCTGCCCAAGGCCAGTCTGAAGGTAACGATTCGGAACCCTTCGGATGCGTTCGTATTTGATAAGACCATAGCTGCAGACCAAACGGGCGCATTCATCGCTAGCTGGAAGATACCTCCTGACGCCATGATCGGAGCCTATACGATATTCATAGATGGTGCAGGGACATACGACTATCCCAGCAAGGAGTTTGTGGCGATCTCTAAGTTCTCAGCAACTCCAGCTCTACTAAACGTGACGGTGCTATCACAGCCTAGAGAGTCTTACGAGAGAATGCAAACTGTATCCGCTGACTTCGTGGTGCGGTACCCTGATTCGACGCCGGTTCTGACGATGAAAGAGGGTTTCGCTCCGGTCGCTTTGTACGCTGGCCAGTTCAAGATAGCCCAGCTTGGCCTCACTACATCAGGAGCTACAAGTGGAATCTGGACCGTGCAATCGAAGATGCCTAAGAACGCCACGATCGACGTGAAGTACAACTTCCTGTTTCAAGCGAGCATGTTTGATGACGGAAACGGGAACGTCGGACCCGAAAGCGATCTGCAGACCGGCGACTTCAACCTTGTTCCGGCCAAGCTTCACGTCATCATTACGCCAAACGCGACGCACTATCAGGTTCCCTTTGACACACTGACCGCATACACTCAGGTCAGCTATTCAGATGGAACATCAATCTCGAACGCCACAGTCCGGGGATGGTTGAGCAGCGGAGACTGGAGAGTTGAACCATCGGTGAGCGCTGAGAGCGCCCCTGGGATTTGGGTCATCAGATACTCCTTCTCGTGGCGTGATCTGGTCCGGCCGGGGAACTGGGAGTTGAGGGTTGACGCTGGGGATGTCTTCGGCAACACTGGGTCTGGATCCGTTCAGATCGTGGCAGAACCGTATCTGTTGATTGAGATTGTCGTGGGGGTTCTCGCTGTTCTTCTTGTGGTGAGGTGGTTGTTGTCGAAGTTCTGGCAGCGCCTGTATCTCGGCGCGAAACGGGGGCTGTCTGCCATGAGGGAGCGCCTGAAGCCGCCCTCTCTTGGCCGCTACCTTAGTGACTCGCCTGTCACTCCATGAACTCTCAGTTCTTTCTCGCGGCCCAGGTATCTGAACTTGAACAGATAGACTGGCAGCTCGAGAAGGTGAAGTTCGGTCACTTCAAACCTGTTTGTCAGTATCCTGCTGAAAACCGCCGGCGGCTTGACCACTTTGCTGTGAAGGACCTGCACTGCATCCTCTGCTGTGAAGCTCAAGGAAGTCAGCTTCACTTCCGCCGCATCGCTCTTGAGGGATTCACGTTTGGCCAGTCGTCGTATGGGTGTTTTCTTCTCCAGCAGGTATTCCATTGAGAGATCCTCTCTTCCTTCCCAGTTCAGAAGCACCGATCCTTCCCTATGCTGGTAGGCGAGTTCTGTCGCATTATCGACTGTGAGGTGTCTGGGCTCTGTCTGGGCAAGCAAGACGCGTTTCGTCGCGGTCGTGGCCCTGTGTAGCAGTGTGGGCTTGGTCTTGGCGCCAGAGGCCAGGGTCCTGATTCGTCCGTCTACCTGAACTGCAATCACATCGTCAGGCACGGCTTTGAGGTACGTCTTGCCTCTGAAGTAGAAACACTCGTGGTACCCCTTCGCTCTCCAGAAAGGATAGTAGACGAGGGCAGGAGGTGTGACACTTACAATCTTACTCGATCGGAATCTCATCAGCCCGAGGGGTCCGAAGAGACGCGCCTTTCTCGACTCCGCGATCTTTGTTGCTTCGCTAAGCGTCATAGGTTCGATAGCATAGTTCTGAATAGGGATCTTTGCGGGTGTCCAGCCATTTCCCACCCTTGATTGATCGAATGTCCCAGCTGACTTGAATACGGCTTCGAATTCGGCCACGGTCGAATCGAGGAGATCCTTGATCTTTGCCAGTCTCTCGTCTTCGCTCATTACACAATGGCTCCCGTTCCATTCTTCGCCGGACAGGGAGCGTTTCTTGTGAGCTCAGGGAGTCCCTTCCGGTCACGGTTGCCTCGGGGTAAGGCGACCGTATCTGCCTACGTTAAGCTGCGCTTCACCTCTGAAGCTGGTGACATATCCGTTCTCCACGCGCACATCATCGTTGACGCTGAAGCTGTCTATCTGTTCGTTCCATAGCGACATCTTGATTGAGCCAGAATCGTCCGTCAAGACTGCGTCAGCGACTCTGCTCGTCTCCCCAAACCGGGTCTGGACCTGCCTTGGTTCTCCTTTTTCCGCTATTCTGCCTTCCACTTCGACCCTTTTCATCCCCGGCTTCAACTCGGACACTTTCATGGTAAGCCGCTGCCCTATGAAAACGAGTTTGCATATTAAAGACTTCGCGCCTAGAATTCTGCCGCCAACTTGAATTCGGGTTCTCTCTGTGATTCCGTTTTGCCAGCGTCAGGTTCGATCTGTGCGATATCCACGTTCTGAACGACGGCGATCCTGCAAATGGCGTCGATGTTGCGATTGAGTATCTTCGCCACCTCTTCTCCTGTCTCGATCTTCAGGTTCTTGATGGGTGCCTTCATTGAAAGTCGCCTTTCAGACTTGGCACGCCTTATCTCCGAGAGCACTCGGACCAGAATTGATCCTTGCTTTTCGGATTCGTCGTCGATGAGTTGCTCGTTCACTCTTGGCCACGCATCAACGTGAATAGTCCCCGACTTTCCATCGCCGCGCCACAATTCAGTGTATAGGGCGTCCGTGACATGGGGACAAATCGGGGCGAGGAGCCTCAGAACGGTGTCAAGAGTGCGGAACAGTGTGAATCGTGCAGCCTCCCTGCTCTCAGCAGCTTCAGGCCGGTCTGAGTACAGCCTGTACTTGACGGCTTCGAGGTACTGGTCGCAGAGATCATGCCACGTGAAGTTGCGCACTGAGTCTGCGGCGACACTGAACTGGAAACTCTCGAATGCCTCCGATGAGGTCCTGACGAGATTGTTGAGCTTACTCAGCAACCATCTGTCAAGAAGATCGAGTCTTGGAGCAGCGAGATTAGGGTCGTAATCTTGAAGCCACGAGAGTATCAATCTGGCGGCATTCCAGAGCTTCGTAAGGAACTTCCGGCCATATTCGACATCGGCCCATCTGTACGGGATGTCGTATCCTGTGGATCCGCCAGCTGCTGCCCACTGTCTCACAGAGTCTGCCCCGTACTTCTTCACCGCCTCAGTGGCTTCCACGTAGTTCCCGTACGATTTGTGCATCATTCTTCCGTCGGCGCCCCGAACCATCCCGTTGACGAGCACCGTCTTGTACGGTGGTTTTCCAAACATCGCTAGGTGTCTTGCCATCAGGTAGTAGTCCCAGGTGCGAATGATGTCCAAACCGTTCGGTTGAAGGTCCGCTGGAAACAACCGCTTGAATTCACTCAGCTTCTCGGGCCATCCAGCATGCACGGCGCAGGTTATCGAGGAATCCATCCATGTGTCCATGACATCTGCATCGCCGACAAACTCGTGCGATCCACAGCTCCCGCATGAAGCTGTGCGTGGCGGCTGTGATCGGGGGTCCGCAGGTAGCCATTCCTTCTCCGCTGGGACCGTTCTGCCGCACTGTCGGCAGTACCAGACTGGTATCGGAGTTCCGAAGGATCTTTGTCTCGAGATCACCCAATCCCAGTCAAGCGATTTCGCCCAGTCTATCATCCTGTTCTTGGAGAAGTCTGGCACCCATGTCACGTTGTTTGTCTGTGCAATGATCTGGTCTGTCATGTCCTTGGTCTTCATGAACCATTGTGGTGCTGATAGGATCTCAACAGGGGTGTGGCATCTCCAGCAAGTGCCGATCTCTCTACTGAGAGCCTTCGATCCCCCGATCTGTGACGACTCTTTGAGGTCACGAACGATGGCTTCTCGGGCCTTCGATGTCGACAGCCCGGCGTACTTCCCTGCTTCTGCGGTCAAGCGCCCTTGGCTGTCAAGGATCTTCACGACTGGAAGACCATACTTGTGCTGCCAACGCACATCCGTCTTGTCTCCAAATGTGCATATCATCACTACTCCGCTGCCGAAGGCCGCATCAACGAGTTCATCTGTCAAGATTGGGACTCTGCGGTTTGCGACCGGAACAACGGCTTCGCTACCCACGAAGTTCGCATAGCGCGAATCGGTGGGGTTGACTGCGAGTGCTACGCATGCGGGTATGAGCTCAGGCCTTGAAGTCGCGACAACAAGCCTGCCCTTGTCCGTGGCGAAGTTGATGTCGATGAGTAGGCCATCGCTGTGCACGTACTCAACTTCGGCTTCGGCTATCGCGGTTTCGCATCTTGGGCACCAGTTGACGGGGTGCTCTCCTCTGTATAGGAATCCTCGTTTCAGTAGCTCAAGAAAAGAGAGCTGAGTGAGCTTGTAGTAGTCAGGGTCCATGGTCCGGTATTCAAGGCTCCAATCGATCGAGTAGCCCATCGACTGCATAGCTGCCTTCATCTTATCGATGTACTCGGTCGTGAGCTTCACGCATATTTCCCGGAATCTGTCAACCGGCACCTCTCGTTTCTTGATGTTGTACGTGCGCTCTGCTCTGACTTCTGTTGGTAGGCCGTGACAGTCCCATCCCTGAGGAAAGTGGACGTTGAACCCCTTCATTCGCTTGTAGCGGGCCACAAAATCGAAGTAGCACCAGTTGAGAGCGTTGCCCATGTGGAATTCTCCACTGGGGTAAGGCGGGGGCGTGTCAATCGAGTAGGTCTGTCTCGACCGATCATTGCGGTCGAAGCGATAGACATCGAGTTGTTCCCATTTCTTCTGCCAGGCGGCCTCAAGCTGAGCCTGATCATATCTCGTGGGCAAACCCAGATTAATCTCCCCGGATCTTCTCTGTCCATCGAGAGTCAACCCTTTGACATCCGCCTTCATTGCGAGAAACCTTTCCACGCGATTTGCTCAGTTGTGACTGTCGTGCCAGCGAAGAGCCCTACGAGGGCGTATGAACTTGGCGGTGATGCACACTCAGACACCTGCACTGGAGAGGATTTCGTGCCCGATTCCTTATCAAGCATTCGGAGACCTTCTGACAAATCCTCCTTGAATCCGCCTTGGCTGTGTGCTGGATGCCCAGACTCTCACGAGACGCACTCCAACGGCAACGACCAGCAGAAGTGTGCCGACACCGAGGTTCAAGAGCTCGATCCCAAGTGCAATCACGTCTGCTCCTGCAAGTTTGAATTGCGACGCGAGATCGAATGCCCCGAAGTAGAAGTTGAAGAACCAATGAAGCAGGATCGGGGCATATGCTCCGTACCGCAGATATACAATGCCCATTGCGAGGCCGGAAAGCATGGCTGTGGAGATCTTTCCAATCTCCCATCCGCCTCCAGATAGAAAGTGGACTGCTCCGAAAGCTCCCGAAGTGAGGAGCAGCAGAACCCACTCAAGCTGTGTGATGCCCTTTCTCAGGCCATCACTACGAATCGTGTTGAAGCCCAGTTCTTCCTTCGCTCTATCTGGATCCCACATGGTCAGTGCCATGAGATGGGCGGTCTTTCTTCGTCCTTGTCCGCCGGCAACGCGGCTACTGCTCCACAGGAGATACACTGCATCGAAGAGCCCCACGGTCGTTATTCTGTAGCTCAGCTCCTCCAGAAGTGGGGCGTACGAAACCGTGAGAAAGCCTATGAGAGGACTTTCGAATGAGAGCCCACCGGTTTGGACTCCCGCTGATTCCTGCAGTGTCTGCAGCAGCACGACAACCACAAGGAGTACGGAGGCCAGTTGCGGCAGAGCCACGAGATAGTTTGAGCGCAGCATATCAGAACGGGTCTTGAGGTCTGTTAGAGAAGAGGGAAAGCTCGGTATGTCAAGCCAAGCGCAAGCGAAGGCGGCGACATAGAGAACCCACATGAGGAGGAAGAAGGAGGCCACGCTGATTCCCAGCGGGATTCTGAAGTTGGCAATCATCACCAGGCTCAGTGGAAGGTCAACGACCTGCCTGGATCCCACATCGAGTCCCTGAGGAGGCAAGTAGAACAAGAACAAGCCAAGGCCCATCGAGACGAAGTAGGAGAGTAGCAGTGTCCCGACCAGTGCAGCAAGAATCTTCCTCCATGTGGCTACCGCATCGTGCCTCAACGTTCCAGGCGGTTTCAAGTCGCAGTCCTTGCCTAGCTCAACAATGCAGGGAGTTGGCTGGAAGTGGCAGGTCGGGCTGATTTCGCTGTCAGATGCCGTCCGCTAGCACACTGGGATCCGCCCGTGAGCAAGTTCGTCACTGAACTTGTTGATGTTCGAAAGTTCCGCGGCAACAAGATCTTGAACGCTGCTCGAAACCCCTCTCAGAGTCGTCCCGGGCTCGAGTGTGAGTTGAACTGATGCAATCTTGGGCTCGTTTATGGGTCGTCCGATCTCACTCAGAAGCCAGACATAAGCTTCACGCACTCCGTTTGTCTCACGTTGTATGCGATTCGCCACTTGATATGTGAGCAGATTGTATATCTTGCCGACATGGCTGGCCGGGTTCTTCCCCGCAGCAGCCTCCGAACATGTCGGACGGTTCAAAGGAATGATTCCATTCACGCGATTCCCCCTTCCGACCTGCCCGCAGTCAGCTCCGTCCGCAGACGTTCCTAATACCGTGAGGTAAAGCCCGGCAAGGCCTCTTTCATGACGATCAGCTGTGTTTACGTTCACATCAACGTGGTCCAAGTGGGCATTGGCATTCACGAATTCGAGCACTGCCTGCTTGACCTCGTCCTTATGCCTGAAGTAGCTCGCTTCATCGTTCACGTAGCGATCGATGAAAGCAACTGCTACGGTCAAGTCCAGATGCTTGTTCTTTCTCATGCCCATGACTTTTATGTCCTCTCCGGCTTCTGGGTGGTGTTTCTTGAAGTCAGCGGAGTTGAGGAATCGTTCTGTCTCGAGAACGATGCGCTCAGTCGTGGTCATGGGCGCGAATCCCACAGCTGCGGATGTGTCGTTGGCACCAAGGAACTTGTCCTTCCGGTTGAAGATGTCAGTCAGCGCGTCGGATCCTCTCTTAAGTTCGATCTGATATCGCACATGTTTGTCCGCGTCGACCATGCGCAGGTTCTGTTGGAACCATTTCTTTGCTGTATCTTTTGCGATACTCTCTACTGGTATCTTGTCTTGTCCGACACTGAATGTGGCTCGGTCACCGAAAACCATGAGCATCGGCTGGATGACTCTGCCTCCGCCGAATTTGCATTCCACCTCGCCTGCGACGAGGAGTCCCTTGTCGATGTTGTGATGCATGATTGCGCCGAAGCGTTTGAGGTATTCCTCGCTTAGAGCGACTGAGATCTTGTCCATCATTGAGTCGCATATTGTATCGGGGTGGCCCTTGCCCTTGCGCTCGACTATCTCGATGGGCTGGTCTTCCACTGGGGTTTGGCTTGTTGCATTGACGGATATGTTCGTCATCACGAAACCTCGCGGCCACTACAACCAACATGACATATTAATACAGTTGTGACGAACCTATTCCAACTGGAATAGTCGCGGCAGGTGTCTGCATGCTTCCGAAGCTTGAGGAGATATCAAAACGCCGACGTGTTCTAGGATTGAGCCAGAAACAGCTTGCACGACTTGCCGGTGTCAGTCAGTCCCTCATCGCGAAGGTGGAGGCCGGCAAGACTGAGCCTTCTTACCTGAGGACCAAGTCCATCTTCGACACGCTTGAGAAGCTGCAAAGGGAGAAAGAACTGCGAGCAAAGGACCTCCTCCAGCCTAGAGTCATCGGAGTCTCAGAAGATGACGCCGTATCGAAAGCTGCGGCCATCATGAACGAGACGGGTTTCTCTCAACTGCCGGTCTTTGGCGGGCGGCATATCGTCGGAAGTATCGCTGAGAAGGCGATCATGGATCGAATCGTATCGGGGATGAGCCCTCGTGACCTTTCCAGTATGCCAGTGGCTAAGGTGATGACTGAAGCCTTTCCGCAGATCGACGAGAAGACTCCTCTGTCTCTGATCTCGGCGCTTCTACAGTATCACTCAGCTGTCCTGGTGATGAAGAGGGGACATGTCATCGGAATAATCACAAAGGCCGATCTGTTGAAGGTGTTCTCCGACTAGGCCTTGCGTCTTGTTCTCCGCTCGGCGGTTGCAACTATTTTGACTACGTCTCTGTCCCTGACAATGTAGTCAGCAGGTAGTCGCACACCCGTTCTCGCGTCAATTCCGTGAATCATACTCCGAGCGAGTTCTGTGTGGATGTGTCCTGCCACATCTGATAATGTAGCATTGTATGGGATCAGTAGAACATCGGGCAGGATGTTCCCTTTCCTGTCGCTGAACCTTGTTTCATCTTCCACCGGGTAGACACAGTTCATGTTGAGTAGCTTGAAGGCGCACAAGTTCAGCGCGAACTGGACGCCTGTCCTTATCCATTTGCTGAATACTCTTTGCTGAACGTACGCGAGTGCCCTAGATTGCTCGGGTGTGAGTCTGCTGGGTGCCAAAACTTGGAACGTCTCCTCCCCGGGAATGTATCGGATGTAGCCTTTCTCTTCTGCCCTGCGCAGAGCCAACTCAGCATCTGCGGAACACGGTGTAACGAGAGCACTGCCGAATTCGTGGCTCAGTCTCTTGTAGTTCTGCTCTGCATAAGCGAGGTCCATCTTGTTTGCTATGATCATGGTTGGCTTGGCAATGTTCCTGATCCCGTAGGCGAATCGTTTCACATCATCTGACTTCCAGTCGTTCAGCTCCGTGCCGACCAGGTTGGTCTCGCGAAGGGATCGTTGAACCTGATCGAGACGAACCTTGAGTCCGGCAAGCGCTTCGAATACAGCCCTATCGACATCCTTCTTGGTACCTTGACGACGCGTCTTCGAAATGCTCTTTTCCACGATTTTGACGAACCATCGAGTCAGCTCTTCTTCGATGTCATAGACGTCTGCAACTGGATTCCCCAACCCTGGCCGCGTGAGTTTTCCATCAGCGTCAATGCTCCCTGAGGAGTCGACGACGTGCAACAGCGCATCTGCCTGTGAGGCAATGCTGAGGAATTGGGCGCCCAATCCCTGGCCTTTCCAAGAGCCCTTTATCAATCCCGGAAGATCAACCAGCTCCACTGGGATGAATCGCCACCCGTCGACGCACTTGGAGTTGCGCGGCCTGTCTTGCATCCCAAGCTCTCTGCAAACACAGACAGTCTGAATGTACGCCGTGGCAGTGTTGGCCTTCTTGGTTGTGAATGGATAGGTGGAAACGTCGGCGTGTTGGAGCGTGGCAGCATTGAAAAACGTCGTCTTGCCTGCGTTCGTCTTCCCGATGATGCCCAGGCGGATCATCTTTGTCATTTCAAGTTCTCCGCCACGCGTCTATTAGACTTCACCTTCCCGAAAGGCTGCCGAGGAAGGGTGATCTCTTGAGGAAGGGTTTCCCCGGAGCGGCGGTCAACCACATGCTCCCGTTTGTGATCAAGAGTTCACGCCTTGATGCGTCAAACATTATATACGGTGGGTGCGTGCGAGTTTAGCCCGGTGGGGCCAGCGAGTCGTCAGCCTGTGGGGCCGTAGACGACCATTACAGGTCGGCGGAGTCTAGCCAGGGA
The DNA here is from genome assembly GCA_964549795.1 of uncultured Candidatus Bathyarchaeia archaeon. Classification (GTDB taxonomy): domain Archaea; phylum Thermoproteota; class Bathyarchaeia; order 40CM-2-53-6; family 40CM-2-53-6; genus CAVPLU01. The sequence continues at coordinate 23,128 of CAZJVZ010000006.1, forward strand.
TGACGACAGGACAACCCCGTTAAGGGCTCCAGAAGCCTTTGGCATAGCACGGGTTTGCTGACCATGTGGGATGACGATCTTCCGGAGCGCGGGAGAAACCCGTAGACGAGAAAACGGCGGAAGTCGAGGGTTCAAAATGGCGGGTGACGCCATGACAATCCCTTCGGCCCCACCACTATCACTTCTGGATGTGGTTTCTTCGGATCAGGGTGCAGGGGGTCACCCTTGTGAGTTCTCCCCGTGTCTTTCGCAGACGCATTTTCTTGTCGAACATGTGGGGAAGTTCAAGCTGACAATGTTTAATTATCGCTCAACCAAGGACAGCCCGGAGCTGGCGGCCATAGCTGGGAGCTAGGACCCGTTCCCATTTCGAACACGGAAGTGAATCTCCCAGGCGATTCAAGCGGTAGTGTGTTCCGCAAGGCCACGCGAAACTTGGACAGCTGCCAACTCCATCTTCATCTTTCTTGTCAGAACCATCGATTAATGTTTATAACGGCGCCCGGTCGTAGTGGCCGAACCGTTGAGGATACTGCTTTGACATTAGATGTGGCCCTCCAGCTTCCGCCAACTGGAGGAGGTAGCAGCGTTCTTTCGAATCTCATGAACCTCATAATCTTCGGGATGATCTTCGCTTCCTTCTTCTTCGGTCAGCAGATACAGAGTCGGATCGCAATCCTCCAATTGGACGGTGCCGTGAGGAAACTCGAATTCATCAAGAATGATGCAAGGGCTCTTGCCCTCAGAACAATCAAGGGTATTGGAAAGCCGAAAGAGGATCCTTCTCCGGCGCTGTCGGGTCTTCTTGAGCAGTTCTTCATCACTCCCGTCGACCTTGACCCTGCCGGGATCGTTGGCAAGCTGGACCATCTCTTGGATGTTCGCGACCAGAGGTTCAAGAACGATGTCAGAAAGCTTGCCCCAGAAGCAACCGACGCTCAAGTGAACAATCTTGAGAACCTGGTCGAAGCCTCATGGGCACTCAACCTGCTCTACAGAGTAGTGAGACACTTCTATCTCTTGGGCAAGAAGACCTCGAGCTACTTCGTGATAATCCAACTTCAGATGCTACTACCGATGATCATGCAGGAGGCGGAGGCGTACTCTGGCGCGGCGAAAGCGTTTGCTCAGGGACTGCCAGTAGGCGACGGAGCAGGAGCGCTTGTGGCGTCGAAGCTCATGAGGGATCATCAGAAGCGAGAGGTCGAGAAGGATATCATGGTTGCTGAGACAACCATCGAAGGGCGTCGAATCATAGCCCTCAAGGCCAAGGGGCCAGGTGGAAACGTCGGAAAACCCGGAGACGCCATTCGCACACTGATCAAAGGAAAGAAGGGAAAGGTTGCGATGATCATCATGGTGGATGCCGCGCTGAAGTTCGAGGGAGAGAAGACAGGGGAGATAAGCGAGGGCATCGGAGCCGCCATCGGAGGAGTCGGGACAGAACGATTCAAGATAGAAGAGGAAGCGACGAAGCAGAAGATCCCCGTGTATGCAATCATAATCAAAGAGAGCATCCAGGAAGCTATCACCCCGATGAAGAAAGAAATAGTTGAGGCTGCAGACGGCGTCATTCAACGGATCAAAGCCCTGATCCAAGAGAGAACGAAGAAAGGCGACCTCATCTTAGTCGCGGGAATAGGCAACACGGTAGGGATCTCACAGTAGGCGATGGAGTTGGCGGCGAAACCTAGCAACATCTACAGCTACCTCATGGCCATCTTCAGCATAATCATCCTAGGCTGGGCGGTCTGGGCAATGTACTCCGCCTTCAACTTCCAGCAGGAGGGGAACATGGAGAGCTTCTACTTCTACGCGATTGCAAGTTCGATCGCGATTGTGCTCGCGGTTTCATCGATAATGCAGATGCGAAGGAGGATAGCGCTTCTGCAAAGCGCAGCAACCAAGGTGCTCTCGGTTGTCTTATGCGGGAATTGCGGATTCAAAGTGATGCGTGCCTTTGCCGAGGGCGACTTCGTGTACAAGGAAGTCGGCAAGTGCCAGCAGTGCAGCGGAACAATGCGGGTCGAGTCCATATACGCTGAGGAGCCACCCAAGAAGGGTCCGTTCTAGATCGTCAAGACTTCGCAACCGTTCTCTTTGATGACCAGTGTGTGCTCCGCCTGCGCCACGATCTTACCACTTGCCTCAATCAAGACAGGGTATCCGGAGATGCATTTTGCCTTCACGGCCTCAGAGAAACCTTCGTCAACGACGTTCTTGCCAAGCGATGTGTAGAGCCATCTCGATGCGAAAGGCAGAGTCCTGTATGCCTTCCGGACGTGCTCCACTACCTTACGGCCGGCTTCAGATCGCACTCCTTTATCTCTGACAGCTCTGTAGATGAATACTCGATCGGAATCCTCAACTCTGCCAGCAGCTTCCTTGACTGTCACAAAGGGTTCGATCGCGTAGACCTCACCGGCCTCGAATCGTCCCGGTGCTGGGCCGGCAATGTTCGGAACCGATTTCCCTGCATGGATCGTGAAGCGTTCGACCTTGTGCCCCGTGAGGTTTCTGATGGGTCTGCAGCCATATTGTGCAATTGCTCTCTCGATCTGTCCCCCCACGTCGGAAAGCCTGACCCCATGAGCTATGTGTGCAATCGCAACACGAAGAGCCTCTTCGGCAACCTCAATCATCGAACTGTGAACGGGACTCAATGAGACCGTTACGGCTGTGTCGTTGATGTAGCCGTCGACATGCACACCGAAATCGACTTTTACCAGCGAGTCCTTTGGCAAGACACTTGCATCATCCCAAGGAGAGGTATAGTGAGCGGTAACCTCGTTGATACCAACATTGCATGGAAACGCTGGCTGTCCTCCTAGGGCAACAATCTCTGATTCGACACGCTCGCAGATCTCTCTGACGAGCGCACCTTCGCGCACCAGAGATGGCACTGTCTTTCGAAGCCTTGAAATGATCTGTCCTCCTCTCCTGTAGGCTTCAAGTTCATCTTTGGAAATCAACTCCCGGACTCTCCACAGGTTGGTTCGCAGGCAGTTATCGCTTGCATTATATTTAGGCCTGAGTGACTTAGCAAGACCTCCGTGGCAATTCGTGATCCAGAACAATGCTTGGAGAGGCTCGCGCTGTCAAACAACAATGAGGAAATGATAGTTACCCCATGGGAAGTCTCTGGTAGGATCGACTACGAGAAACTCAGTCGAGAGTTCGGGACCGAGGCTTTGACCGCGGACCTACTGGCGCGTCTGCAGAGGCATGCTGGCATGTTGCACACACAGCTCCGCAGGAGGATCTTCTTCTCTCACAGAGACCTCAACTGGATATTGGATGAGTATGAGAAGGGCAGGAAGTTCGCTCTGTATACCGGCAGAGGTCCGTCGGGTCCCGTGCATATCGGGCATATTGTTCCATGGATATTCACGAAGCATTTGCAGGATGTCTTCAAGGCCAATCTATACTTCCAGATGACCGACGACGAGAAGTTCCTGTTTCATCAGAACACGAAGCTTGATGACCCGTATCACTGGGCCTACGAGAATGCACTTGACATCATAGCGATCGGTTTCGATCCAAAGAGAACTGTGATCATCTCAGACATCAAGAACATCAACTATCTCTATGAACTGGCCATCAAGGTGGCGAAACACATGACATTCTCGACTGTCAAAGCGGTCTTCGGGCTTCAGGACAGTTCCAACATAGGCATCATTTTCTTCCCCGCAATTCAATCGGTACCTTCCTTCCTGCCTTCTGCAGTCAGCGGGAAGAGCGTGCCGTGTCTCATACCTGCGGCGATCGATCAGGATCCGTACTGGCGAATCACACGAGACGTCGCACCTAAGCTCGGGTTTCCCAAGCCGGCTCAGATTCATTCCAAGTTTCTACCGGGGCTTGGAAAGGGAGGCAAGATGTCAGCGTCAATGCCTGAGACAGCGATCTTCACCACCGATCCACCGGAGGTGGCGGAGCGCAAGATAATGAGCGCCTTCACAGGAGGGCGCACTACAATCGAAGAACAGAGAAGACTGGGAGCGAATCCTGACATCTGCAGCGTGTACCACTACGAGTACTTCCTCTTCATGGATGAAGACAAGGGCATAGAGCAGCTTCGTAGAGACTGTCTGTCGGGTCGTATACTATGCGGAGAATGCAAGAAGAATCTCGCAGAGCGAGTGAAGCCTTTCCTCGTCGAACATCAGGCAAAACGAGAGAAGGCGAAGGACCACATTGAGGAATTCCTCGCAGAATCGAAGGGCGTCGATTTGCCGGAATGAAGTTGCGCAGAGCTAATATATCGTCGCACATTTAGCTAGCGCTGGAACGCGTCCGGAGATCCGTGATGAATTGCGAGAGAAAGAATGACGGTGACTGCGTTTTCACGCTCACTGCTGGCACTTGAACTGCCTTGCTCTTGCACTTTGCATCCGAATTCACCAATTCGATCGAATGCGCCTGGGAGCAGACGCACAAATCTTGCGCCACTGGAACGAATGATGTGATCTGATGACCGAACTTAGAGAGCACGAAGCGAGAACACTCCAAGCGGTTGCAGCTCTCGGGAAATCGTCTAGGTCAGCACAGATTGCGGCCCAGACTGGGCTTGACGAAGCTGCTGTCATGCGAGCAGCGCTAGTTCTGGCTGAGAAAGGGTACGCATCGATCAGAGACGAGACCACCTTGCTTGCGACGCTGACTGCAGAGGGGCGAGTGTACGCAGAGAAGGGATTGCCCGAGCGTAGGATCGTGAAGATCGTTGTCGGCAACGGAGGAAGAATGAATGCGTCTGAAGCTGCGCAAAGGGGAGATGTCCCAGTTGAGATGCTTCCGATCGTGTACGGGTGGCTCAAGAGGAAAGGCTGGGCAGACCTCGATACAACCAACAAGACAACTACGATAACCGCGAGCAGACTACCGGACACGTCTCCTGACGAGAAGGTTCTACAGAGGCTCTCAGGCTCTCCTGAGATCGACATGTCCATACTGACGCCGGCAGATTCCGCTCAACTGAGCCTGCTGAGACAGAGAAGACTCGTTGCAGTTCACGAACGAACGGACAAAGTGATCTCTATAACTGAAGAGGGATTGAGGCTTGCTGAGCGTGGAATCGCCGTTCGGTCCGAGGTCAGCAGCCTGACGCCGGAGATGCTCGCAACTGGGAGTTGGCGACAGGTCAGACTCAGGAGATACGATGTCAGGGCGCCCGTGGCACCATTCTGGCCGGGCAAGAAGCAGGCCTACCGGCGATTCTTGGACGAACTCAAGTGGAAGCTCGTCGCGCTCGGATTCAAGGAGATGACAGGACCGATCGTGGAGGCTATGTTCTTCAATTGCGACGCGCTCTACATGCCGCAAGATCATCCTGCTCGCGAAGTGCACGACATATACCTTGTCAAGTCGCCACAATACGCGGATTCTGCCCCATTTGCTCGTTATCTGCAGAATGTCAAGAAAACTCACGAGAGTGGTTGGACGACGGGATCAACCGGCTGGAAGTGTTCATACTCAGAAGCTGAAGCTTCGAGGCTCGTCCTGAGAAGTCACGGAACCGCCGAGAGTGCAAGGACCCTCGTTAGTGAAGAACTTCAGATTCCTGGAAAATACTTCTCGATTGCAAGGTGTTTCCGTCCCGACAAAGTCGACAAAACACACCTCACGGAGTTCAATCAGGTTGAGGGGATTGTCGTCGGCGAAGGCCTCATGCTCAGAGACCTGCTTGGAGTATTGAAGAGGTTCGCAGTAGAGATTGCCGGCGCTGACAAGGTTAGATTCAATCCGGACTACTTTCCGTTCACAGAACCGAGCGTGGAGCTCCAAGCGTACAAGGACGGAATAGGTTGGTTCGAGTTCGGCGGATCGGGGATCTTCCGTCCGGAACTGACGATCCCTCTCGGCATCAAAGTACCAGTGATAGCGTGGGGGCTCGGGGTCGAGCGGCTCTTCATGATGAAAGCTGGAATCGACGACATGCGGGCGCTCTTCTCTCAAGACCTCGAATGGTTGAGAAAACAGGAGCTCGCGTGAAATGGTCACAATAAGCGTGCAGCAGGAAGATCTTGAAGAGCTGATCCAAGCCAAGCTACCGGCGGACTTGGTTGCTCTCAATGAGATCCTCAGTCAAATCAAGTGCGAGGCTACCCGCGTAGTCTCAGAAGAGAGTGGCGTCGAAGAACTGAATCTTGAGAACAAGGATACCAACCGACCGGACCTGTGGTCTCCAGAGGGAGTAGCGCGTGCGCTGCGCGGATTCCTTGGTCTCGAGACAGGCCTAAGAGGCTACAGAGTAGCTGCCTCATCTGGCACATCAATAAAGGTGGACGCTCGTCTGGAGAAGATCAGGCCCTTCATCGCGTGTTCGATCGCGAAGAACGTGCGGCTAACAGACGCTGCCGTTCGAGGGCTCATGCACCTTCAAGACAAACTGGACAGCAGCTATGGCCGACAGCGAAGCAGATCATCCATAGGGCTCTACGAGTACGACCTGATTGCCCCGCCGTTGAGGTACACTGTTGCGCGACCGGACGAAGTCAGCTTCGTTCCTCTGGGCATGAACGATCAGATGACTCTCAAGGAGATCATAGCTAAGCATCCAAAAGGGATCGAATATGGCCATATCGTCGAACGGAATTCCCTCTGGCCGATCCTGCTCGACTCAAAGAACAGCGTGTTGTCCTTTCCTCCAATCATAAACTCAAACGACCTAGGCAGAATCACTCCAGAGACACATAACGTGCTAGTAGAAGTGACTGGAACATCACTCAGCACAGTACTGAACGCGCTAATGATGATGACCATTAGCCTCTCAGATCGGGGAGGCCGAACCTATTCAGCGACCGTTCACTACCCATATGGAGAAACGAAGAAGGCAGTTACGCCCGTCTTCAAAACGAATCGCATGAAACTCAGCCACGACTATGTCAGGGACGTACTTGGCATCGACATTTCTGTGAGCCAAACAATCAGACTGCTCGGAAAGGCGGGATTCAGCGCATCCAAAGCCTCTTCCAAAGCCTTCAACGTGGTCGCGCCGTGCTTCCGATTGGACATAATGCACGCTGTGGACGTCATCGAGGATATTGGCATCGCCTATGGCCTAAACCGGATCGAACCACAATGGCCCCCTCACGAGACCGTGGGAGGCATTACACAGCAACACGAGTTCAATGACCTGCTGAGGGAGCTGGCAGTCGGCCTTGGTTTTCAGGAAGTGCTCACCTTCGTGCTGTCGAATCCGGAGAAACTCTTCACGCGAATGGGTCTTCCAACCGATACTGTCGTCGAGCTCCAGAACCCTCGAGTTCAGACCCTGACCTGTCTCAGGAACTGGTTGATTCCGAGCCTGATGGAGATCCTCTCCTCTAATGTGCACGTTGCATACCCGCAGCGAGTCTTCGAACTGGGAGACTGCATTGTACGAAACG
>CAZJVZ010000007.1:0-24976 GCA_964549795.1 uncultured Candidatus Bathyarchaeia archaeon
GGAAAGCGGCTGATCTCAACGGAGCCACACAGGCAGCAATCACCAAGATGGATGTTGTGTTCCCCGAGATAGCTGGGCGGAAGAGGTTCGAAGATCTCCCGAGCAAGGCAAAGGATTTCGTAAGCAAGGTAGAGCAGGCCACAGGCGTTCCTGTTACACTGATTGGCACAGGCCCATCAAATGAAGACTTGATCGACCGCACCCCGAGTCACCCGAAGTGATGGATTACTCTAGGACATCTGCTATCAGAAGCACAAGCTCTGACTGCGGACTGGATCGCAAATTGCACTTCAGCTAGTCTACGTATGGCCTGAGACGATCAAGAACACGCTGCTTACTGATCAACTCCATCACGATCGCTATCACAATCATCTCAGACCAAGCCTTAGCAAGAACAGGAAACACTAGGGCCACAATGTATTGTCCCACCGCAGGGGCAAGAAAAGCAGGGGCCATCCACTCGAAGTAGGCGTAAGTGAAGAGAGCTTCAGGCACGTAGCCCAACAGGGTTGCAGACCCCGGCCTCAGCCTCTTGCCAAGGTATCCAGCACTGATTCCGGTTAGAGACTTCCCTGGAATTATCAGCAGACCCAGCAATGGCCCAAACCCCCCTGCTACGCCGAACCGATAGAAAGGTGCAATGCCAACCAGAGCTCCAGTCATCCCACCTAGGACCGGCCCACACGTCAATGCGACGACTAGTGTCCCGACGTGCGAGAGGTCCAATGCAATCTGGCCTATCGGCGTCGGGATCGAGAGAGTCACAAGGGCCAGAACATTTCCCAAAGCACTCATAGAAGCCACGAATGCAACCTGCTTGCCCGTGGTGCTTGTGAGCGAGCGCATGAGACAGTCCCGAACACGATATCTTCGGTTTGATGATAAAGATTACGCAGAAACGCGTATTTACGCACAATCTGGTAGGGACCTGGTCCTCCAGTTGCTTCGCCCTCGGCGGCGCGGCACATGCACATCACACGCCTGAAGCACCCAATGTTCATGCATGGACCAGTCAATAACGACTTTAGTATTCACGCATGAAAACACTCGATGGTTTCGATGTCCTACCTAGTGCTAAAGGACAGGCGGGGAGGACAACCTGTCCCAGTGAAGGTTTACGAAGATCCAGCACCGGCCCAGGCCCTGCTTCAGCCAATGCGTTGGAAGATCCTCCAAGAACTCGTGGGGGCGGAGCAATGCGCAAGGGAGCTGGCTAAGAAGCTCAACGCAAGCCAGCAGGTCGTATGTTACCACCTGAAAGAACTCGAGAAGACAGGATTCATTCGTCTTCAACGAAGGGAACGACGAAGAGGTGCAGTGGCGAAGTACTATCGGGCCGAACACAGTGCAATCGCAGTCATCGCATCACAGCTCGGAGAAACGAGCACCCGCGCGGAAGAGACTGACCTCTCGGAGGCCAGTACTAGGCTGCTAGCACCGTTCGTCACCAATGGCATCTTCAATGGCCACGTCGTGATTGGAAGCCCAGACCAGCACGGCATTTTCAGAGAAAGAGACATGGGCGGCTACCATGCAGCTTATCTCACCCTTTTCCTCGGATCCCTTCTCCCGCTTGCTAGGACGAATGTGGTCAGGCTTGACACAGAGCTCACCCAGCAGCAGATCATGAGCAACCTGATTCTAGTAGGAAATCCCAGAGTGAACACAATCGCTATGATGATGAACGAGTTCCTACCGATCACCTACGAACTTGCCGGCCCAGATGTGATAATGTCCACGATCTCAGAACGGACATACGCAGAGCCGCACGACGGCGCCGTCCAGATGATCCAAAACCCCATGAACCCGAACTCAAAGGTCATTGTCTTAGCTGGCAACGAGATCGCAGGAACCCAAGCCTCGATAATGGCTTTCGTGAAGTACACGGAGGACATTGCCGCGGGGAATGTATTCAACCGCGAGATTGTGGCACGAGTCGTTTCGGGGGTAGACTCAAATCAAGATGGAATAGTCGACGACGTAGAGTTTCTTGAATGAGCTTGCCATCTAACCGCATGGCGCCAGGCGATGATGCGCAAGCATTATTATTCCTATGTCATGGACATATACGATCTGAAGGTCGGAGTTCTTGGGAGAAGAAAGATGGAACACGTGGATGGTATTCGAATGCTCAAACATTGACAACCATCCAGACGACACCCAAGGAGGAGTAGCCATCCTCACAAACGGCTTCTACGGACAGCAAGTGATCAACAAGATGAGCGAGATGATATGCAGTGCTTGTGGGGAGCCGTTCCTTGAAGGATACAACGAGACTGCGCTCACTCTCTTCCTACAACACGACATCGAGCGGTTCAAGCGGCTCGGATACAACGTACTGAAAGACGAGGAGATACTCTGGAAGTAGCAGAGTGCCTCATCACACTCACTTCTTTCTCGACCTACCTGCGATTCTGGCCTTGACCATGTTTGCCACCGTTGCGGGATCTGCAGAGCCTCGGACTTCGCTCATTACTAGACCTATGATCTTGCCCTGGGCCCCCTCTCCTCTTTGTTCGATGAGGCTGTGATTCGCGCCAATGACACGATCCACTGTATTGCGGAGCTCATCCTCTGAAAGCATGCGAAGCCCCAGTTCACGGATCCCGTCTTCGACGGTGCTGTTTGTGTTCTTTGACAGCCAGGACAAAAGAGAAGGAGCTGCCTCTTTCGCGACCTTCCCTTCGCGGATAGACGCAAAGACTGACTCAAAATGATCAGGCGTCAGGCGGTCAACTGGAACACCATCCCTGCCGAGGCTCTTCAGGTTCTCAGTTAGAACGGTCGCCACGTAGCTTGGCGCAACCCCACTCTCTGAGCAGACACGCCTAAAGACACACACATATTCCGACTCAACCAACTGATCTACCAGCTTCTTGTTCAGCTGATAGTCAGTCGACAGCTCTTTCATGACTGCCTCACGCGGCGGCGGCAGTTTGGCCTTGATTCTGGCAAGTACTTCCTGTGTTACTTCTACAGGGGGCACATCTGTCTCAGGGTACATCCGAGATGCGCCGGGTCGAGGCCGCATGTATCGTGTTGTTCCGTCTGCCGTAGCCATTCGCGTCTCTGTCGGGACTCCCAGAAGGGTCTCACGTGCCCTCTCCACAACGGCGGTCAAGGCATCGCTTGCCTTATCCTCTGAATCGGCGACCAAGACCGCAGCATCAGATTCACCGCAGCCAAGCGTCCGGCGCACAGAGAGAACTTCCTCTTCTGAGATGCCATATGCGGGAAGCTCATCCGTGTGAAAGATACCTCCGACGCGGCCCCAGAAGCTCGCTCTGCTTGCCATCTCGGTCCCGAGACGAAGGCCGGGCGCCAGTTCTCTGCCGATGAGGCCGTGGAATCCATGCAGCTTCACCGCAAGCGCGACTCCCCCAGAACTAAGTGCCTCACGAACCACCTTGGACTTCGTTCGGGCGAATAATGATGACACATCAGCTGACTCGCCGGCGAGCTGAGCTTCCTTGATCCCACGGGATCTCAATTCGTCTCTGATTCTCAGCAGTTCCAGCTGTCTCGAAACCTCATAGCTGATGGCTTTGGACAGTAGATCTAGCTCTTGAACTCCCTTGATTTCGATCAATGCTCCGTCTCTGAGCGAGACGTTGAGGTCCTGTCTGATCGTTCCTAGCCCACGCTTGACTCGACCAGTGTCTCTGAGAATGTTCCCGATTGCCTTGGCGACACGCTCAGTCTCTTCAGGGGATGTGATGACCGGTCCAGTTGAGACTTCAACAAGAGGAATGCCCAATCGGTCTATTCGGTAGCTCACCGTGACGCCAGACTCGCCTGTCTTTCTTGCGGCATCCTCTTCCAGGGAGATCTGCTGAATCGGAATACTCTTGCCGTCTACGGTAATCCATCCATTCACAGCCACAACGCAGGTCCTCTGGAATCCTGTTGTGTTTGATCCATCAATCACGATCTTCCTCATGACGTGAATCTCTTCAACGGGTTTTGAATTTGTCAGTATTGAGGTCGCGAGAGCAATCTCCACGGCCTCAGGGTTCAAGTCTTTTGGGGGCTCTTCATCCATCTCAACCAAGCACGATGTGGTCTCGTCAGCCTCGTAGACTATTGCACGCCCCTTCTGGAACTCAAACAGCGCAGCGGGGTCGACCTGACCAAGTTCACTTTGAGTCGGGCGAAGCCTCCTCAGGAAGCGGACAGATGGTTCCGTTTCGGACATCGTGGTAGGGCAGTCACAGAACAGTTTTCGCTCTGTGTCCAGTTGTCGATGGATCTCTATGCCCACCTTGAGGCCTATGGAATCGTACTCACTCGTGGTTGCCATTGTCTACGCCTTCTATTCTTCTTGGGCTGATCTCGCCGGCCACATTCGCTCTCATAATCTCTGAGACCTTCGCACTGTCCTCTGTCTGGCCGAGCACCCACATGAGCTTCGCAAGCGCGGTCTCGGGCAGCATATCTTCTAGGGGATGAACGCCAATCTTCTGCAAGTCGATGCCGGTTGAGTACACGTTCATGTCGACCCTTCCCCAGAGGCATTGGGAAGTCATTCCAACGAAGACTCCCTTTTCGACTGCTCGCGCAATGCTGGGAAGACAGGTTGTGCTGACATGCCCAAGGCCTGTCCCTTCCAGTATCAGGCCTCGGTATCCGTTGTCCACATGCCAGTCGATGATACCTGCATTCATGGCCGGATGGAACTTCAGCAACGCTGCGCGGTCGTCAAAGTCCGGCTTACAGATCAGCCTAGTCGACCCGCGTGTGGGAAGGTCGCTTTCCAGGATCTCCAATTTTCTCTCGGCCAGATGGAAACGTGCGATCGGGTTCGCGCCGATTGACTTGAATGCGTCGCGTCGACTAGTATGGCACTTCCGGACCTTCGTTCCTCTATGAATGAGCAGAGTCTCATCTGACATCCACTCATGCATTGCCACGACGACGCCGGCGAACGGAGCCCTTGCTGCCACGCTGACGGCCCCGATCAGGTTTGAAGCTGCGTCCGAGCTTGGCCTATCTGAGGACCTCTGGGCAGCCACGAATGCTACGGGAGCTGGGCTTGACTGGAGCGCAAAGCTCAGGGCGGCAGCACAATAGCCCAGAGTGTCCGTGCCCTGGGCGATGACAACACCTGACACCCCGGATTGGATCTCATCACGCACCGATTCAGCTATGTGTTTCCAATGCTGCGGGGTGAGGTTCTCGCTGAAGACACTGTAGAGAACCTTTGCCGTTATGTCGGCTTCTGATGCCAACTCGGGCACAAAACTGTAGAGATCTTCGGCCGTTAGAGCAGACTCAACTGCACCTGTGCGGTAGTCAACTCGACTCGCGATCGTTCCGCCGGTGCTGAAGATCGTCACTCTTGGAAGACTCTCAGAGGACGCTGGTCTCGGTGGCCTCGAAAGAGCAGGTTCTGCGCCTGCGCCTACGACCTCGATTCGCGTGCCCTCGCCTATGGCAACTCCGACATTGTAGCCGGTCGCCAGCTTGAGGACTAGGTGCGTGTCGTCTCTTCCGGATGTCCGGGGCATCAGTAAACCATCGATCGCTTCGTGGTCTCTCCTCAGTCTAACCTTGTCCCCGACCGATGCGCCGGCAGCGGTGATCAGACCAAGGGCCCGGCCCCTGTATCCTCCCAGTTCCTTCATCCATTGGTCACCGATGTGATTGTCTAGATACTGAGAAGTGGTGAAGAGTTAAAACCTGCGTGAATGATCGGACCCTACTGCAGATGCTTGCTCATGTATGGGCCGTCGTAGGAGTACTCGGCTCGCTTGTAGTATTCCTTGGTCCCGAGCGCACTGAGCACAAGTATCTTCCTCGCGTCGTACTCGTCCCTTGATACTCTCTCTGCCTCCTTGAGGAGTGATGCTCCGTGACCTTTGTGTTGCCAAGAAGAAAGATCATGTTCGCCTACGGGGACAAGGGGTCCATAGACATGGAGCTCTCTCACGACAGTCGAAGACTCAGAATTGATCTCTGTCCTATGAGCTGATGGAGAGGGAACCCTCAGGCGGAGATACGCGATCAGTGTGTCAGTCATCAGATCCTCCTGGGACAGGAAGACCTCAGTACCATATGATGATTCATAGTACGTCCTTACTAGCCTCACTTCGTCAGGGTCAGGGTCCACGCCGTCCTTGATCCTTCTATGGCCGACCTCCCTGCAGCGGATGCACCTACATCGTCTTCCCTTTCCTGCCAACAATGTCAGCGCATGTTCTCGTAGGTTTCCCTTGTTAGGGCCGGCGAGGATGAGCCTAGCCGGTATTTCGCGCTGGACTCTCATGATCCGCATCCATGGAGGAACGAACTCCTTGACACCAGCAACGAAAGCTGCAGCCTCTTCAGAACTGAGAGGCGCGTACACGCCGTTTCTCCACCATTCGAAAGCCTTGGTTCCGCGGACCACGAGCCAGGGGTAGATCTTCAGCATATCAGGTCGGAATCCAGGATCAGAGACTAATCTTCTGAATCCCTGCAGGTCTTCTTTCTGAGTCGAGCCGGGTAGTCCCGGCATCATGTGGGCAACGACCTTCAGCCCGGCATCCTTTGCGGCACGAAATGATTCAACGACCTCGCGTGTTGAGTGACCTCGTTCAACAATTCTGAGAACCTCTTCGTCAAGTGCCTGGACCCCGATCTCAACGCGCGTTGCACCATAAGAGAGCATCAGATCCACGTGCCTCTTCGTCGCCCAGTCCGGTCGAGTCTCAAAGGTCATTCCAACATTTCTGACCTTGCTTGACTCAGCCCTAATCTTCGCCTCTTCCAGAGTGAAGCTCTCGGTACCGTTCAAGGAATCTAGACATCGCTTCACAAAGTGCTTTTGATACTCCAGAGGGCGGGCCAGAAAGGTGCCACCTTGGATGACGATCTCGACTTTCGAAGTGCTGTGACCGATCGCGCGGAGTTGTTCCAGCCTAGATGTAAGCTGAGCATGTGGGTCGAAGCCATTCTGCTTTGCCCGCATCGCAGCTGGCTCATATCCCGTGTAGCTGGTCGGCGCATCGTCCTCCTGAGGGCAGTAAGCGCACCTGCCGTGCGGACACTGCTGTGGAGACGCCATGACCCCAATCACATTGACCCCGGAAACGCTCCTGACACGCTTCAGCCTGAGTTTCTCCAAGAGAGCTTGCCTCTCTTCAGGTGAAGCGGCGGAGAGCAGATCCGAGTTGCGAGGGACCGTGCTCAGGTGATGGCTCCTGGAGATAGCCAGTTTGATCTCCTCTGCACTTTCGACCGCATCCAGATCTGACAAGAGTCTGCGGAGGATCTCCTTGCACGCCTCCCGGTGAGCTTCCGCCTCAGGCACTGCTGTTAGCATGCTCCGTAGGCTCCATCCAGCCTTTGACCGCTACCTGATACGAACGGAGTTGTTTAGCATTGCTCAACTTGACTGTGAGCACGATGCGTGCCCAGAACGAGGCCTGCAAGACCGAACCGAGAACGAGATGAATGTCTTGCCGATGTGGTCCGATGCCTCGCCTTATGTCTGGTTGCAGCAGCGCGATTCGACGCGGCTACTGACGCGCCTGATCCACGCAAACGTAGAGGATGTTGCTTCCACGTAGGATCAGGTTTCCGAAATTCGCGGTCGGCGCATTCCCTCTGTACTCCGTAGCTCCGCCAAGGATTATGTTCATGTGACTATCGCAGTCGACCATCTTGCCCCGATATTCGATGTCATTCTTCAGTCTGATGCAGATGTCTGAGTTCAGCTTCTTCACTAGAAGGTTCAGTGGCTTTCTCGATGGCTCCATGGCGATCACGGGAATGAGAGTCCAGACATCTTCTGGACTCTATAAAAGAGTTGCCGACCTCCTCATATATGATACGACAAGTTCCGCGATCTACGATTGTCCACTGACACAGATTGCAGGAAGCTTTGACGTTCTCAAAGCGGGCTTTCTGCGAGAATCTTCTTCACAGTTGCCATGATATGGTCCATCATCGCGGGTGTCAGTCTTCCGGTCTGGGTATTTTGCCTGCTGGGGTGATACGAGGCGACCAAGACTGGAAGGCCGTGAGGCAACGAGTATATCTTGCCATGCTTGAAGTCAAGGTGCCTGATGATCGTCCCACATCTCTTGATGTGACCGAGATAACCTCTGAATGCCACGTGGCCAAGTGCCAGGATCACTCGGGCTTGCGACAAGAGGGCCAGCTCCCTGTCGAGATAACAGCTGCAGTTCAAGAGCTCGATTGCCGCCGGTCTATTCTGCGGAGGTGCACAACGGACCACTGCAGTGATGAATGCACCTTTCAGCTTGAGGCAATCGTTCCTATGTTCGGATGTTGGTTGGGAGGCAAATCCTGAAGCGTGGAGTGCTCTCATGAGGAAGTTTGCGGATCCATCTCCCGTGAACATGCGACCGGTTCGGTTGCCACCATGCGCCGCAGGTGCCAGTCCGATCACGACAACCTCGGCTTTCGTGTCGCCGAAGCCAACGAGCGGCGCCCCCCAGTATTCATCATCCATGAACTGTCTCCTTTTCTCAATGGACACCTTCTTACGATATCTCGTCAGCCGCGGGCATCGAGCACAGGAATCGATCTCCGCCTGTAGTTTGACCCAAGAATCCGACTTGGCCAAAACCCATCCTTCCCTAGGCCAGATCCTGCGCGTGTCATATGTCGCCGGACGCGAACGGTCTTGACTCACGTCGCGCCCTTTTTCGCATGATCACAATCAGCGGCAAGCATGCGAAGGCGTTGATGAAACCCGCCAGATGAAAGGGGGCCGCATTGCCCATTTGAGCCCAGACCAGCCCCCCAAGCACTGGACCGAATATCCCAACCCCACCGGTGATCGCGTCGAGCGAGCCTATTATTGTGGCCTTCCCTGTCTCTCCGGTTGCATACTCAACCATTATCGTCCGCCTAGCAGGCATATCCAGAGCGCCGACAACCCCAAACACGAGCATGACTATGATTCCCGATTCGAAATTCCAGGCATATGCATAGACTACCCAAATGACGCTGGAGAGAATGAAGTGAGCGAGAAGCAAAGGTTTGGCGCCGAAACGGTCCGTCAGTTGACCGGAAGGTATCTGGGCCATCGCTATGCCGGCATTCCACACACTCACAACTACACCTACCTGAGCTATCTCGAGGTGGATGCCCTTCTCTGCATAGAGCGATATGAATGGGCTTATCATCGAGAAGCCTGCCGCGTGGACTACCAGTGCTGCAGCAAGAAAGGCAAGCTCCCTGTTCGACCGCAGTATTCTCGCAGTACCTGACAACGATGAGCGGATGCTCTCGCCGACCGCTGAAGCATAGCCACGAGCTTTCTCCGCCATCGTCTCCGGGACGACGAAATAGCCGCTGATCGCAGTCCCGGCTGCAAGCACTGCGCTGAGGAAGAACATGCTCTGGAAACCAACCCATTCCGCAAGAACCCCAGCCGAAAACGACCCGACAACCGCGGCGGCAAGCGTTGCGATCTGGTATGTGGCAAAAACAACTCCCGAACCGCGACCTGGGACAGCATCTGATATCATTGCATTCCCTGAAGGAGTGAGTAGACCCAGTCCGATTCCTTCACCGATCACAGCCAGTAATGTTGTTTCCACTTGGCGGCTCAGGCTGAGCGAGACGGTGCTCAAGGCGAGCATCAAAGATCCAGCAACGATCAATGGGCGCCTGCCCACCTTGTCGGAGAGCCGACCAGAAGGAAGGAATGTGATGCTCAACGATGCATTGTAGATCATGAGCGTAGTGCCTATCATGAACGAATCCATGCCAAGTCTAAGCAGGTAGTTCGGAAACAGACTCAACCACAGCGAGTTGCCCAGGTAGATGAAGAAGAATAGTGAACACACAACCATCACGGCGTGAAATCGATTTGGCTGTCGCCCTCGGTCCATGTCAGACGCGCCCGCTCCCTCCCGTGCCTGCTTCTGCTCACGGGACATGAGATCGATCAAATAGACTTGCTGAGCAGTCAGGTGAGGTGCGTCAGGAAAAGCAACAAGTACAAGGTCGGCTCTTCTCAGCTGGGGTCATGAGAAGTTGATTCCGGGCGCGATACATGTCGCGGACCGAGCCCGCGGAATAGAATATGCCATCAGAGATATGTTGGGGGTCGCCAAGGAAGTTGAGAAGTCAGGCAGGAAAGTGATATACCTCAACACCGGCGACCCAGCCGCCTTCGATTTCGAGACTCCCGCTCACATCAGGAAGGCCCTCACCACGGCTGTGGAGACTGGCCGCAACTACTATGCGCCCTCGGAGGGCATCAAGACTCTTAGAGAGGCGATTGCAGAGAAAGAGAGGAAGACCAACTCGGTGCCGATCTCGGAAGACGACGTGATAGTGACTTCAGGGATCTCTGAGGGGATTCAATTCTTGACCGGCGCACTTGTGCGACCCGGTGACGAGGTGCTAGTACCAGGTCCTACCTACCCGCCCTATATCTCCTTTGTCAAGTTCTTCGGAGGAAAACCAGTTGCATATCGAACAAATGAGGACAACGATTGGCTCCCGGATCTGGATGATCTCCGCAAGAAGATCACGGAGAGAACACGTGCGCTCGTGATCGTGAACCCGAACAACCCCACAGGTTCGCTCTACGACGAGAAGACACTGAGACAGATGCTGGATATTGCCGCCGAATACGGACTGCCTGTCGCATCGGACGAAATCTACGACAGGCTCGTATACGATTCAGGATTCAGAAGCACAGCTTCATTGACCAAGGATGTCCCGATCGTGGGCTTGAACGGATTCTCAAAGACCTACGTGATGACCGGATGGCGACTCGGATATCTGTATTTCCACGATCCCGCAAACGCTCTCGGTGGGCTGAAAGAGGCGATTACGAAGGAGAGCAGGATACGCCTTTGTGCACCTACGCCCACTCAATATGCTGCAGTGAGAGCGCTCAGAGGACCGCAGAAACATATTGCGACAATGGTGCGCACCCTCAAGAAGCGGAGAGACCACTTTCTGCGAAGGATCCGGCGTATCCAAGGACTCAGCTGCACCACGCCTCGGGGCGCGTTCTACCTATTCCCGAAGGTATCGCTAGGCGAACGATGGAAATCTGATAAGGACTTTGCGACCGATCTCGTGAAGAAGACCGGCGTGCTGGTTGTGAATGGTTCGGGATTCGACGAAACATACGGTGCAGGGCATTTCAGAGTCGTCTTCCTGCCGCCTGCAGGTCTTATCGACGAAGCTTCAGACAGAATCGAGCAGTTCATGAAGACATATGCGAGCGTACGCTAAGAGAAAGAAAGTGTGGGAGACGGTCGTAGAGGCCGCCTTGTGGGGTCTAGCTCTTCACTGATCCGGAATGTGCTTGGTGACCGGCTGATTGTTGCGAAGCCTGCTTCGCTTTTGTCATCGCGTCGACGAAGCCTGCAAGCTTGATCAGTAGGTAGAAGAACCCTATGGAAACTAGCAGGGCGAGCACTAGCCTAACCAATTCGACGAGTACAATCCCGGGGCCAATAGGTGGAGCCAAACAATTCACCTCCATTCGCTTCGACGAAGCGCGACGACTTCAGGCAGATAAAAGGAAGATGGATGAATCATCCAAGATTCTGCGACACCAAGAATGCAGGGCGTTGGAGTCTCCCTTGTTGCAGTCATCTGATTGATACGGACCTCTTCGAGAAAGCAATCATTGGAATCGCTGCCAGTGCAACAGCTGCGAGAACTGCAGATGCCAGATCCGGGCTGGCCACTTGAACAACAAGGCCGGATGCGATAGGCCCTACCGCAAACCCGATTCCGAAAATCGTCTCGTAGAGCCCTACGGCGAATCCCATGCTCGCGGAGGGCGAGCGCTTGCAGATGTAGCCAATCGTTTGAGGGTAGATTATGCCGACAAAACTTCCCAACGCGCACATGTCCGCCAACAGGGCGGGGAAAGTGCTGTTGAGCGGTATCATGAGAAGGGCAACTGCGAGACCCACGAAAGCGAGCGCTGTGCTCGTTCTTTCACCAAGCCTACTGAACCTGCCCGAGAGCGAGAACATGACTATGCGAGTGAAGCCGAACCCTGAAACAAGCACTCCGACCTCAAACGGTGTCAGGCCGGTCTGAATCGCATAACCAGGAAAGATAGTGACAATGAAAGCGAACACGATCCCGTACGGGATTTGCACCATCAGCATGGGGAGAAGCTTCGATGCAAGAGCCCACTCAGGCCTCAGAGACGCTCTCATGCCGGGATCTGCGTGCTTCCTTGATGCACGAATCGCCTGGACGGAGATGACTGCGACCACCACGACAATGATTCCGGCAACTACAAAAGTAGCTTGGAAACCGATAACCTCCGCAATCAGCCCCCCGACGAGTGGGCCAATCAGGAAACCGGAAGCCCAGGAAACTCCGTACACCCCCATCGCTGCTGTACGCCGATCCAATGGCGCAGTCTCTGACACTAAGGCTTCTGAGAGCGGCCAGAACAACGAGAAGCCGACTCCCAGCAGGACTTGAACAAGCACTACACCGCCGACGGTGTCCGCAGCAGATAGCATCAGTGTCGCTGCGCCTGTGATGAAGATGCTCGACAGGAAGAGCCTCCGTCTATCGAACCTATCTCCCAAGTAGCCAACGACTACCGGAAGGAACATGTATGGCAGGGAGCGAACTGATCCGATGAAACCGAGCTCTAGGTAGCTTGCGCCGAGACGCTCTGCATAGGCGGGTATCAGGTAGACGCTTGCGAGCCCAAGTGAAGCAAAGAAGACTGACAGGTTGATTCGTCTGAGTTCGCTGGCTGCAGGGTTGACTGCTTCCATCAGTCTCGGGCCCGCATCAAAAGAACTAAGCTTGTGCACGTTGGCAATTGGGACAGAATGACGCATCAGGCTCAATAAGTGTGTCACAGAATCTGCACTTTCGCTTGGGAGCAAGAATAGAGGCATCCGGTGCTGGCCTCTCAGACCGTTCACCTTGTGCCAACCTCGCTTTGGGCTGGGACCCCACCCACGTAATGCATGATAGGAGACCTACAATCGCAATCACTCCTCCAACAAGCTGAAGCGCAGCCCCCATGACTGCAGGCGATCCCATCCAAGGAACATATGACAGGCTCCAGCTGGAAAGGCTGGGCGATAGGTCCAGAGTCAGGAAGAACCCATACTGGTAGACGAAGAACCCCATGATGATTCCTGCTGCGCCTTGAATGAACCTTACCCTTCCCAATCCGGATCATTCCATGAGTGTTGGACAGCGTAGAAGAAACGTAACGTACTTAGCTCTTGCTGCGGCTGCGCAAGCGCGGTCAGTACTGCGCTTTTCCGCAACTATCACAGAATGCCTTTCCGGTTTCCCCCTGTGCTGAGCAGAACCTGCATACCGGGGTCGTTCTAGCAGGCTTGCTGATAGCGGGTCTTGATTTCTCGATTCGTCTTCCGAAATACAGTGCAGTCTCGGTGAGCACGATCATTGGCAGCAGGAGCATTCCGTCAACAAGAGGTCCGCCATCCGTTGTAATGAACATGATGCCGATGAATAGTCCCGCGTAGACATACTTGCGGTTCTTGCTGATCATCGATGTGCCGACGAGACCGAACTTGACGAGGAGGACGAAGAACACCGGCCAGGTGAATGCAAGCCCGCAGAGTACGGTAGATACGAACACCATGTTGTAGAAGTCCATGATAGAGATTATCTGCTCGGCACCCACGGCGGGAAAGAACCTGAAAAGTGCCCAGAGGGTAAGAGGCATAACGACAACGAAACCGAAAGCGGCTCCTGCAAGGAACAGCGCCGTGAAGGATAGGACGAAGGGATATACCGCTCGGCGCTCACTGGGATACAACGCCGGATCGATAAATCGATAGATCTCATATGCAACCACAGGAATGGTGACAACGAAACCGAAGATGAATGAGCCGATGAGATAGAGCTCCATTGGAGCAGTCAACTCGTAGCCGATAAGCTTCACTTCTGGCGGCAGCACTTGTGCCCTTATTTGCCGAAGAAACAGCGCCACAAGAGGATCATAGAATTCGAGCGGGTTCGCCAGGAAGCTGAGGTCAGCTGGAAGAGCCATGAACAGAACTGTGCTAACTATCAGAACGTAGAAGATGACCTTCACGCGCTTGGCCAGTTCGCCAAGATGATCCCAGAATGGCATGACCACGTCGGCTGTCTTCTCAGCTTCTGTCATGCCCACTCTCCTCCAGAGAACCCTCTACACCTTCTGGTAGGAGGATAAATCATCTATGGGCCGTCTTGACTGAACTGATATGCCCCTAATAGAAACGTCAGGCTGCGTTCTTGGCCTTCACAATCTCGTCTGAGATTTGTGCTTTGGTCTTTCCCTCGGTCGATATGCCCAGCTTCTTTGCGGTTTCGATTAGTGCATCTGTCTCCTGGGAAGGCTGCGAGGAAGGTGGATTCGTTGCTTCCTTGTAGGCTTTGTCGATCTCCTTTCGTGCCAATCCTATTGACCTAGCGAATTCAGGGAGCTTCTGCGGACCCCACACAAAAAGCACGACGACGATCACGAGCACGATGATCCATTCGTACCCTATGATTGCCAATTTCCTCGCCGGACTCACCTCCACCCAAGCCGGGCTTAAAGACTTGTCGATTCAATCGAGAACGCCAAATTGCATGATCCGCCGCGGTGATCCGCGAATTGCATTCCATGACCCACTTAGCGCGTTGCAGCAAATGGCCGCGTCACGTATGGTTTCCAGACGTGGGCAAGAGTTATAGGTGTGAATAGGCTTACGTTTGCTTAGGTTGGCATAGCTCATGATGCGGGCAGGATATCTTACCGACAAGCAGCTGAGCTTCTGGAATCTCCGCAGGCAGGGTCTGACGCAGGCAGAGGTCTCACGAAAGATTGGTGTCACCCCGCAGACAACCAACAAGACGTTCAACGCGATAGATGCGAAGATCGCACGAGCGCTGACAGACGCCGCACAACTTAACAGGCTCGATATACGTGGAATGGACCTGAAGAAAGGATATCTCTCAGGCTACAGTTCCACATGGAAGACAGAAGTGTTGGTGACATTTTCCATGGCCAACGGGATCCAAATCTGGTACAAGGGCGAAGGCGACTGCTCCGACTGCTCGAAAGTGGAGAGCTGCAGACAAGCCCTCATAAGAGAGAGCGAGGAACGAGGAATCACACTTCCTCGAGACAAGGCTAAGATCAACCCCTCTCACCTCGCCGACAATCTGTTCAAGGCAATATTGGGGGGATCTGCATGAAAGAGAGACGCTACGCCTTGTGGCGATGGTGCTCGCAACCCGAGCGAATGAAGCTCTCTAGGACTCGCCCGACGGACAAGTCGTGGGTTCCTCTGGTCGCATCTGCATTGATACTGTCACTCTTGGCGGTCCAGGGCATGCAGATGTTTGTGCCTTCTTCGGCGGTGGGCCCGAACTACCTGGGCATCTATGGCACTTACCCTGCTGTGCAGCCGGCTGCCGAGACCGTGACCGGAACGACTCCGACATCCCAAACCACCGTAACAGTGTCAACCGACCACTTCACAGTTCAATTCACGTTCCCTGAGTCGGCAGACCCTGGGAACACCGTCACGATACTGGCGACAACAACTGCGAAGGCAAACAAGAAAGTCAGCTCACTGTCTGCTGAGGTTTTCATCTATGCCGGCAAGCAGTTGACCAAAGTGGCATCAGCAACGATCCTGAGAGACCAAAGCATCCGTTCCGGCGACACATGGCAGACGACACTGGCTGCAACCGTACCATCCAACGCTGACAGAAGTGCGATGATCGGAACCGTGACAGAGAGCTGGGAAGAGACCACCAACTACTACTCACCATCCTCGTCTTGGTGGTATTACGCGTACTATCCCTACCCCTATCCCCCGTATCCATACAACTACACGTACTACTATGTCTATGAGCCGTCAGTCTTGATCACCGAGAAGTCATCGCAGCAGACGGTACCACTTACTTACGTGACGGCGACCACTCCTGAATACGAGCAGTTGCTGGCAAAGCACAAGCAGTTGGAGCAGGACTACAACGCATTGGTTGCGAAACATAATGAACTCTCTTCGGAGTACGAATCATTGAAATCAGACTACGATCAAACACTGTCCAAGTACGCGCAGCTTGAATCGAGCTACAACGCAGCCACGGCCGAACTGAGCATCTACAAGGCCCTAACATACGTGCTTATTGTGATCACTGTCGCTTTGGGCGCAGCATTGGTGCTACTGAACTATCGAAGACGCCAGCTTGCTCGGCCTCCTCAGCCTACCCAAACGCCCAAGAAGCAGGCAGAGTAGCCGAAGACTGACAAGCGCACACAACATCTAGAACGCCCAAGATACCTGTTGACGCCCTAGTATCTCGGATGACGCATCGCTTTCAGATAGAGGTGACTCTGGTGTCGCACGAGCTACTGGAGTCGCTTCATCCGAACGCCAGAGTGCCGATCCAGTTCAGATATCGCGCCTTGGCATACGACTAGGCGTCCCGTAAACCAGTTCCGTATGTCACGGTTATGCTGTCCCGGTAGGCGCCTGAGAATGGATATTGTCAACGCACCGTCCGATCACGCAAGCCAGAAAGCCCACATTTCCCTTCAACTGGAATGAGGTTGGCCTAGCCTTTTGTATTGGCAATGCAGTTGCTTCACTACGTTCGTGAGAACTCTCCATGTCAGGGCCTGAGCGAGTGGACACCGACTCGGAAAGCGGTGTCGAGTTCATTTACGAAGGCGGAACAGGCAGCGAAGCACGTGTAGATGTCGAGCTCCGGTCGAGGTTTCCTGGAATGGGCGGAACAATAGACACGTATCAAGCCCTAGCGGTTGCACGAAGAAACGAATTCAGCACGGCTCCCAGCGTAGGGCATGAGATGTTCTTGCGGCACACGCTGATCAAGAAGTTGGAGGACTACTTCTTCAAGAAGGGTTTCTACAAGTACGCCCACGTGACTAGACCACTCGGCTCCACGGACAGGGCCTACATATACGAGTGGGCATTCGGCCGAGACGGATTTCCATGGTCATATCTCAATGAGACCGGTGACTCGATCTACATAAGATTGGATGACTGGGACTCGTTCAACAGCATCTTTCTCGAAGCAGGGATTGACCTACAGAGCGACTGTACAAACCCTGACAATGGAGCCATATCACAGAACATTGTGCATCAGCTCCATCTAGGTGCGAACGCCGCCCAGCCGAAACTGAATAGGCTCTGGAAACGAATCGACTTCGGGCCAAGAAGCATCAGGTTGGACTACGATAGCCTCCTCGACTATCTTGCGAAGAATGAGAAAGACATCCGAGAGACGCTCAGAGTCGGACGATACGACATGATGGTGCTAGCCTGCATCTACTTTGTGAAGAGAGAGTCATTCGGAGCGAAGGAACGGGAGAAGCTCAACATGCTCGTCTTGGACTATCGCTTTTCAACGTTGGCCTTCCTTAATGCCAGAGGTGTGGGTGACGGAAGCACGCAAGAGATCCGATTCCTACCAAGAACCTCCTGACAATGCCTGACCGACCTTCTCATCCTGACGGGTCATTGGCTTGACTCAATCTCGAACAATTCTTCATCCGAAGCTGTCATCACATCATTAGCCATCTTGACTAGAACCTCGGCATCTGCCGTGCTCACGCGTTCGAACAGCTGATACAAAGTCCGAGGTCTGACCGTTATCGTACATGTTCGGCCTTCGAGCTGGAATCTCCCAGCAATGCGATCCGACGCCTCCACGACTCGAATCGTGCCTCTGCCAAGGGTACATTTCGACGCAACTTGGATGCCGTCGATCGTGCAGGATGCCGGAGGGGTGGATTTGACAAACACGACCGCACTCAGGCCGTCCTGGTTCTGGGGCCCCAGCATGGATCGAGCGATTACCCCCATTCGCATTCCAAGTATCAGAAAAGGGCCTAGGTGTCCATGGAAATCGACTGCTCTGTCCAGGAGAGCGCGAGCAGATTCTCGGCTGTCAGTGATCATCAATTCATGCCTAGGCAGATCTCTCGTTTTCGGTCGTGCTATTATACATTACATCACGTTGGTGGAAAAAGGGACCACCTATGTTGACACGAATGATTGCCACATCGTTAAGTACCTGATCCTATGCTTGAAGATCGATTCCAGACATGAATCCAAGCGATCTCGTACAGCAACTCTTTCAACTCGACAAGAACATACGCTGGGTAGGAATCCTGGATCAACAGGGAAAGATCGTGCAGAATGCCCAACGACCTGGCGTCGAGAGCTACGCAGACCCGGCAACAGACGAACTGACCATACGCGAGTTCCCAACGATCATGGGACTGCTGTGGGGACGACTTGTCGGTCAATCCGGTAACCTCAACTCAGTCGTTGTCTCATACTCACGAGTGTATCTTATGGCATTCTATGTCGATGACAATCTCGTCATCTTGAGCTTTGAACCCGAAGGCATGCCGGAGGTCACACGCAAACTGGAATCCAAGTACGGTCCGATCATGCCAACCTCCATGCCCCTTGACACCGGCACTGAATGATTCCTTCTCACCGGCGAGTCAGTCTGGAAGTGAGCCCTCAACGCCCTAGACGCAACGCGCTGTCCGGTAGCTGGGAATGGGGCCAAGAAGATTCAAGTCCGCACGCCGCACGCGTAATTGCCTTGAAACTGAGCCGGCATGCCACGTTACGACTTTCATCAAATTGAGAAAGCCCAGACTGGATTAGATCATCCGGAGTGTGTGAATTTCGGACCTGGCGGTCGCCTATATACGAGCGGCTTTGCCGGCGAAGTCTACGTGATGAGACCACCTCGGTTTGAGCCTCATCAGTTGACGAATATGCAAGGCTTCGTGGGCAGCGTCATGGCTAACGGAAACCACAATGTAATGCGCGTGACCCAGAAAGGCGAGGTTTCGACACACTGCGACGGAGCTCCCGACGGTTCATTGGCCATGCCCAACTATGGCTCATTCGACTCCAAGGGCAACTACTACTACTTTGACTCGGGAGACTGCTGGAAACCGAATGGGCGATTCGTGCGCGTTCGACCGGATCAGCGGTCGGAATCATTGGCTGGGGGCAACTGGCATTTTCCGGACGGACTTGCCACATCACCAAGAGATGGGGCCATGTTCATGATCCAGAGCACTGCAGCAGACGTACTTCGTATCCCGGTGAAGAAAGATGGGACTGTCGGATCTACGGAGATCTACGCCCCGCTCCAAGGCAGCGCCATGGACGGACTGGCATTTGCGAGGAACGGAAACCTCTATGTCTCGTGCTATTTTCCGAACCGGATCAACAGGGTCTTTCCCGACCGGAACATCGAACTGTCGATCGAAGACACGACGGGCGAGATCTTAAACCAGCCCACGAGTATCGCATTTGAGTCGAAGGGAACGCGGCTATTCTTTGCGAATCTCGGCGGACAACGGGTTGGCACCTTCGATGTCCACGAGTCAGGGCCCCTCTGACCTACCACAAGCCGTAGTCTGCCGAAAATCACCGCATGTGTGCGCAATCCGCCTCTAAAGTGCTGATTCCGGCCAGTTCGCGTCCCATTCCGGGCGCAAACGCCAGAGTTAAATCCGACCGTCGCATAAGACTGGTACAGGAGCGCTTTTCGGGCACCTTGCTCGGAAGTGCTCCGGAGCAACGAAAAATGCCGAAGAAATCGAAAAAATCGAAAAAGAAGCATAAGAAATAGGCTTCGAGTCCAAGGGCGGCTCTAGACCCGTTTTTCCTCTTTTCTTTGTTCAGTTGTGGCATGCGGCGAAACCGGATCTGCACGCGAGACCCGCTCTCCCTCACAGCTTAGTGCGGGTGCGTGCTACACCATATGATTCCCTCTCCGAACCACCCTGGACTGTGACCGTCACCGCTACCACTGCACACAGCGTGCGCTCGCCGAAGCTTGAGAAATCAGATGAAGTTCATTCTGCCAACCGCGACACAGATGAGCATTCTCGACTTGCATTCACCATCCTTTCTGCGAAACATTGGCCTCAGTTCCCTCTCGACTACGCAAACAGCGATGCGAATCCGGGAATCCCTCGCAACAAACGCAAACAGTGACGCAATATTCTTTCGAAGAGCCTTGTGTAGCGGTCAGAGACGACTTGAGAAACACTGGCAAGCCTTACATCTCCTCGAGGCCGTTCCACGAACTTGTGGCTCGAATTGCCCAGTAGGCTAACCGACAAGGCGGCTAGGCTAATTGACGGGAAGAACTTTGGTTTCCTAGCCACGATCATGCCCGACGGCGCTCCGCAAGTGTCACCTGTCTGGATTGACCGTGAAGGCGACGTGGTTCTGGTCAACACTGCAATGGGGCGTACGAAACAGAGGAACGCTGCCAGAGATCCACGCGTCGCAATCTCCATCGCGGATCAGAACGATCCGTATGAGAAAGTCACGATTCGGGGGCGCGTTGCGTCACAGACGGCAGAGAGCGCGGATCAACATATCGACAGGCTGGCGAAGAAATACATTGGCAAGGAAAAGTACCCGTGGCGTGCGCCTGGGGAGAAAAGAGTCCTGATGAGAATAGAGCCGGATCGTGTCTCGGACTAGAAAGGCCTAAGCTCGCAGACCTCCGGTTGCCTGGAGGCTCCGAAACTCATAATCAGTCAGACGTTTGGAGAGGCCCTACCCTAGCCGCAAAAGCCTTCGAGCAACCAGGATGAGCCATGCCACCAAAGGCACGAGAGAAACGAGCGACAGGACGAGTCCCACAGTGCCTGCCGTGGGCGGCACCAACATCGCTGCACCACTCAGGAGTCCCGCATAAGCGGCCGCTGTGCCGAAGATACCGGTTCGCAGCATGACAGCTGAGACGATCAGTTGGGCGACGGCGCCGAGGATGTAGCTCACGTCGAACGCGGTGCCCTGCCAGATCGCGAGCATCGCCTGCCCTGCGGCCAAGAGCGTAGACCTCTCCGCATCCGTGGTCGCCATTGCGAATTGGCTGCTCAGAGAAAGCATCTCAAAGGCCGTAGTCGACGCGAAATAAGTGGTGATCCCCACGAGCTGAAGGGTCAAAGCAATTGCCATAAGAGATTCGCTGGCTCGTCTGAGGGCAGCGTAGAGGGCCAGAAACACGAGACCTGAAAGGACATAGTCGACAATCAGCAACAGGTCCATGTCGAGAAGTCCCACGAGCGCATTGCCCTGAAAGAGGGTGAACCAGCCGGTCACGGTGCTCGGCGGCGGCCAGATGAAGAAGACGATCATCTGGATCGGTATGAACACCAACACGGCCAAATCAGCCCCACCGCCGACTCTGTAGAGACTCTTCCAAGCGGAGTCTGCAGTTTCGATCCTAGACTCACCCGCGCGCCGATGGCTTTCGCTGTTTGCTATCAACTGGTTCTCTCTCGCAGCGCTCATACTGGGATTACCTTCCTCTGGCGGCAAGAGCGGTTCCAACTTGTGTTCCGATCTGCTCGAACCTCTTCTCTTCTCCTTCTTTGAGCCTTGCACCAGTGATCGCACCGGCCTCTTTCAAGGCGAAGACTATTGCCGACTCACGCGGCGCGATGATCCGAAGGCCCAGATCATTCAATTCCTTCTCAATGAACTTCGCTGCGCTGCCAGAGAAACGGGAATCCAGCTTTGTGTCGAATGCAAAGCCACACTTTACAGACAGATCAGCGCCTTTGAGCTTCTCAAGGAACTCTTTCATCTGCTTGGACGCGGTGAAACCTTCGGTTGGGGCACCAAGACAGATCAGATCGTATTCCATCAACGAGTCGAAAGGTGCGTCCTTCGCACTAACGCAAGCAGTCCCAATGCCAGCTTCCCTGAGCCCCAGTTCAAGGGATCTCGCGATCTTCTCTGTGCTGCCGTATCTGGTATCGAAGACTACACACGCTCTCATCCCCGTCTCACGGCGATCACTGAGAATCGAGCGCGGGACTTAAGCCCGGAGTACGATTCCCATGCGTAGTAGCCAAGACCCTGCGCACTAGCAAGCCCGGGGAAAGATGCTGAAGTGGCGGGCCCGCCGGGAATTGAACCCGGGACCCCCGGGTCTCCTCCGTACAGGTAAAAGCTTCACCGAACATGCTTCTCCGGTGCTCTACCTCTTCAGGACCCTGAGTCGCAGGATCTGACTGAGCTACGGGCCCGTCCCAGAGCAAGAAACAATGAGCCTACCTAAACCTTTCCAACTGCTCCGAAGAGCTTGCGTCGGCAACGAGGTTCTGCAATGACCTGGAACGAGTACAGACGGTGCCATTGTGCGCCCCTGTAGCCACCTACGGAAGAGCTCCCTGTGACATGAACTATTTCGAATAGCGGCATGCACTGCCTCTACGGGTCGCTTGTTGACTTCAATTCGTCTCTGCGTATCGTCGATCTCAACCTTTGGCAAGCCGGACTGAACGTCCAGATCCCTCAGCTGTTCGCATGTTTCCCGACAATTGGAATCCTGGCTGAGCATTTCGGACATGTGTTTCTTTCAGTCAACCGGTATGATAGAATGCTGTCGCCGTCTCTGACTATGATGCATTCGCCGCACTCAGGACAGAACGTATTCTCGTAGATGTGACCTCTGACGTTTCCGATGTAGGGGTACTTCACTCCGGCCCTCCGTGCCATTTCGCGAGCCCGCTCTAGGCTCACGACGCTTGTGCTAGGCGAATCGAGCCTGTACGCGGGAATGTATCGGGTGAAGTGTATTGGTGTCTCTGGACCGAGGTGTTTCAGATGTTTCTCGATCATGTGAGCAATGGTAGCATCGCTGTCATTGACTCTTGGGATGATCAAGTTCACTATCTCCACGTGTATGCCCATCCTCTTGGCGGCCTCAGCATTCCGCCAAGGAACATTTGCATCCACGGAGCCACAGAGGTTACAGTAGATGGCTTCGTCTCCTTTGATGTCGATCTTCAATCCGTCTAGTCCTGACTGCCGGAGCAGATTGAGCGCCTCAGGAGTCATGTACCCGTTTGAAACGTAGCAGCAATAGAGGCCTCGTCTCTTCGCCAGGGCAAAGAGTTCTACTGCCCAGTCAGTGAGGAGGGTAGGCTCTTGGAAACTAGCGCAGAGCCCCTCGTCGCCCGAGTCTATGGCCATCTGCACCAACCTCTCGGGCATCACGGGCTTGGATCTCTCTGGTACGGGCCATGTCTTCGAGAGGTTGTAGTTCTGACACCAAGGACAGTCAAAATTGCATGACCATGTGGAGAAAGTCAATGCCGTTGATCCAGGCCAGTAGTGGAAGAAAGGCTTGATCTCGATTGGGCGACTCTCAACTGCGCTGAGATCGCCGTAGACAAGCGTGTACAGCATTCCCTCGATATTCTGTCGGGTTCTGCAGACACCCAACTGGCCTGCGTCGAGAATGCATCTGCGCTCGCACAAGGTGCATTGAACCCTTTCACCACTTAGCTTCATGTAGAGAGAAGACTCACGAACACAGGGCCTTGCCTGAAGTCCCATAGAAGGCGCTCACAGCTCATTCATGAACACGACTACAAATGCGTGGCGCCATGCAGACGGATATTGCGGCTGGGCATGCGCGGAGCTGTGGCAAGGGAGCTCATTTGCTGGGGCCTATCGCTGGCCCGTCTTCGCCTGTGCGTATATCTGGCAACCCATTGCCGTGAGCCTGATGCTCTGAACGATGTGGTCATGTATCTCGTCTCGCTTTCTTCCACTGCGTTCCAAGACATCATTCATGAACACTTCGAAGATCTCGTCCAGAGACTTCCCGTCCCTGACTGCTTCCTGGGCCTCTGATCCCCACCGCCTGATCGTATTGATGTTTGCCTTGAGAAAGGCTCCCACGTTCTCTCGTATTGGGCCGAAGTGTGGCAACAGCAGTCCAGTCAGATTCATGTTCAAGAATTCTCTGAGGTTCTTCACGTACTGCTCCTGGTCGAAACCTGGCGGAGGCGTCGCCGGGATTGGAAAATCGAATCCTGGATGGTGTAGTCCAACGGCGTCGCCAGTGATCAGCAGACGCTCGTTCTCTAGAAGGACGGACATGTGATGCCATGCGTGGCCCGGGGTCCAGAATATCTTGAGCTTCTTCCCAGCACCGAGATCTAGTCGGTATTCTTCGCCGACCGCTTCGACTCGTTCCCTCGGCAGAGCCACAGGATTGCCATATACAGCCATGGCTTTGTCTCCGAAGACGCGTGTGGCGCTCTCAACGAGTCTGGATGGGTCGATCAGGTGTTTGGCTCCGTGTTCGTTGACCAAGACACGTGCAGTGGGTATTTCTTCCGAGAGATGACCGAACGCCCCGGCATGATCCAAGTGCACATGAGTGGGTATCAAGAAGTCAACCCGCAGCCGACCACTCCCAGCCGTTCGTAATTCGGAGAGCAGTGTGCTCGCACTCGATGGGTAACCAGCATCTATGAGAGCAGATCTCTCTCCTTTCACAAGATAGCTGGCCACCAAGCCCCGAGTTCCAGCACCCAGTGTGTCGATCAGGAAAACGCCGTTAGATATCTCGGTGGGCATGTTTCCGAACTCTGCGCGTCTGATGAGCTAGGAAGACGATTTGAGGGCATCTGCGAGCTGGACCTGATAAGGTCCAAGTTTGCCGCCGAAGTTGACAGCCGTGATCTTCACCACGCCCGGGGTTCTTGCAGCGGCCACGATGCCCACTCCAGTTGCCTTCTTGACGATTTCCTCGTCGAGACCGTTGAAGACAAGTTCATAGGCACTCCGCACCGTGTCAGGAACCTTCGAGTCTGGAATCGAAGCCCTTAGCGTCGGGCAGAATGGGTGGTTCGTTGACGCAGGCAACTTGTACTTCATCGACCCGACTTTCGAGCCGGACCGACAGATGCCTCCGGGGAACGGGAGCACAACGCCTTCCACTGTGCCCATCGCCTCGACAGCCTTCTCGGCAGCCGTCAGTGCCGACGGCTGCGAATCTGCCATGATGATGAAGTTCCCTCCTGCCACGCCCTTCTTGACTCCGAACCTGTCCTCGATGACGAATTCCCCTTCCATGACGGGAATTCGCCACAGGTTCCGGTCTCCCAGTTTGTCCCGCTTCTGAAAGCCATCACCAAACTTGCGGAGCGCGAGACCAACCTTGAGTTTGC
>CAZJVZ010000008.1:0-3833 GCA_964549795.1 uncultured Candidatus Bathyarchaeia archaeon
TTTTTCGCTTCCGCCGCTTGAGGACAACATTACGTTTCCTGCAGGTGCCTTCGTTATCCCGATGGATGAGAAGCAAGCCGAAAGGATCCTGGTTTTCGGCTTTGTTCACGCCCTCTTGCGTTCTCCCAATGCGATCCAGCTCTTCAGAGTGATCGAACCACCAGATGTGACCCTCTCCACGAACATGACCGCGACACCCAAGGCCTTCACAGGGGGTCCGTTTCTGGTCATGCCAAGCGATGCCTCAAAGGTACTCGCAGTGAAGAATCGGCCTGAATTCAAGCACGTCACTGTCGGCACGCTTACCACGGAGCATGTCCTGAGCAATATCTTCAGAGTGAGGGACCCGACCAGAATTCTGGTCGTCAAGGGTGTGTGGGGAAGGACCGACGTGACTCTCGATTCGATGAAGATCCCCTACAACATTACGACGCGAGAGAATCTTGCTGCAAACCCCAACATGATGTCTGCCTTCTCGCTGATCGTTATTGACTGCTACGGGTGGAATGGCATGATTCCGTCCGGGGTTGCAGACGTGCTAAGGAGTCACATCGAAGCTGGCAATGAAGTCATTTTCACCGATATTGCGCTGAAGGACATGAACACGGCGTTTCCGGGATACGTGACACTGTGGGGTCCACAACCCACGAACAAGGTTGCGAGTGCATATGTGTACAGTCCTCCTAGGAAATACGATCCTACGAAGTATGGATCTTCGGCTGACCGGTTCTCGCCGGAGTTTCCCAGCCAATACTACAACCCTCCCCCCAAACCGAACGATATCAAGGTCTTCACTGAGAGTGCTGGGTATGTCGTCTCATCGGTTGCAGCCGGGAAGGTCAACGATGTTCGAATCCTTGCCGATTCGAAGAGCTATGGTTCTGCAGGAAACCAATATGCAATCCTAGCGTTCTATTTTGAGTACGGTAACGGCATCGTCGAAGGGTTAGCGTTCCACCCGCAGCAGCAGGTCAAGTCCACCGTTGGGGACAACGGCTACTATGCTGTCCATCAATTCTACGGCAACAAGTTCGTTCATGGGCCTCCTCCAAAAGGATACATGCTCGACGCCACTCCTGCGTCCCAATCGACTCCTCAGGGGACCTCGGTCAGCTACACGGTCACTGTGACGTCCTTCGGCGCGTTTGATTCGCCTGTTACACTCAGCGTCACTGGTGTCCCGTCTGGCGCGACTTACTCCTTCACTCCTCCGGCCCCACAACCGCCAGCGGGAGGAACAGCCACATCGACGTTTACAGTGAACGTGGCTCTGACCACTCCTGTCGGCAGTTATCCGCTGAACATAACGGGGACTGACCCGTCAAGCCCGCCGATCGTGAAATCCGTACTTGTCACCTTGATCGTGACGATTGCACCGGCTGATTTCGCAGTCTCTGTCTCGCCTGTCTCTCTCACAATCAACACAACCGAGTCCAAGACGGCGATTGTGACAGTGTCCTCGATCGGCTTGTTCAACCAGAACGTCACCCTCAACGTTACCGGATTGCCCCCCGATGTCACGGCGACTTTCACTCCGCCCTCGCCAAAGCCGCCTGCTGGCGGCACCGCAAGTTCAATAATGAGGATCAATGTGGGCGGGAGTGCCATCAACGGCACGTACCCACTCACCATAGCTGGCACAAATGGCACGCTGACCAGATCCACGCCGTTCACACTCATCATAGTGAAGAAACCCGTTCCAGAGTTTCCCATTTGGACACTCTTGCTCATCCTGGCGCTCACGATTCTCGGCATAGCCTTGAGTCTAGTTGCATACGCTCTCTCATCGCGAAGAGGCGCGGGACCTGGGAGAGGAGGGAGGATGTATGTCGTTCCGTCGGCTGCGCAGCGCGTGCCTTGCCCGCATTGCGGAAGGCCAATTCCGCTTCAGGCAGTATACTGCCCGCACTGCGGATGGAGGCGAGGAGGCGCCGTCGCGGGTGCAACGGTGGTCGGTCCGGTTGCGGGGAGAGGATACATTGGCAGAAGAGCCACATGGGGATTTGTGCTCGCTCTTGCCTCTTCGGTTCTGATCCTGCTGAACTCTGCCGCCCTGCTGCAGTCAGGGTTCTGGGGTCCGCCAACCGATTGGTCTCTGGTCTTCTGGTGGTTGGGTGGTTCGTCCGGACTGGGTCAGCCGTTCGCGGTGCTGGTCGGTCTCATGGCGGGACTCATCGTGCTGACGGGAGGTATGATGATGATATCGCGACGGGGAGTGTTGGGTGCTTTTCTCGCGTTGCCTTTTGCGGCGTTAAGTTTCGTAATAGGCGGCGGATTCGTGATAGGTGCAGTCCTCGGAATCGTTGCTGGAATACTGGGGGCACTCGGGAGATAGGTGTCTGGTGGCGATGCGACACAGCCTCCCGGGCGCATCGGACCTGCTATTTCCTGAGCGTGCGATATAAGCAAAAACGTATCCAATCAATGCGAATCGAGGCAGTGAATCGTTTCGTTCTTGAGTTTGGTCTGGCAATCACAGAGCGACAACTACAGCTGCGTTAACGCGTACATGCAAGTCGACTGTCCATTTCTGCATGCTTTTGATGCAACTCCAACAGAGAATGATGATCCAAGTGATAATTCATCTGGAGACATATTACTCTAGCAGGCGGAAAACTATCAATGGAATCATTCGAGTACTACCGTGATGCGAGCGGATTCTGGAGAGTCAAGAATGTGAAGAGGCGCCGCCGTTCGACAATATAGCAGTCCACTAGACGGCTGATTGTAGGCAGAATCGCTTCAGGCATGTATCTCCACCGTATCCCCATCCATGAGTACGTGATCGATTCCGACGCGTTCTCCTCCGTAGCTGACGCTCTTTCCCCAGACTCGAGCATACTTGAACTGGCGGAAGAGCGCGCTATGTATTTGCTGGCTTAGCGCGCCGATCGAAGTTCCTTTCCTGACCACGAAAGGCTCAGGCGACGGGGTTGGTGCTTTGGGTTCTTTCGTGTAGATCCGGATGATGTCCAAAGTCTCGAAGAGACTTCGCCCGAGTTCTGACAATCCTTGTCTGGTCAAACAGGAGGCGACGATGATTCTCATTCTGGAACCTTCCCGTTCAATGAGTTCCTGCGCCTTGCCTGAGGCCTGAGGCAGATCTGCTTTGTTGGCAACCACTATCGTGGGCTTGTATACGAGACCCGTTCCCAGCACGGCCTCTTCTATGTCGTTGAGCGAAACATCGCCTGTACTTCTGATCATGGCATTCGAGATCCCGTAACTCCTCAGGAGTGTAATGATTTGGTCGCGGGTGCAGTCTATCAGACGACCGGCAGTGAGAAACTGCAAACCGCCGGATCGAGTTCTCATGATGCTGGCGTCCGTCTCGGACTTGACAATGCCAACTTGCGAGCGAGCAAGCTCAGCCATGATCTGGTCAAGCTGCTGAATGGGGTCGATGCTTAGATCTACCATCACGATCAAGCCGTCACAGTTGCGGATGAGATCCGTCGACC
This sequence comes from uncultured Candidatus Bathyarchaeia archaeon, assembly GCA_964549795.1. Lineage (GTDB taxonomy): Archaea > Thermoproteota > Bathyarchaeia > 40CM-2-53-6 > 40CM-2-53-6 > CAVPLU01. The sequence goes on from CAZJVZ010000008.1 coordinate 3,462, forward strand.
CCTCCTGAAAGGCAAACCTCCCGTCCTCCTCGGGGATGGGCGCCGGAAGCTCCACGAGCTGAAACTGCAAGTCCTCGAACTGCAGCATTCCAGGAACACTCTCTTTGGTGGCGTAGGGATATGTTGCCACCTGAGGTCTAGCGGCAGTGAGAGCTGCTAGTAGGCTGCTTCGTCCGGCCTTTGTCAGGCCAACTATGGCTATCTGGGCTGCGCCTGCCTTCTGGATGCTCCGTTGAGTCACCCTGGCTGTCGCTCGTCTCTGCTTCGCCTGCACCTCTGCCTTCAGCAGCGCGATCTTGCGTTTTGTCTGCGCTCTGAGGCGTTCATTGCCCTTGTGCTTCGGGATCGCAGACAGAAACTCCTCGAACGCGA
>CAZJVZ010000008.1:3933-23692 GCA_964549795.1 uncultured Candidatus Bathyarchaeia archaeon
TCAAGGAGCTTTAGAATCGCCAAATGGCGGAAGTCTGCTCGACGTGCGGCCTCCCAAAGGATCTGTGCGTTTGCGGCACCATCAGCATGGAACAACAGCTTGTGAAAGTCCGCCTTGAGACTCGGAAGTGGGGCAAGCCCAGTACAGTCATCGAGGGCATTGACGCAAAGAGCGTAGACCTTCCCGGTCTGGCGGGGAAACTGAAGACCTATTGTGCATGCGGCGGGACTGCGAAAGACAACATAATACTGCTCCAGGGCGACCATCGCGACAAGGTTCGCAAAGTCCTGGTGCAGCAGGGTTTTCCTGAAGCAAGCATCGAAATACACTGAGCGGGTACCGAGCGGGAGGAGGTCACGATGAATCGCTTCATCGAGGTAGTGAGGGCGCTGAAACGCCGCAGTCAGTCTTCAATAGCATGCCCACGGTGCGGAAACACTGACCTATCCAAGTCGACTGGAATGGATGGTTGGATGCTGCCTGCTTTGTACTTGTGCAGCAAGTGCGGGTATGCTGGGAGGCTCGTGCTGGAGATCGATACCGAGGACCTTGCCCCCGGCGGGGACAAGGGCGGGAGAAGCGCAGAATAGTAGTGTTCCATTTACGGACCGTTGCTGGAAGGTGCGCCTGGACAGGGAGTCTCGGGACCTAGCGCCGGATTGACAATGTTTGTCGCGCTGGTTTCTGGACTTGCAGGTGTTCGCTGTTCGCCGTCGAAGGTCATGGCCGGCACGATAGGTATCAAGCTCGACATAGGGCCAGTGGGTGGGCTAGGAGGTTTCGGATCTGAGACCGGAAAGCTCGTTGGGATCCTTAAGAGAAGACGGGCACGGATCACGGATCTCCTTGTTCCGAAGATCAACTGTGACAAGGCCCACGACGAGATGAGAATGCTGCTCGAAGAAGAGGTTCGAATTCACCCGGTCTCATCAGCCGCGGAAGTCTGGGAAGCAATGTTCAGGCTTTCGGAGGGCGACATTCTGGAGAGAGTACGTTGTCGCATCACTGGAGAAGAATCCGTCATGAAAGGAAGGAAAGAAAAAGGGGTGATAACGGACTGCCCGCTCACACGTTGAGCTTGAGGGACTCCTTCAGGCCCTTGTATCTGTTGCGTACGGTGACCTCGGTAACGTTTGCCACTTCAGCGATCTCCTTCTGTGTCTTCTTCTCTTGTTCGAGAACGCATGCAACGTAGAGGGCCGCAGCTGCAAGACCCATTGGGTCCTTGCCTGCCACGATGCCCTTCCTTCGTGCCTCGTTGATGATGTCCATTGCTCGTCGCTGGGTTGGCATACTGATGTCGACTTTGGTTGCTATCTTTGAGACACACTTGACTGGGTCCTCAACTGGCATTCTGAGATCAAGTTCTCTGACGAGAAGTCGATAGCAGCGAGCGACATCCTTCTTGCGTATGCGTGTGGCTGCTGCCATATCTTTGAGTGTTCGCGGTGTTTCTGACAGCCTACATGCCGCGTAGAGAGATGCTGCCGCGATTGCGGCGATGGATCTTCCACGCACCAGGCCACTCTCGAGGGCTTTCCGGTAGATCACTGCTGCACGTTCCTTGATCGGGTTCGGGATGTGTAGCTTGTCGGTCAGTCTGTCAAGGTCGGCCATTGCCTGAGCGAGGTTCCGATCAGCGGATGAATGAACTCGGGTTCTAATCTGCCACTTCCGAAGCCTAAGCATCTCAAGGCGCGTTGCCAGTGGCAGCTGGCGCCCGTACGCGTCTCTATTCACTCTATCTATCACGGTCGAGAGGCCCTTGTCGTGGATTGAGAAGGAAGTCGGCAGGCCAACACGGCCACGCTCATCTCTCTCTTCCTTCGTAAACGCACGCCACTCGGGCCCACGATTGATCGCATGTTCACTCAGAACTAGGCCGCAATTGTGACAGATGACCTCGCCCAGGTCGAAGTCCTCGACAAGGTCACTGCTCCCACATTCGGGGCAGTTCGTTATCTTTCCAATCTTCTTCGTCGTTGCGGCCATTCTTCTTCACCCTTACCACTAAGGGATACCTTACGTGCCATCTGTTGCCAAGACGCACCTTCACAACGCAGTCCGGAACGGAAGGCTTCATTTGGTCGGAAGGCATAATAACCTCAGATAAGTTATATTTAAAACCTCCCCAAAAGGAGCATATATGCCGTCTATTGAGACCGAGCAAGACTCTGGTTTAGGGCCAGACGAGGATTTGAGGGCGGCAAGAGTCTGGAATCCGGTCCAGTGTGGCGCAGAGGCCCAGAAATCGCCGCCACGGAGCGATCGGTGCGCATGACGAGCTGAAATGGGCAGTTTCGGTCACCTGCAAGCGAAGAAAGGCCGGACGAGGCACCTGTCTGGCGGAGTGAAGCGTTTTCGGCACCTTTTTCAGCAGATGTCGAGGTGAGAACACGGCTGACTGAGCATGTCTCGGGACGAACAAGTCATTACCGCGATCGGGAAAGTGGAGTCGAGCGTGGTCAACATCAACACAATCCGGCTGGAGCGAGATGCATTCTTGCATGTGCACCCGGCTAGAGGGCTGGGCTCCGGATTCATCATCGACAAGCTCGGACACATACTCACAAATCATCACATCACCGCTGGATCGCGCGAGATTGAGGTCGCACTGACCGACGGAAGAGCTTTTGAGGGAAGGCTCGTCGGGTCGGACCCCGCTAATGATCTTGCGGTAGTGAAGATAGACGCAGCTGACTTACCCGCGGCTGAACTGGGGGATTCAAATGAGCTAAAGGTGGGTCAGACTGTCATCGCAATTGGCAACCCCTTCGGACTGGTCGGCGGCCCATCAGTGACCGTCGGCGTTGTGAGTGCATTGAATCGTCACATACTCGCGGAGAGGGTCTACGAGAGACTGATCCAGACAGACGCCTCGATCAACCCTGGGAACAGTGGGGGCCCACTTCTCGACCTCACCGGTAAGGTCGTGGGAATCAACACAGCCAACATTCCGGGAGCCCAGAGTATCGGATTCGCGATACCGGTCAACACGGCCAAGACAGTGCTGGAGGACATCGTCAAACATGGTAGAGTCACCAGACCCTGGCTGGGGGTCATCGGTATTGATGTCTCTCGCGAGCTCTCTCGAAGATTCGGCTTGACAGTTGATGCCGGAGTCATGGTGATGAGGGTGATTCCGGAAAGCCCAGCCGAGCGCGCAGACTTGCAGTCCGGCGATGTGGTAGTCGCGATTGCAGACACGCGTGTGGCTTCAATGGAGGATCTGCAACGGGAGATAAGGACCAGGACGGCTGGTGACACTGTGTCGCTCGTTGTCGTCAGAGGGTCCGATGAGGGGAGAGTTCGTGTCACGCTCTAAGCTTTCGTCTCTGGACTATGTGCCTTCCTGGTAGTCATGCAAGTATCGATCCTGCTCACGCGTCAGCATGTCGATACTCATTCCCATAGTCTCGAGTTTTGTAGTGGCGATCTGCTTCTCGTATTCCTCGGGAACCTTGTAGACCCCCGGTTGCAGATCTCTGCCCTTCTCGGACAAGAACGTCAGCGACAGCAATTGTGTTGCGAAACTCATGTCCATGACTTCGGAAGGATGGCCTTCTGCGGCGCTGAGATTCACCAACCTGCCCTCTGCAAGTAGGTACAGTCTCCGCCCGTCTCGAAGGGTATATTCTGTGTTGTTGGGTCGGATCTCTCGTTTCTCCTTCGCAAGACCTTCCAGATCCCTCACAGACACCTCCACATTGAAGTGTCCCGTGTTGCAGATTATAGTGCCATCTTTCATTCGTTTCAAGTGCTTTTCCGTTATGATGTCCCTACAGCCGGTAGCAGTGATGAAGAGATCAGCAATCGGTGCGGCGTCGATCATCGGCATGACTCGAAATCCATCCATGGCTGCTCGGAGTGCGTTGACAGGGTCGACCTCACAGATGACAACATTGGCGCCCATTCCTCTGGCTCTATCTGCAACCCCACGACCGCAATGTCCGTAACCCGCAATCGCAAAGGTCTTGCCAGCCATCAGAATGTTCGTGGCCCTCAGGATTCCGTCCAGGGAAGACTGTCCGGTTCCGTATACGTTGTCGAAGTCAGACTTCACAACGGCATCGTTCACTGCGACCACCGGATACCTGAGCTTACCCTGCTCTGACATTGCTCGGATCCGATGCACTCCGGTAGTGGTCTCTTCAGTCCCTCCCACAACCGTATTCAATTGGTCCCTACGTTCTTGATGAAGCGTGAAAACCAGATCGGCACCATCGTCAAGCGTGAGCTGAGGCCTCGAATCAAGGACTTGGGCGATACACCAGTAGTATTCCGAAGTTGAGAGCCCTCGCCAAGCGTACACGGATACACCTTCCTCCGCCAGGGCTGCTGCAACATCGTCCTGCGTGGAAAGCGGGTTGCAGCCGCACCACGCAGCTTCAGCGCCCGCGTCTCGAATCGCCCTGACCAAGACGGCTGTCTCCTTCGTGACATGTAAGCAGCCGCCGACCCTGAGTCCCTTCAGAGGCTTGGTCTTTGATGCTTTCTTCCTGAGTGCCATCAACACAGGCATTCGGGATTCTGCCCAACGTATCTTCAGCATTCCCTGCTTGGACAGGGCCGGGTCTTTGATCTTTGAGGCCATGATTCCGAGTATCCAGACCTTGACTCTTAAGCCTTAGATCGATACGGGGAACATGCTCTCAGTATGACAACGGCCAACTCCACGAAACGCGTGTGCTAAGGGAATATTCCTCTGAGTTTGGTTACCTCAGCCATCTTGTTGACTGCCAGCATGTATGCGGCCTCTCTCAAATTGACCTCATGCTCGTTGGCAAAATCTTGAACCTGCACGAACGCGTCGTTCATGAGATTCTTCAATCTCGCATTGACTTCTTGCTCAGACCAGAGATATGCTTGGATGTCTTGGACCCACTCAAAATAGGAGACGATCACTCCTCCCGAGTTCGCCAAGATGTCAGGAACCACCTGAATCCCCTTCCTGCCCAGGATCGAATCGGCGCGTCTGGTGATTGGGCCGTTTGCTCCTTCGACTATCAGCCTCGCATTCACGTCTGATGCGTTTGACTCTGTAATCTGATTCTCGAGCGCAGCTGGAATCAAGACATCGGTCTTCATGATCAATAGTCTGCGGTTCGCCTCGACATGGCCGGACACGAATTCACCGCCGGAGAAGCCCCGAATCCCCCTCTTCTTCTCTGCATGCAAAGCAAGACTCGGCACATCGATGCCGCTCGGATTGAACAACCCGCCGGTGATGTCCGTGATTCCGACTATCTTGCATCCATCCTCGTGCAGGAACTTGGCGACGTTCATTCCGACGTTCCCAAAACCTTGGACACAAACAGTCGTGTCGTTGACCTCCATGCCGCTGGCCCGCAACATGTCCTGTGTCACGTATGCAATCCCTCTCCCAGTGGAGGTCAGTCTCCCCTTCGAGCCCCCGAGCTCAACCGGTTTTCCGGTCACGACACCTTGTACCGTGTATCCTCTCAGCATGCTGTAGGTGTCCATGATCCATGACATCGTCTGGCTGTCCGTGTTGACGTCGGGGGCAGGAATATCCTGTTCAGGTCCGACAAGCGGGAGAATCATGTACGTGTATCTGCGAGTCATTCGCTCAAGCTCTCCCATCGACATGCTCCTCGGGTCACAGGCCACACCCCCTTTCGCTCCTCCAAAAGGAACATCGACTACGGCGCACTTGAGTGCCATGAGGCCTGCTAGCGCGGTAACTTCCTCGAGAGTCACATCGGGATGATATCTTATTCCGCCCTTGCTGGGGCCTTTCACATAGTTGTACTGAACGCGGTAACCAGTGAATACTTCAACTTCCCCATTGTCCATCTTGACTGGGAACGTGACGATTAGGCTTCTCCTAGGTGTCCTGAGGGTTTTGTGGATGCTTGGATCAAGGTTCAGTTTCTCGGCAGCGTGGTCGATTCTTCCAACCATGTCTTCTAGGAAGCTCTGACCTTGAGACAACGAGCAGCCCTCTTGTCTGTCGAGACCAGGACTCTTTCGATATAAGGACTCACTCCCGCGGAGAGCGGGCACAGTGACAGTGCTTTTACGCGGTCATGCCGTAATGGATAGAGCATGTTCGAATCGATGTTTACCAAAGACCAACGTAGGCTGCGGGATGAGGCCCGCGAATTCGTTCGTTCCGTTCCGCGCGAGTTGATACTGGACATGGACGCTGATCGTGTGCAGTACCCACGTGATTTTGTGCGGGATGCTGGACGACGCAATCTCCTAGGGTTGCGCTTTCCGCTCGAGTGTGGCGGGAGAGGCCTGAGGTGGGAGGACGAGGTCATTGCCATCGAGGAAGTCGGCGTATTGGGCACGTCACTCGCCTGCGCATATGTCATGCCGAGCATCGTTGGCGAGGCGCTGAATAGTTTCGGGACTGCCGAGCAGAAAGAGAAATGGCTCAAGCCGCTCTTGAATGGGGGGAAGATAGCCGCCGAGGCTCTCACGGAACCGCGAGCGGGCTCAGACTTCTTTGCCACAACGACCGAGGCGCGGAGAGAGGGCGACCACTATGTCTTACTTGGGCAGAAGCGGTTCATAGTGGGCGCGGCCAAATCCGATTTCTTCTTAGTCTACGCTCGCACCGACCCACACGGTCCTCCTCATCGGTCAATCAGTGCCTTCATTGTGGAAAGAGGGCCCGGAGTTGAAGCGGAATACCTCTACGGCCTTCTGGGCACCCGCGGCGGCGGGACCGGCCGGCTCGTGCTGAACAACGTGAGAGTACCGAAAGAGAACCTCGTAAGCACAGAGAACGGTGCAAGTAACATCTTCTACCGAATGATGATCCCAGAACGAATGACCAGTGCCGCCGGAGCAATTGGCATGGGACGGGCGGCGTTGGAAGTTGCGACGCGTTACTCTGACCGACGCAAGGCCTTCGGAGACAAGATACGACGATTTCAAGCAATCAGCTTCAAGGTGGCCGATTCAATCACGACGCTCGACGCCGCTCGAGGTCTCGTCTATGCGGCTGCCCGCAGCGTAGACGCAAATGACACGCCAGAACGTTCGCGAAGACTGGTCTCCGAGGCTAAGAAATTCGCAACAGACGGCGCATGGCAGGTGATCAACCACTCGATGCAGATCATGGGCGGAATCGGCTACACCAACGTCTATCCCATTGAGCGGCTGATGCGGGACGCTCGACTAATCATGATCTGGACCGGCACAAACGAAGTAATGGACCTCATCATCCAGCACGAGTACTACCGCGAGATCCTCTCTTTACCGGCAGAGACTCGAGACACTGAAGCCGACGCTCAAGAAGCCGAGCGAACCAGTGAGAAGGTATACGAGTAGACTACCTGCTCAGACGATGTCTTCTGACCATACGCGACAGCTTCGCAGTGATCAGGACTGGCGCAACAACATATGAGCCCACACAGATCGATGCAGCGAGCACAAAAGCGATGACAGAGGCTGCCTGCGCGTCTCCAGTCAGAAGTGCCATGGTTGTGAAGACCGCGGCTGTCACATGAACTGTCCACACAACAGGAAGCAACAGAATCCGAAAGACGGCCCGTAGAGCGTCACTCGACGCTATTGATCGAGCCAGAAAAGGGCTCCACGAGTAGTAGAAAGCGTTGAACCCTTCGACGAGTCCATGACCCGCCTGTGTGGACCCGATCAAGCTGTCACGGACGTATCGCATGTACACGACGTCGCTTGCCATCTCGGAGCCAAAGGCGGCGGTAGCTATTATGCAGCCCCCAGACCCCGGCTGGGTCGTGCCGGTCGTCGTGGTCACAGTGATTCCCACTTCCTCGGGCGATCTACCGAGCGTGATTTTTGATGCGTCGCCGCCCGCGGGATCTGCTCTGAAGGCGATGCCTGTGCTGTCGTCCCAGAATCCGTTGTTGTTCAGGATGATGTCTGCTGACAGACCATAGTAGCTGAAGGTGTAGGACTTGCCTTTCTCGTTGTAGGGCGCGTCTAGTGGCCGGCAGAGTTCACTGGTTCTGGCAGAATAGCGGTCGCACTCTGTCGGCGTGCTGGGATTGGCGTCAGAAATGAGCGCCAACTCGTTACCTTCCAGACTCCTCTCAAGCAACGCGTTTATCTTGAAGACAAGGACGCCCTCACTCGGGAGGGCGGCATCCGCGTCCACCTTTCGGCGAGCTTGCAGGAAATAGTACTCGTAGTCGCTTCCCTCGATCCTTATCAACAAAGCCTTGGGTTCTTCGGCTGAGTCTAGACTGTGGATCGTGTATTCACCCTGCGGTGCCTCGACAGTGATCGCCTGGATCCATCCAAGAATGTACTTGCTCCACCCATCGATATCCACGGGAGGGTCAAGCATTGCGCCCGCCGCCATGTTCGACCAGAATCCAACTCCGGGAGCTACTGAGTAGCCGTCGGAACCGTACACGTAGAGGTCCGATACACCTAGGCTATGCGTATACTCGTGGACGAATACGGCCCAGGGTTCGTCTTCACTGAATGTAGAGACGCCCCAGAACACGTGACTGATTCTCCGATTCTCGTCGTAGAGTACCCACGACGCCTGACTTGTGTCCTCGTCCGCTATCGGGCCGGTACAGTCGCAATAGCTCCATATCTCATTGGGATTGCCGCTGTCTGCTTCGTCGCCTCCCGCGTGGATTATCACGATGTGCTTGTACGGGTGAAGGTCCACGTTTCTCTGAGTGATGACGTAGTTGAGTGTGTCTATGATGTATGTGTCGGCGCGGTCAGGGTCGTCTCCTCGTTCGTTTCCGGCTTTCGGGACTCCGTATGCGGACATAGTGTCGGAAAGCGTTATGACGTCTTCATTGATCGTGTAGTCGATGTACATCTTGCCATAGGACGATCTTCTGAACCACTGATCGACAAGGTCCACCAGCGACCTGATCTCAGAGATCGAACTCCTGAACCTAACATCTGAGAATTGAACAAGCAGGACAAGAGTATTCTGAGGTCCTAGAACAGGTCTGGGCGTCCATGGGGTTATTGATGAGGGCTTCGATTCCGTCAGCATCTCGGGCAGACCTGTCGACGGAGATACGCCAGAGGCCATGGCTCCCGCTGTGAACTGGGCTATGACAACTAAGCAAAGAAGGATAGCGGGGGCAGTTCGCGATTGGTCCGGCATGAGTCTCATGCGGTTTCGGCTCTTCATGTCCTAGACCGGTATCAGCAAGGACGCGTAGAGAATCGCACCTAGGAATATCAAGTATCCAAGAACGTAGACGCTCGTTGCCATGGGCTCCTTGTTCACATCGTCAAGGTCTATGCCAAACGGTTCCACTCTGGCGAGTACCCTGTAGAAGATGCCGGCGAAGACCATTGAGATCATGAACCCTGCGAGAAGCGCGAGGAGTCTGTAGCCCAAGACTAGCAGCGGGCTGACGGTCGCACCAAGGCCTGATGAGAGTCCAATCGGCAGTGGTGCCATGACGGAGCCAACAAATGTGAGTGAGAGAAAAGTGAACATCCCAGCGGCGAAGAGCGCCGTCGGCAACGGTTGCCGTTTGATGTTCTGCATTTCCGTGATGCCTGGAGTTAATCTATCCAAGATTCTGAGTCCGGCTAGCCCGAGACCGAAACACACTATGAACGTGACGAAGCTACGTATCAGGACCCACGCCAAGTTGGTCAGGAACACTGTTGGATCGAGCCAAACGGGAGGGATCGACAATACTTGGAACATGACAATCCACCGTGAGCATTTTGGCAAATGGTTCTGTTGTTTCCTATAAATCCCTTGGCCATGCCCCCGAATGGGCACACACTCTGCTCGGCTATCGCAGCTTCTGGCACTTCGGGCAGATGTAACTTGTCGTGCTGCCGGTCTTGATCTTGACTATCGTTGTCTTACATGCGGGGCACGGCTTGTCCGGCTTGTATGCCACCAAGAAATGTTCTGGCCCATACTTCCCGAAGCGACCATGCAAGTCTCTCTCATACTTCAACCCGCCGAGTCTGATGCTTTGATTCAAGACCTCACGTGTGCTTCGATGGAGAGCTTTGATGTCCGACTCGGTTAGCGTGTTGATGGCGCGAAGCGGGTGGAGTCTGGCCTTGAACAAGATGTCTTGAGCATACACGTTGCCAATCCCGGCGGCATTCTCTTGATCTAGAAGAAAGCTCTTGATCGCTCCCCGCCGCCCCGATAGTAGGGAAGCGAACTTCTCCACAGTGAATTCATCGTCTATCGGAGAAATCCCCAGCTTGCTGGTCATCTTGTGCTTAGGCAGTTCCTTTTCGGAAGCTAGATGTATGTACCCGAACCAGGAGAACGTAGTTGTCAGTCTGGTCTTGTCGGAAAAAGTCAGCCGCAGTTGATACTTCTTTGGTAGGGTGGTGTCATTCTTGTGATAGAGTAGGTCTCCCCCCATACCAAGGTTCAGGAGTAGGTTGTCGTCCGGGCGCAGCTCCGAAAAGAGCCACTTCCCGTGCGCGCTGGTTTCCTGGACTGTCTTGCCCACTATCCTCCGGAACTTCTTGACTGGCATGTTGAGGCATTTGGGCTGAGTCAGGTCAAGGCCCGTGATCCTTTTGCCTTTGAGTTGTTTCGTCATCTGCCTCGCGAGGTTCGCGATTTCAGGAAGCTCTGGCATGAATCCTTCACAATCCTCCATCAGCCCAATGTGGTGGCGAGGGGGAACATACCACTTACCCTTGCCTTCCTGTCCGTAGCTCTTGGCCGAGTTCTTGTAGTATGGGGGGTCAAGCGTACCCCCAACATGCGCTTCTGGGCTCAGGGAATTCAGGCAAGGGGTAGAGCCTGCAGTAGCAGCGGTGTCAGGAGCGATTGCCAGCGAGCCATTTGAGACGGTTGCCATAGGCCCCCGGGGCGGAACGAACAGGCATTCCCCGTGGCAGACCCAATTGCATGACGGTAGAATCGAATCGCATGGCATTTGCGACGGACAAATGCTTCCCGGTAGGGATCAATGACACAAACATGGGTGTTAGGCGCCCTAGAAAGATCGGGTGTACCGCACAGTGTACTACAGCGCCTTGCACCCTATTTCTTATCGTGCTCTCCCATCTGGGTGATCAACCGGTACCGTTGAGAGCCCCCGGGGGAAATGGGACAGGTGCTGTTCGCGGTCAAGCCTAGGTGTCTCGCCTCTCCCGGTGAGAGAAGTCCTCAGGGTGGACCCCACCTCTTCTTGGATGGACCCCACCAGCTGGGCTGTCCCGGCGGGAGAGGTGCTCCCTTGAAAGGCGCTGAGGCCTAGCGCGCGGAGCGGTAGCTTAGGGTTCTTTCAGGTCTGGGCTCCTGATAAGAAGGGCCTTGCTGTCCAGTTGTGGACTGTTGGTTGGGAGTTCTTACGGATTCTGGCGCTGCATTATGATTGGCATTGCCTGGGGTGGATTCTAGTGATGGTCATCATCGGCCACAGTCACAGTCACCTCTGTGTCTGTCACGACCCCTGAGTTTCGCTTGGAGATTCTGTGGTTTCGACAAAGAGACGAGGTGTTGGATCACGTCGCAGGATCCGGTGCCGGGAGGAGCGCACAGTCACGAAGGTTCAGCGCTGTGACCACGAGTGCCGGCCGCGGTTGTTGGTAGCCCGGGGGAGATTCGAAATCGGGCTTTCAGGTCTCCCGTCGGCAGGTTTCTTCTCCTTCGAGCGGGATCCAGAGCCATCTAGTGGCCCTCGTTGGTCTGGCGCCATTGCTATGCTTGACCGCTACACCACCGGGCTACACGCACTTGAGAACGCATGTGTCCGTAAAAACCTTGACCTCTCGATTTGCTGCACAGCTTTTCGTCTTCGAATCAACAGTTGGAAGTGAAATCATCCGCGACAGACTGTCTCACGTCTTTGTCTTACGAGGTCGTTGAAATCCTCAAGAGAAATCACCATTCTCGCCGACAGATGCGCGTTTTTCGCTCATACTAAACCTTAAAAGCGGAAAGTGCGTGTAACGAAATCTGTCGCAGCATATTCGCGAACAAGACCCGATCCGGGAGAACTCTAACTCAAGATGGCGAATTCTAGGAAGATTCACAGTCCGTTCCTGCCCAAGAAATTCTTCGTCACAAGTGGAGTGGCAACGAGCTCTGTCTCACCACTCAACGCGTTCGATGCCGCTTTGGGAAAGGCGAAGATTGGGCAATGTAATCTCGTGAATGTTTCATCGATTCTGCCGGCTGACTCGATGATGGCGGAGAGTGAGGAGATACCTGCAGGGACCATAACGTTCGCGGTCATGGCAAGAATGGACGGGGATCCGGGTGAGACTATCGGGGCGGGCGTTGCGTGGGTCTGGGGCACTACTACTTCCGGTCAACGATACGGGATGGTTGCAGAGGCTCATGGCTACAAAGACAAGGAATCAATTGACAAGGAACTCAAGTGGAAGCTCCAAGAGATGGCCAAGATAAGAGAGCTCAACATTGAGAGTATCCAGACGCGATCGGAGTTCATCGAAGTCCCAAAGGGCAGGTATGGTAGTGCGGTTGTGGCTCTCGTCTACTGTCCCTGGAGCGAGCCTTCTATATAGACTCTGCAGGTCTGCCCAGTGTCTCTAGGGAAGTCTTAAGACCGTTTCTACTTGAGCCTCGTGCAGATCTCCGATGAAACTCACGGCCTTGCAGGTGGCAACCACTGCACTGAACGCCGCGCTCTATGCCGCTCTAGGCGCGCTTTGGACGCTACTGCCGCTCACGGTGTTCGGCGTGAGGTTCTGGCCTCAAGTCTTCGTCCCAGGCGCCTTCGCTGTTCTGTTTGGTCCCTGGGTCGGCGGGATCGGCGCCGCAGTTGGAGTGTTCATTGCTGATGTAGTTTATGGTCACCATGATGCGCTGCTGAGTCTTCTGGTTGGCGTCCCTTCGAACTTTGCATGTTTCGGCATCCTCGGGTACTTGACTCGGAAGAATGTCAAGGGAAACGCAAGACTTGTCATGATTGCAGGAGGAATCGTGATCCCGATTGCCATCGTTGCTTATGCGCTCTATGCGCTTTCAGGATCGACGATAACCACTTTGGCTACGCTTGGTGCTGTGGTAGTGGCTTTGGTGGCCGTCCCGTTTCTGGCCCGGTCATCTTGGGCAAATGTTGAGGCCGCGTCGTCGATTGGACTTGGAGTTGGGAGTATCCTCATAGGAATCGGAATAGTGGCATACAGCTCCGTCTTTGTCATGCCTCAGATCTTGGGGCTTGGCTCCGGACCGCTGCCCCTAGTGTTCGCAATCGGCGCAACGCTCTGGACCTACATGTCGGAGATTCCATTCCTGTTGGCCTTTACGCCTCCAATAGTCAAAGCCGTCGAAGCCGCATTTCCGAGTCTCAGGATTCTGCGGACACCTAAGAGTAAGAATGCCGATGCCTGAAGCAAGGGCCTTCTCACCTGCCGGGATCTCGAGCTTCTTCGAGATCAAAGACAGGCGGCCCGATGGCCGAGCTTTTGAGAACCCTGCGCGTGCTGGTGCTAGGGGAGGAGGCCTCGTGATCTCACGGGGTATCATTACAGACCTCCGTCTGACGCCCGCACGTAGATCGAAAATCGCTGTGCGAATAAACGGCAGGCTTGCTCGCAACGCCAAGACGACTGCCATGACAATCTCGAGACTGCTTGCACTCAGTCGAGAGAAGTTCCTCGTGGCGGTTGATCATGATGTTCGCGTCCCCATTGGTGCAGGGTATGGCGCCAGCGCTGCGGGAGCTCTTTCGGCGGCTCTTGCTTTCGCAGAAGCCGCGGGCTTGGAACTCTCAGCAAACCAGCTCGGAACAGTCGCTCATCTCGCTGAGATCGCCAACGGAACCGGACTCGGAACCGTAGGGCCGATTCTTACCGGAGGTTTTGTAATCACGAGGAAGGCAGGCGCGCCCGGCATTGCAGTGATAGACAGGCTTCCCGTCTCCCCGAGACTCAAGGTTGTATCCGCCTGTTTTGGGTCAATATCCACCAAGGCACTGTTGCGCTCAAAGAGAGCCAGGGAAAGAGTCAACGCGCTCGGAAAGTCAGCGCTCCGGAGGATTACGAGAAACCCCACGCCACGCAACTTTATGGAAGCATCTGAGGAATTCGCTGTCGCACTTGGTCTGATGGATCGGCGAACAGCACAACTTCTGGGCTTGATGAAGGACGCAGGAGCGATCGGCGCCGCTCAGAACATGGTCGGTCAGGCTGTCCACGCAATCGCCGAGGAGGACGTGGCTCAGCACATTGTGAACCTCGTGAAGGAGCGATTCTCGGGACTGGCGACTTTCTCGTGCGACATCGACTTCGCGGGAGCACGTCTCATATGACTAGGCCAAGAAGGCTCTTCCCGGAAGTCGCGGTCGGAGGAACATTCGATTCCCTTCACAGGGGCCATAAGATTCTGCTCAGAACGGCGTTTCGGGCAGCCGACAAGGTCCTAATCGGAGTCAGCAGAAACGGCTTCGTGCGCCAGCTGAGAAAGGGCCACCGAGTTGACCCTTATCCGAAGAGAAGACGCGAGCTACTCCTGTTTCTGAAGAAGGAAGGTCTTGATGGGAGAGCAAGGATAGTGCCTCTAGATGACCCCTACGGCCCTGCGATCAACGATTCAACAGTCCGCGCGCTTGTGGTAAGCAGAGTGACGAAGAGAATGGCAGGTAGGATCAACAGTATCAGGAAACGCCGCGGACTGACACCACTCCGCGTCGTATCTATCAGAATGGTTCTTGCTGAGGATTTCGAGCCTATCTCTTCGACGCGCATTCGGGCCGGGGAGATCGATCAGGAAGGCTATCTCGCGCGTAACCACAAGATGCACCGCGCTAGACCTCGTCACCAGTAGCAGGAGCTATCTGCGCTTTCTTCTCTTCCTCCTTTTCGCAGGCAGGCCGTCGTACTTCTCAAGATCCTTCCTAGAAGCTCTCTCAACGAGCAGACGGCGACCTTCAACCCTGACTCTAACCCTGACTAGCCTTCCAGTGAGCGGGAAGGCCGAATCGCACGTCAGCTTCGTCGGGAGGTAGATCCGCGGCGATTCGTAGGTTTTCCCGTTTCTTCCTCTTTTCCTCGTCGCGACGTAGTTTGCCAAGACTTCGATCAATTCACACATCTCACGACAGTTCGCATTTTCCGTTCCAAAGTGTGAGGCAATATGGAACGCATAATGGAACGGACACATAAATCAGTGATTTGGTGCATGCTGTCAAGGTTCTGGGCAATTGTGCGGGGATTTTGACAAGATTAAAGAAGGCTAGGGCGAGGATATTGGGCGAGTGGTTAGGATTGTTGAAGGTGAGCGTTTTTGTGACGAACCTCTCAGGTGAGCGACTTTGGGATGTCGAGAGGGAGTTGCCGAGCCAGATTCAGATAGCCGTGAATATCAACATGCTCGGGATGGAGGAACGGACCGATGGGAGCTTGCAGGCTCCGTTCGTCTTCACTGTTAACTTCACGCCCGCGATTGCTCAGATCAGCATAAGAGGACGTGCAAGTGTCCGGGGAGAGAAGGACGAGGTTCAGAAGGTCCTTCAGGAACACAAGCAGCAGAAGTCGCCGCCCGTGCAGATTGTGCAAGCCGTCTCAAGCACCGCAATCGCAGAAGCAATCCTGATCTCGAAAACGATCGGAATTCCTCCCCCACTGCCTCCGCTTCCGGGTCCGTCAGCTCGGCAAGCGCCCGTCAAGACCGAAACGAAATACACCACGTGATCCAACAAACTGGAGCGTTCCCGAACAATCCAATAAATCGGAGCCACGAAAGTTGCCTCAGGATCCTAGCTGCCGTGCGAAGTCGTCGATCAGATTCGAACTAGCTTCCCTCGCTCAACGGTGTCTGCCCCGAGGAATGTGCCAAGCTCCTCGACTGCATTGGAAACCACCCGGGTCGTCTCCGCAGAGAGTGGAACACCGCCTTCGATGTAGAGCGTATTGATCTTCAATTGCCTTCGGCGCCGATCCATTGTTGGGTCTATGCGGCCGATCAAGCGATCGCCATCCAGGATAGGCATAGAATAGGGGCCATACCTCCGCTGGCGCTTGGGTACATAGATTTCCAGTCGGAAATGAAAGTCGAAGATTTCTTCTGCTCGCATACGATCGCAGATCAAGTTGTCAAATGGCGAGAGCAGGGTAGTGCGTGGACACCACTCCTCGTTAACCTCGTCAAGCAGAGATAGATCATCAACATGCATGTACCACTCGCCGTGCCACGATTTCTTGCCCTCCCGGATCTCGACGCGCGTGATGAGTTGTCTGGCTTCAAGGTCAGCTAGTACTCGGTCGAGGCGTGGGTAGCAGCCGCGAACGTAGTGCTGCCGAATGTGCGACAAACGTGCTACTCCCAACGCCCTCAACGATTTCAGCGTTACAAGATCCGCAAACTCTTGATCTCGCACTCTCCCTCGCGGAGCCCAATCCGGCAGGCAACGCTCCGTGAGGTCCCACAACTTCTGGCCTTTCGCGCGCCCCGCGATCATGACCTTGCCTTGTGCCCAAAGCAGGCTGAGCATCTGGTCTACGTTACGGCCTCTGGTCCATCCCGTCGAGTGCCAGCCCACAACGGACTTGTCCTCGAAATCTCGCGACCGAAGCGGGCCTTCTCGTCGCAGTCTCGTCAGGACGTGAGTGCGAAGTCTCTTGTTCCTCTTCATCCATGAACGAGTCCTTCGAACCCAAGCTGACCTGCCTGTCAGAAAGTGGCGTTTGAGTTCGTTGAAGATCGGATAGTCCTCGGTCGGTATGATGGATGCGCCGTGGGCGAAATCCTCGAATAGCCTCTGTTCCTTCCAGAGAAGCTCGTCAAGAGTCTCTCGATCGTACCGGCCAAGTCGACTCCACAGCACGAGGAGGTGACTCGGTGCGACAATCTTGGTAGGATCAAGCTGAACGTAGCCTATGTCGCGAATGACTTTCATGATGCCGGTCTTGTCTGGGGTGATCCGTGGGCCCGCGAGATGCTGCTTCATGAGAGCAACTCGACGAGCGATTGTGGGCGAGATGACCTGCATGTCGCCTCAGTACTGTGGGTCGTCTTCATAACGCATGCAGGGCTGCTGATTCCACCGTTCCTGGCTAGGCCAGTTCTCCTTTGGGTATCTCGACGATCCTTTCGCGCCAGTATCGTGCCAGCGTCTCCAACCTGTTGGAGAACTTGTCGCTCAGCTGTGCCGGCTCATTCCTTCTCGCACGACTCAGAAGGCCACTTCTCAACAGTGACTGCCAAGTCTGACTCAGAGTCCTGGCGGAGCAATGCTTCTCGCGAATCAGTCTGGGTGCCAAGTCTTTGTAGAGCTCGACTCTGCTCAGCTTGCTCCGGCTCATCTCACGAAAGATTGCCTCGGCCAGCTCTGCCTTTCGCGGGTTGTATGGGAACAGTATGCTGCAGAATATCTTGAGATCGCCTATGCTCGTTCGATCTGCTTCGATCTTGGGAGTCACGAAGCCGTGTTTCTTCATGTACTCCGCCCAGTACTCCTTGTCCTTTGTCGTCTCAGGAATCGCCACTCGCAATTACCCCATGGTATAGAATGGTGGTAGGTCGCATAAGCATTCCCATATGGGGTAAGTGGGGTCTCCGGCACGTCAAGACATGGTGACCGCCTGCTCGAGGATGGATCAAAGCCGCTGAATTACCCCATTTTGGATAATAGTGGCATCGGACCACAAGATGACAGAGTCCACGAGACCACGATCAGCAATCGCTTCTCGTGCTCACTGGACTTTCTCAGACAGGCGCCTGAGCCAAGATGCGATCCTGCTCGAAGGCGAGTCAAAGTGCGCCCTCGTGTCTTGCACTTTCTTCACCACGTGCACGACCAGACGATCCTTCTTCAGGAACCAATCTTCGATGCGGTACGTGCTGTCAAGGCCCGCCGATGTCATTACTCGCTTCAGTTCCGATAGCACGGCTGACCGCAACCGGTCTTGGTTTGCCAGGTAGGCGAAGTATCCGTGAGCTCCAAGGAAGAGCACCGGTGTGACATTCAATCTGCCTAGGAAGACTAGGTCTGGATGAGAACGTGGTGCATCGTGTGTTCTTTCGAACACACAAACCGGAACACGCCGAGGTACCCACAGCATATGGCGGAGCAGCATGCCGAGGCCTGGTCTTCCAGCGGCGTTCGTCTGTCTTAAATCCTATTGCGACCATCGAAAGGATGCTCAACCCTTCCCCGAAGCAGAAGGTTTGGCGATGATCTCGCTCACATACATGTCGAAGAAGTTGTTGGAGTGTGCGGGCCGGACCACCACCGCTGTATCTGCCCCTTTGCCGGTTCCTCCGATGGCGATAATCAACTGGTCAACAGGTATCTGTCCTGCGTCTGCTGCCATGACTGTGATCTCTAGGCAGACCTTTGTTCCGTCGCCGAACAGTCTGAGAGTATCTGCCATCAGTTCCAAGGGGCCTATCGTTCCACGCTTGGTTCTCATTGCTCGTTCGACGCCTGAGAACGCATGCCCGGCTGTTATGATCTGAGCACCTGATGCGAGGATGGCCTTCTCGTTCTCAGGAGTCATCTGTTGTTCTCCAGGAGTCGGGAAGCCAGTGTGATGGCGAACTACGATGAGCTTGAATCCCCTGAAGATCTCGCACGCTCTCAGGCCCGTCCCACCCGTTGTTGAAGCGACGACAACGTTCCGGATCCCCAGCGATTCGGCCCTTTCTTTCGCGCGGACTAGTGTGGCTTCGGTATTGGTCTCACCCATCGTCTCATGGTAGGTAATCGTCTTCTCCTTCAATGCCCTAATCCTCTCCGTTTCAGTTAAGGACTCATTTCAGGCCTGACTCGCGATAACCCTTTCGGGCATTCCAGTCGCTTGGCTAGAGCTGACTGCTTTCCCTCCTGGCTAGCGTAGGTGAATTGCCCTAGCCGAGGAAGTTGAGAGCCACTGCGACTAGGCCACCCAGAACCACGGGGATGACAACTCTTGTGTTGAACTTCTTGTGGTTTTCTCTTAGGAGATCTCCCGCGCATATGTAAGTGAAGTCCCCCGCGACAAAGGCTATTGCCATGGTGTGGAAGTTGGCAGGTATGAAAGCCGCCAGAGCGGATCCAATCGGATACATTGCCCCAGCGACCAAGAAGAAGAGGATGACTCGCGAGAAACGGAATCCAGATCTGGTCGCGAGTACTGCTGTCGTGAAGCCTTAGGGGATTTCATGAGCGATTACTGCCGGTGTGATCACGAGACCAAGAGACGGATTTGTCGCGTAGCCGACTGCGATGCCTATCCCATCGGCGATATTCTCCGAGGTCATTCCAACGATGGCTATCCAGTCCACGATGTGAGCTTCGCATTCCGCTTCGCCGCAAGAGTGGAGCACTATCACTTTCTCGACCAAGTAGAATGCGAAGAATCCGGGCACAATGACCAGTGCATTTGTTGAGACTTCAGCCTCCGCAATCAGTTCTAGAAACGCAGCGGAGACCAGGATCTGAGGCAAGCCCAACAGCGTATCTGGTTTCGATGGATCGAAACCTCAACCTGAAAGAGAGCATCGCCCCGGCGAGGTCAGAGACCGTCACAAGTAACGTAGATATTGCGACCGCTATCACGAGAGGGTGTGGCAAGCGTTTCCGGGGCTAAGTCATACCCCGACCAGCCATATCTTCATATTGTGTTGCAGTGTGGCATTCGCGGCAAGGTTCTTCAACCGCGGTAGACATGCGAGGACGTAACATCTAACGTGGAAGGAGGAGGTTCCAACGAGTCAAGCAACTGATCGACTTCTGCTCTCCAAACTTCCGAAGAAGAAGCTGCTCGACCTCATGTACTTCCAGATTCGGAACATCTGGCGAGTCGACGGACTATATTTCCTGGGCATCGAGAAGGAGTTTGGCACTCAAGCCGCCTCCAAGATCGACGAAGAATG
>CAZJVZ010000009.1:0-23267 GCA_964549795.1 uncultured Candidatus Bathyarchaeia archaeon
AAGCTTATTAGTACATCGATTCATCTAAGCAGACCCGCCAACTTGGTGGCACCGACATGGCAGGTTTCGATATCGGAAGAATATGTGTGAAGCTCTCAGGAAGAGAGGCCGGAAAGAAATGCATCGTCCTGGATATAGTCGACAAGAATTTCGCATTGATCACCGGCCCACCCAAACTCACTGAAGTCAAACGGCGCCGTGTGAACATCCAACACCTCGAAGCGACACATGAGAGAATCGAGATAAAGAAAGGCTCCACCGACGATGAAGTCACCAAGGCAATTGACAAAGCGAAGAAGACCAGCTTCATGAAGGCCGAGGTAAAGCCATAGCACGTGTGGCCCCGCGCACATCCTGGGCACACTTCATTGCAGACTTGAACACGTCGCTTCCTGCGATTTCTGCGCCGACTTGATAGATTCATGACGAGGAGAACTTCTCTTATTATGCCCCCTGACACAGTTTAGTCGGTGCTTGATGTGAGAGTCTCCCCCCCGTGGGAAGTGAAACGGGCAGTCGTCCGAAAGTGTGAGGAGTCCTCCGATCCTAAGCATGGACACGCCCCCTTGGATCGACCTATCCGAGAGCACATACATTTGGGCATGGTCAACCTTGACAAGCCAGCTGGACCTTCCAGTCACGAGGTTGCCGCGTGGACAAAGAGGATTCTGGAAGTCGAACATGCCGGTCACGGCGGGACCCTAGAAGCAGTCTCTGCTGGGAACATCCCCAAGTAACCGGCGTGCTTCCGGTCGCTCTTGAAGACGCAACAAAGGTAGTCCAAGCCTTTCTGGATTCGGGCAAAGAGTACGTGTGCATGATGGTCCTCCATGGCCCGGTCCCCGACAGTGACCTAAGCACGGTACTGGGCGAGTTCACCGGGGAGATACACCAGAAGCCGCCTCTGAGATCCTCCGTCAAGCGGGAGTCCCGGAAGCGGATGATCTACTACTCCGATCTCCTGGAGAGGGACGGCAACCGTGTGCTCTTTAGAATCGGCTGCCAAGCAGGAACGTACATTCGAAAGCTCTGCTCTGACATTGGGGAGGTACTTGGTGTCGGCGCCCACATGCAAGAACTCAGGAGAACGAGATCAGGACCTTTCACAGAGTTAGTTGGACTCAACACTCTCCATGAACTTGTGGACGCTCATGCAAGACTCGCAGAAGGAGACGAGACGGCCATCAGAAGGATTGTCAGACCTGTAGAAGAAGCGCTTGAGTACACACCAAAGATTCACATTCGAGACTCCGCCGTTGACGCGATCTGTCACGGCGCGAGCCTGGCAGTTCCGGGC
This sequence comes from uncultured Candidatus Bathyarchaeia archaeon, assembly GCA_964549795.1. GTDB lineage: Archaea > Thermoproteota > Bathyarchaeia > 40CM-2-53-6 > 40CM-2-53-6 > CAVPLU01. Next base: position 1,298 of record CAZJVZ010000009.1, read on the forward strand.
ATCGTTGACCTGGAGGATCCATTTCCAAAGGACTCAACAGTTGCCATATTCACTCTCAAAGGCGAGGCCGTCGCCTTGGCAAAGAGCACGCTGTCCAGCGACTCGATAATTCATCAAGAGAAAGGAATAGCCTCCAAGGTGACGAGGGTTATCATGCCACGCGGAACCTATCCTAAGATGTGGCGCGCCTGAAAGATGGCGAGTTCGCTACGTGGCTCACTCCCATGAGAACGTTTATGACAGCTGACACAAGTCCCCAATGGTACGCTCGACAGTTGCACGCCGGGATTCCCGAGCCTGGTACGGGGCAGATCCCAAGTCAGGGAGCCTAGGCCTGGAATCTGAGACAGAAAGCCTGTGGTCCTTTGGGGCCGCGAGGGTTCAAATCCCTCTCCCGGCGCCACGCTCACGATACGGAACATGATGACTGGTTACTGAGGGACGCGTGCTCTTCGGGCGAAATGATCTGGCCGAGCAGCGATTCGATTCTACTCATGCGCTCCTTGACAGTGTGGAGTTCAGAAGACGACCCGACCACTTGGTCCATTGGCCTGTACTGTTTGTCCGGGGAACCACCAAGGCGGGGGACCTCATCTTTGCTTGTAACACACAAGCTTGCGAACAAGCCACTCGTATTGTGGCTGAACGCCAGGTTCCTCACCCAGACGGATCTCGGGGGAGCCACCCACATTTCGTCGGTTCCGTCTCTGAGCGATCGTGCAGATCAGCCCTCTCGAGCTATCTCCGAACCCGGCGTCATCACTAGCCAAATGCGGACATGATGTTGTGGAGGACAATCCTCAAAAGGAAATGAATGTAGAAATGCGTCGGGATTGATTCGTGTGACCTACAGCCTCGATGACCTTGTCAGGCTCGTTGCCAAGCGCAGCTTCTGCGTGCTGGCCACACAAGGGCAGCGAGGCCCTCATGTCGCAGGCGTTAGTTACTTTGCTCGCGGCTTGGATCTCTACATCCCAACCAGCGCGAAGACCGCAAAGGCTCGTAACATCCGTCGTAGCCCCCACGTGGGGGTGCACATTCCTGTGCCGTGGCCCATCATCCCAGCTCCGCCACGCAGCATTCAATTCAGGGGCACTGCCACGATCGTTCCCATTGACGATGCTGAGGCGAATTCTGCCCTCACTCATGCTTCTCCGATCATACGCAGAGTCTTCCGCCGCCTCATCGAGAATGTGGACACCCAGACATGGGGAGAGAGCATCTGGATACATGTTCGTCCAAGGGGGCGAATCGAGACATTCATGATCGGGGTGCCCATGACCACGATCTTCCGTGACGAGAACAAAGCGATGCTTCACTTCGACGTGCCAAGCGAATAACCAAGCCAGTTGCGGCCGGCTTCCATCCGCAGGTATCAAACCAGCTCTCGCTGACACTCTAGTTCCTGATTCATGGACTAGCTTTCTTGACGAACCTATAGGTGGCCATTCTCTTGGCCTCGTCGATTGCCTTCGCGGTGACCAACGCCTCTTCGGCGCTGCAAAGCGGCTCAAGCACCTTGCCCTTCCTCAGAGATTCAGCAAACAGTTCGAGCATGACTTTGATCGGCTCCTTTCTTGGGACATCAAAAGCGGTCTCGACGTTCCTTGAAAGTTGTTCCAGATCCTCAAAACTCTGCGGCCTCTTACGGAGCTTCGGCGGAGCGAAACCTATCTTGAGCCCTGCTGGCGTGTAGTTGACTTCGTAGTACTCTGTGTCGGTTTCGAGTTCGAGGCGACGTCTTCGCATGTTTGCGCGCCTAGTCTCCACATATGAACGAGTCTCCCCGTAGTCGAGCTCAAGCAGGCATTCATACTCAGGTTCTCCTTTCCGCTCAACTGTCAGAGTCGCGCTCCTTACTTTCGGTTCGGCGTGGAAGAGATGGAAAGCGATGTCAATGCCGTGGGAGCTCAGGTCCAAGAGGACCCCCGTTCGATCAGCTGTCGTGGGAGACATGCCGATCCGAGTCTCCCTTGATCGCATCACCTCTCCGAGGTCAGCAACCTCTTGCAGCTTCGTTATCGCAGGGTTGACGCGCTCAACATAGCCGACGACCACTAGCCTACCCGAGCGCCTCTGCCCATCCATGATCTGCATGCTCTGATTGAGGTCGGCCCCCATGGGTTTCTCCACCAGAACGTCAACCCCGCGCTCGAGGGCTTCTGTGACGGTTGCAGCATGACCTGACGGCCACGTGGCAACCGCCACGGCGTCAATGTCCAATTTTAGAAGGGCGCCAAGGTCTGTGAACTTCCTGAACGGGGCGTCTGCGAGCTGAGCCCGATTCATATCATAGACGCCAAGAACCTCGAACCCGAGATCGACCAGTTTGCGGGCAATGAGTCTGCCTCTGCCGCCGTAGCCTGCGACGCCGAACTTCTCCACATGCACCACCGACTGCTCAACCTACAGTGATGCCCAGAGATATGACATACTGTCCCTGCGAGAGCAAATGCCCACGAGGCAATGTGACCTCCGTGGACCCGGGCGGAATGCCGGGTGACGGCTGAAGATTCCGTAGCCACTCGGCCGAAGGAAACCCACCCTCAGAGGTGTCTCTTGATGACCGCTTCCATCTGCTCCCTTGGCACGGCTCCCACTATTCGGTCAACTTCGACACCGTTCTTGATGATGAGAATTGTAGGGATGCTTTGAATACCGTAAGCCGAGGCAGTCAAGGGATTCTCGTCCACATTGAGTTTGGCAAACAGAGCCGCGGAACCGTACTCGCCAGTCAACTCCTCCACAACCGGAGCGATCAAACGGCAAGGGTAGCACCAAGCGGCCCAACAATCAACCACCACAAGACGATTCTCTTCCATCGTTGACTTGAAATCGTCGTCCCTCAATTCCACTGGCATGCGCGTCTGAGACAATCGCCCACCCCCAGACGGCTGCTTCGCCATTTCGGCGATCTTACGCGCTCTGATTTGCTCTAATTCGTCTGGCATCTCGCACACAGCGGTGATCGACTTCCTGCGCAGCCATATTAGCCTAGCCACACCTGAAAGTGTGCATCTTTGCCCCATCCGCTGCTAGTATTGCAGTACTGACCTGCACATGCATTAGCACTTGTCAGGCGAATGAGCCGCCGATCATATGTGACAGACTCTGATCGTCCCCTTGCCATGTTGCCCACTCACGAACAAGAAGAAGAGGCGATGGAGTCTCATTGGATGATTTCGACTCGCGAGAAGCAAGGCGCAGCGGAATCTACCGATTGAGAGGCTTCACTAGCTGTCTAACCCAGCGACTTATCTTTGAAGGGTATAGGAATTGGACGAGCAAGGCCAGCCAGATGAGCTGCCTCGCCAGAGCGATCCATTGGATTGGGTTGTCGGGAGCGATCGGGTTTCTCCCCGCATTCATCTCAGTGAACCAGAATGCCATGATCAACGCATTCAAGGTGTCCGATGCGTATGCTCCCATGAGCGGAATAGTGGGTATCAGCACGTAGAACGGCAGCAGGATGAGCGCCATTTGAGGCGTCACGATGTAAGATCCCAGAAGCCAAGCAAGACTCAGGAGAAAGGACCTGACGACCAGCCTCTGTTCGCCCGGCAATTCTCTATGGCGAGTCTCGATCATGATCTTGTAGACCAGATACAGAAGCACCGCGAATCCAACGTAGTGAGCCAGCGGATCCATTTGACCGAAGCAGAAGATCAACCATGAGTTTTCGATCCCCCAACCTGAGAGGAAATCCCAAGTTCCGAACCATGTGTTGGGGCTCATCAGCATGAACGGGAGGTTGGCTGCGGCAAAGACCGCGACTGTGAAGCCCAAGTATCTTCCCCGCGATCTCCATGACGGCAAGGCGGCGAGGAACGCCGGAAGCAGAACGCCGGGGTAGAGTTTTGCGCACACTCCCAGCCCGAGAGAAAACGCCGAGGCCGAATGCTTGCCTGTGGTGAACAGGTATAGCGCGAGTATCATGAAAGCAATAGCGATTATGTCGAAATTGTAGTCCACGAACATCAGAAGAGAAGGCATCACAATGAATGCTTGCCAGATTCTCTTTGATTCTGTCCGGTTCCGCGTGACGAATTTGTAGAGGGATACCGTCAAGATCAGAGTGAAGGCATAGAGAACCAAGTCCACGATCAGCTTGTAGCGAACCATGCTGAGGAGGAAGTCGGGCGTCGATGACCTTGCAAGCATAGCAGCAGCAGACACAAGCACCCCCACCAGTACAGGATACTCGAAGACATAATCCACGTATGGAATGCTGAGCTTGCCATTCCCGATGCCTTCCCGGTAGTATATCGAGACAATGTCACTGTAGTGGTTGGGCACGATAATTGGAGAATGTTCCCACACGTTGAACGCAAAGACCACTGTCACCGCTATCAGGATCGCTTGCAGTTCCTTTGGCACAGAAGGCCAACGGCCGGATCCCTGACCCAAGAGTCAGAGCCCCCGAAGATGGCTCGTGCGTGGGACCAGTCCGGGATGATCGTGTTTCCCCAAGGCTTTCACACCTTGATGCTCCTCACTCCCACTACCATGCCGAGATTCGTCGAGGCAGTTCTCTCCGGCCTGAATCCTGCATCTCTCAAGTAGTCAACCAAGCTCAGGCCCGTTCTCGTATGGCCCCAGAGTGAGTAGTCATGAACATGCCTGCTCTTCCAAAACCTCCCCATACCAACATTCGTCCACAGCGCCCAGAGGGTTTGGAAGAGGAATGAATCGTTGGGAGTGACACATATGAAGAAGCCACGCGGCTTCAAGACTCTTTGGATCTCAGCAAAGGCAAGTACGGGGTGCTCGATATGCTCGAATACCTCTATCGCTGTCACGAGTTCAAACGACTCGCTACTGAAATGTAGCGACTCGACGCTTTCTTGATAAGTGGTGATTCCTCTTGTCTTGGCAGCCTCGAGCATGGCCCGGTCAGTATCCACGCCCACAATCTTCCCGGCGGGCTTGGCCAGCCTGATCCTCACGCCGTCACCGCAGCCAACGTCGAGGTGTCTCATGTCATCGAGTCCAAGCATCAGTGACCTCACGAGTCCAACGCAATTACTGTGCCAGCGTGAGCTGATTGGGTGATGCATGGCTCTCTCGTAGTATGAATTACTCAAGCCGCACCATCTCCACTGATTGCTTCGACAATCTTCGCAGGCCGCCACATCGCAGTGCCACAGATCCGGTGCGCGTTGGGATGCCTAACGCAGTACCATCAGTACGGTGGCTTCCAACCGACGTTGAAGGAAACTACGCGTAGGTTATCAATCCTTTCTCTTCGAGTGTTTCTTGCAGTTTGGTGACCGCCCTATGAACCTCTGCCTCTTTCTTTGCTCCAGTACAGACGAGCTTCCCGCTGGCGAAGAGGAGTATGACAACTTTCGGATCGTCCATTCTGTAGATCAGGCCGGGGAATTGCTCGGGCTCGTACATCGTCCTCTTCAGGGAGTACGTCGCCTTCTCAAGGTCGATGTTGCCTCCCAGCCCGACTGAGGCAACTATGTTCTGAATTTGGATCTCCGGCTTCCCCAAGATGACAATGCCGTTCCTCTTCAGTTCATCCACAACCTTTGTGACTGCCTTTCTTGCTTGCCTCTCCGACTTCGCTCCTGTGCATACCATCTTCCCAGAGCTGAAGATCAGAGTTGCAGTCTTGGGCTTCTTGAGCCTGTAAACGAGCCCTGGGAACTGCTCAGGTCTGTACTCGACTCCAGGGAAGACCCGCACGATTGAGTTCAGGTCTATGTTCTGTTTCAGAGTAGCAGAGGCGACAACGTTTTCAATGTTGATAAGCGCTTTGTGTTTGGCCAGACGCGCGCACCTCAGCAGTATTTAAGCCGCCGTTCATAAATGAAGGCTATATAAATGCGATCTGGCGGTGCACCGACGACCCCAAATGGTGTGGAGTCTGGGTGGGATCGACGAGCGAGACTACTTGGTCGGGCGGGCCTCCTGCTCCGCCTTCTTTCTTGAGTCGTAGTATTCGAAGACAATCATGAGAAAGATCAGGAAGGCGATGACGGCCATTCCAAGCGGACCACTGAGCGCCAGGGTGGTATATCCGAGGTAAGGGATCTTACCGGCGAAGACGCCCTTCACGTTCCCTTCAGGCACGCCCGGCGAATATGGGTCTGGGGAAGGGTTTGTCAGTCTGTTGTCTCCCTGCGTCACGAAGTACAACGTGTCATCCACTTGAACTATTTCAACCACGCGATGTATGATGTCGATTGAGCTAGTGGGGCTTCGAAAGATGATGATCGTGCCGACTGTGATGGTCTTCGGATCGACTCCTCTAACCAACACTATGTCTCCGATGTTCAGCGTGGGGACCATGCTCGAGCTCGGAATGACCACCAGCGGTGACGGAGTCCCCATGGCGACGCTGGCAATTGCCATCGCACCATAGGTCGTCGCAAACACGATCGCTACGAGAATGAGAACACGAGCGATCGCGTTTCCACGTACAGCTGCTATGAAACGACTCAGCATTCAGTCCCCGCGATGTCTCGCGCCCTTGTGGGAACGTCTATTAGATATCAGTTTTGCCTGCGCAGAGCTGGGCGCCGTATGGGAAGTCACGGCTGTTGCAGTTCGTCTTGCATCGTTTGCACAAGCCTGACAAGATCTGCTGTCATTCTTTCGCCTGCAGACAGAAACTCCAAGCCACCCTGCGTGATGCGGTAGATTCTGCGACCTCGCCCTTTCTCGGATTCCCAGACTCCTTCGATGCGACCACCGTCCTCGAGCGAGTGGAGCAAGGGGTACAATGTCCCTGCGCTCAGGTATACCTTGAATCTCTCACGGATGGCCATGTTGATCTCATATCCCCAGCGAGGCTTCGCTTTGAGTAGACGGAGTATGATCAGGTCTAGGTTGGCTTTGACCAAACGCTCTCTCCAAGCTTTCTCGAAATCCCTAGGCATATGAAACAGCCCCGTCGGGGCCTAACCGAATCCTAATGCAACTGGACGATCACGGTAGGTCATGGGCAGATATATGAGTTGAGGCCGCCGCGGATCTAGGCGATATGGCTTGGACAACTCTATAACGGCGAATCGTGAAACCCGGCACTGTGCAGATGCTTGCGCATCACACCCCCCACCTCTCGCGAACTGGAAGAGATGCATAAGAGACTCTCATGGTATGAGAGAGTCTCGAACGATATTCGTCCCGCAAAGTACCTGATAACCAAACACGTGAGGTGCGATGCTGATCTAACCAAGGCATCCGACGGATTCCTCTGGAGAGAGCACGCCCGGCTTGCGATTACGACATCTGACCTATTGCGTGAAGTCGATTCAGGAAATCGAGATCTCGCAGTTCTTCCTGTGGCTCACCCGAGTTTTCTGGATCTGAAGGCCACTCTTCTCAGCCGGAATATTCGCAGCTGCACACTGTGCGAATGGAAATGCAGGGTCGATCGTGTCGCCGACACAAAGAGGGGCGCGTGCAAGCTCAACCAGACAAGCCGAGTCAACACATGGTTCGCACACCATGGCGAGGAACCGCCTCTGGTGGGCAGAGGTGGATCAGGCACGATATTCTTCAGCTCATGCACATTCAGATGTGTCTTTTGTCAGAACTGGGACATCTCGCAGGACCCATCAAGCGGCGCACCAGTCGACACGCGGCAACTTTCGCTCATAATGAAGAACCTCAGAACCGATGGTGCTATGAACATCAACTTCGTCGGAGGAGAACCCACCCCCAACCTCCACACGATAGTTGGAGCAATGAACCAGCTGGACGCGAATGTTCCGATGCTGTGGAACAGCAACATGTACTGCTCAGAGGAGACGATGCAGATACTCGCGGATCTCATTGACATTTGGCTGCCAGATTTCAAATACGGAAATGACAAATGCGCGATCAGACTCTCGAAAGTCCCACGCTACTTCGAAACCGTCTCAAGAAACCACGAGGCCGCTCAGTCAAGTGGAGAAATGATCATACGGCATCTCGTCATGCCCAACCATCTCGAGTGCTGTACGAAACCTGTGCTACGTTGGATATCGAAGCACTGTCCGAGAGCCCTTGTGAACATAATGGGGCAGTATCGCCCAGAGCATAGGGTCTGTGCCGAGCCTTCCAAGTACCCGGAAATCACGAGAAGAATCCTAGCCGAAGAAATGAAGGAAGCGTATGGCCTCGCGGACGAGTTGGGGCTCTTGTACTCTCCGGTCTCCTAGGACCACGACATCACTTCACGGCATACTTTGCCACTGCTTCGGTGAAGATGTCTCTTCCCCGAACGTCATTTGCCACTATCGCCGGGAAGCCGCTGACGGTTAACTTCCTAATTGCCTCCGTCCCGAGGTCCTCGAAGGCTATCGTCTCCGACTTGGTCACTAGCCTGCCAAGCAGTGCACCAGTGCCTCCGATCGCAACTAGGTAGACAGCTTTGAATTTCCTCATCGCCTCGATCACCGCTGGCGCCCTGGGTCCCTTTCCTATCGTGGCTTTGATTCCGAGCTCCATCAATCTTGGCGCGTACGTGTCCATCCTGTAGGATGTCGTCGGGCCGGCCGATCCCATCGGCCTTCCGGGACGAGGTGGCGTGGGTCCGACATAGTAGATCACTTGCCCCTTCAACGCGAAGGGGAGTTCCTTGTTTGCGTCGATCAGCTCGAAAAGCCGCTTGTGCGCTGCATCACGTGCGGTGTATATCGTGCCCTCGATCAGCACTTTGTCACCGATCTGCAGATTCGACACATCTGCCTCAGTCAGGGGCGGCTTCAAGTTGACCGTTCTCACACTAGCTGGCAATGCAATCAACTCCTCAGAGGACCACGCTCTTCTGTCGATGCGCGTGACAGTCCATATTGACCGCAACAGGGAGGCTTGTTATGTGGCACGGTAGAGTTTCGATATGAACCGCCACGGCGGTGGTTCTGCCGCCCAGCCCCATGGGCCCTATGCCAAGCTTGTTGATCTCATCCAAGAGCTCTGCCTCCAGCTGAGCGTAGAAAGGGTCCGAGTGTTTCTCGCCAACTTCTCTGAGCAGTGCCTTCTTAGCGAGCATGCAACACTGGTCAAACGTTCCCCCTAAACCAACACCGACAACAACGGGCGGACAAGGATTCCCACCCGCATTCCTGACCACACCTACAACGAAATCCTTCACGCCTCTTGCTCCGTCGGCAGGCGTTAGCATTCTGAATGCACTCATGTTCTCACAGCCGCCGCCTTTGGCCAAGAATGAAAGCTTGAGCTTGTCACCGGGCACAAGCTGCAGCGTGATCATTCCTGGCGTGTTGTCGCCCGTGTTCTTGCGCCTTAATGGATCTGCGACCATCGAGAAACGGAGGAATCCCTCACGATAACCATCCGCTACTCCTTTGTTTATCGCGTCGATCAGCCCTCCACCTTCGATCCTAACATCCTGACCCAGCTCCACGAAGAATACAGCATCTCCAGTATCCTGGCATATCGGGTAGTTCCCCTCTCGTGCAACCCGCGCGTTCTCGATCAATTGCTGAAGCACTTCCTTCCCCAATGGAGAAGCTTCAGCCTGTTGCACGGATTGGAACTTCTTCACCATCCTATCGCTCAGGTTGTATGTCGCATCGATGCACATCCGCTTCGTCTGTTCGGCAATGGTGTCAAACGTAATCGTTCTCATTCGGTCTGCTTCCTCTCTCCTACTTGCCTCTCAAGGAGTCGGAGGAACGTATATTCTTCTTGTCTATGATGAGGAAGGAGGAGTGAATACAGTACTTACGTCCACCCTGAGCGGTTCCCCAGACCGGATCGACCGCGCAACACATTCCATCTTCCGTATCACTGCGTTCAACTCTCCGCGACCCAGGAGAAAGGAGAGACATTGCCGACCAGCCGATCCACGATTCGAGAAAGGCTAAATTGGCATCCTCAGTATCGTCGGTACCCACAGTGGTGGTCCTCCATGAAGCCTGAGTACGACGCAGTCGTGGTCGGGGCAGGTGTTGCCGGTTGCATGGCAGCCACCGCGCTCGGAGCCCGAGGAAAAGGACTGAGGGTCCTGTTGATCGACAGAAACCCACGCAAGGAAGTGGGCAAGAAAACAACGCATGGATGGATATGCGGCGATGCCATGGGCGAACATCATGCGAGGTTCGTACAAGAGAGACTGGGCATCAAGTTCGGACCGTCGGAGATTGAGAACAGAGTCAAAGCGATCATGGTCTCTTCGCCGGATAGAAAGGTGAGTCATCCATTCGAAGGAGCTGGATTGGTGCTCGACAGGCCCAAATTCGCACGACGCCTACTCAGAGAGGCTCTAAAGAAGGGAGTCGAGTATCACGACCGAACCCAGGCCGTCGGTCTCCTGACCAAGTGCGATTCTGTGACAGGTGTCACCTGTCGGGATCAACAAACAAGGCGAGGCCGGACCTTCAGGATCAAATCCAGACTCGTCGTTGATGCTTCCGGCATGTCCACGGCACTCAGACGCAATCTCAGCATTCCAACATTCATTGAGAAAGAGATCAATAGAGATGATGTTGAGCCGACGATTCGGCTAATCGCCCGACTTGCCAAGGGCGAAGAAGTTGACACGTCTCGCTGTGATATCTATCTGGACGCAGGCAGAGCGCCGGGAGGCTACCTCTGGATGTTTCCGAAAGCAAGCAGCAAGGTGAACATTGGGCTCGGCATCCAGCAGAAGCGTACCTCCGAATCACTGGAGACTCTGCTGAACAAGTGGATCGGCGAGACACCTCTATTCAGAGGCATGACGAGAGTCACCGACGACGGAAACCTCCCAGGAGCCTGGCCTGTTTCCGTGAGACACCAGAACGATTGCCTCGTCGCTAACGGATTCATGATAGCCGGCGATTCTGCCTGGTTCCCGAACCCCATAAGCGCAGGAGGAATAGGTCCATCACTAACAGGCGGCCTGATCGCAGGAGAAGTGGCAGCCGTTGCACTGCAGAGCGGAGATGTCAGCGAGTCGAACATGTGGGAGTACAATACAAGATACGTTGAGGAGTACGGGAAGAAGACCGCCGCGCTTGAGGTGTTCAGAATCTATCTACAGACCTTGGACAATTCTGAGCTCAACTATGGTCTACGCAACTTCGTGACAAAGAAGGAGGCTGTTGCTTTCTCCGGGGGAGAAGTGCCAGAGAGCAGCTTCGCCGATAAGATCCTCAAGGTCGCTCTCGGAATTCGGAAGCTGACCGCTTTCAGGAATCTTGCGTATTCAGTGTCAAAGATGAACGCACTAAACCGATTGTACGAAGAATATCCAAGGGCCCCGTCTGGTTTCAGTGAATGGAAGAAGAAAGTGGACGCCACCCTGGGTGAGGTCAGAGCGAGGTTCCGCTGAGACGCATTCCGCAGACCAGCGGTCAACCGTAGCTTTTGTAATCTTCACGGCCTGTATCGCTCACCCAATAGGCGTCATCAGACGTGATTTCCTTCTTCCATATGGGAATCTCTTTCTTGACGCGTTCCACCGCTTCTTCCAGAACGGGAAAGGCAAACCTCCGGTGAGTTCCGAGAACTGCTACGATCAGGCTTTCTTCTCCGACCTGGAGTCTGTCCACAACATGATGAATTGAGACATCTACAATACCTTCTCGCTTGGCCAAGTCGTCTCGCAGTTCCTGCAGTTTGTGAATTGCAACTTCTTCGAACGCTTCATACTCTAGGAACCGCACTCTCCCTGCAGAGTGCCCGACTGGACCTTCCCTGACGATGCCAACGAACGTAACCAGCGCGCCGGCCCTTGCTGACTCCGCGTGTTTCCTGATACCCTGTATGATCTGCTCGAGGTTGACTTCACCGCGAGAATGGAGACCAATGGTGCCCAAGAAACCCACTGTGCGAGAGTTCACAGGCTCTGATATGAAAGGATGTCTCGCAATCGCCCTGAGAGAGACAGGTACGCTACAGCAGCACTGGCGTCAAGAGGTAGAGAGCTGCGGCACATGTGAAAGGTACCGTGAAATTGTCGAATGCCCTTATTGGGCCGAGTGTCAGCGCTTCGGCGACTGTTCCCGCGAACGCCCCGATCATAGAAAGTAGAATGATCGAGCTCAGGCTTGTGGATGTGATCCCAGTCCACATGGCCACCAAGTATGAGAGCAAAGCGCCCATGAACGCGAAGACGAACATCATCGACGAGCCCTCCAGTGACTTGTCTGAGATCGGGTAGACGTGCCTTCTCTTGAGTGAGGGCGTGATTGCGGATGCTGCGCCGTCACCCCATGCCATCACCATCGTCGATGCCATCACGATAGGTTTCTGGCTCCACAGTAGAAGAAGTAAGATGCCGACTGAAATGATGTAGAAGACCGGCCCATATGCATGCAGTTTCGAGTACCGCTTCTCGTCGATCATTGTCTGTGTCATGAAACTCCCTTTTCGCAGCGCAAATGAGAGAGTGATCATCAGCCCGAGTCCGATCGGAATCAGCAAGGGGTAGACCACGCTCGAGAAGAACGGAATGAGCAGGATTATGTCTCCGGACAGCAGATGGATTGCTCTGCGCGTCGTGTAGGCTCCAAGGCTCAGCTTCTTCCTGAGAAGTTCGGATATGCCTATGATAAGAATCACGAGAACATACACAGCCACGACAAGTGCCAGATCGAAAAGAGAGACCTGCAATTTCCAGCCCATTTGTTAAGTGATATATACGGTGGTTGCTGTGCTGTGGATAAATAACCTGCGATTGAGGCCAAAAGAAGAGCGACAAGTGACGAGGATGATAGAGCCGCTGACTATCCTGATCGCCGGCATCATCTGCGCAGCGCTGGCTCTTGGTGCCTGGAAAGTGCATGTCCTTGAAAGTGCGGGCGCCATTACTGCGTTCTTGATAGGTTTCGCAACGTTTGTCTTCCCTGCCGACGGGTGGAAGTGGTTTCTCGTCCTCTTGGTCTTTCTGATGGTTTCCAGCTACATGACGCATTACAAGTATCAGGTCAAACGCAAGAAAGGTTTTGCACAGGAGAAGGGAGGTGCCCGAGGCTGGCCGAATGTCGCCGCCAATGGCGCTGTTGCTGGACTATTGGTTCTGTTCACCCCGTTCTTTCCACGGGAGCTGATCTTGGCCGCGTTTCTGGGAGCAGTGGCTACGGCAAACGCCGATACACTCGCGACAGAGATTGGGCTTCTCAACCCTACTGACCCGCGATTGATTACAGATTTGAGAAAGGTGGTTCCTGCGGGAACTTCTGGTGGCATCTCGATCTTTGGAGAACTTGCCACGTTGCTTGGGGCGCTCCTGATCGGCGTCGCTGCCGGACTACTTGGAATGTCCGGGAACGCCGGTTGGCCATTGGGTGTTCTCATCGGGACAACGATGATTGCAGGCCTCGCGGGATGTTCAATCGATAGTGTCATCGGCGCGACAGTCCAGGGGATCTACAAGTGTCGCGTTTGCAACAAGATTACGGAGAACCGCAGACATTGCGGGAATCCTTCTATCCCTCTTAGAGGACACAAGGCCATCGACAACAACGTGGTCAATCTGATCGCGACTATTTGCGGAGCAGCAGTCGCTGTGCTGATCCTGATCCTCTCTTAGACTCCGGATTCCGACTCGCCCACGCCGTGTTCTTTCTGGAGATACGAGCCAAGCATGCCTTATTATTGAGCTCCAGGTGAGACAGGAATGGCGACAATGAGGATTCAGAGTTACGCAAGACACATGTGATGTGAAGGCATTATTCTGAGTCGCCGCCCACAGTAACAGAAGAGCAACCCTGGCTATTGCCTCAAGTCGCGCCGGCAAGATGTACTATCAAGCCGGGATACTTTAATAAGGCGATGTAGGCTTATGCTATCTTATGCCGACCATTATCAGGTTCAGACACGTCCGATCTGGCAATCTCCCGCGAAAACGCCCTGTTGCAGCCTTATATACGAAGGCTCGACCGGAAGAAAGATGGGATTGATTTGCGCAACCTGTCTCGTTGGTTGATACTATCCATTCTAGTGGCCAGCGCCGCTTCCTTGGTCACACCAGCACACGCGCAGGTGTCGATAGCTCTTAGCTGGACCTCGATAAACGCTCCTCCTACGGGGTTTGTGACAAACACCGTGGTCATCACCAATACTGACCCCGTGAATCCGCACACGATCCAGTTGGCTCTCGTAGGCACTGACTACTGGGGGTGGGAGTCATTTGCGCCAAACCCAGTTGTCGTTCCTCCACTGGCGTCTGTAGCCTCTACTCTGACGATCCCAATCCTTAGCCCGGACAGCTACTGCCCAGGTGAAAGCAGTCACGGACCGTTCGCATGGCAGTTGACTGTCCAGGGCTCCGAAGGTGGGATTGTTCTTGCGCAGGCCTCGCTTGTCATCTACCTAATGCCTGTGACTATCCCATTGACCGTTGACATAGAATCAACCAAGTCGTCATACATTGTCGGTGAAACGGTTACACTGAAGATGGATACGAACATGATCGGTGCCGAGTACTTCCTGAAAGTCAGGAAACCGGATGGCACTGTCTGGGCGTCCGCTCATGCTTTCCTTCCTGCCACCTTCACAAAGAAGGCAGCGGAACCGCTTGGAACCTACACGGCAGAACTGATGGCGTACTACTGCGGAGTCGCTCAGGACACCGCCTCATTCTCAGTCACACCGGACACATACAGTGTCACCATCTCCTTGTATGGACTGCCAACCGATGTCACCACTGCGCTGTACGTCGACAGCAACAAGGTTGCAGATATGAAGGGCGGCGACGTGAAGGATCTGAGCTACCCGATTGGCACCTCGCACACCTTCCAAGTTGACCAGTACGTAACGGGCGCGGAGGGATACAGATACTATTGCGCCTCAAACAGCTGGACTGCCGGCACGACTGGATCCAACGTGTTCAAGTACGAGAAACAGGTCCGCCTGGAAGTGAGCACTGATCCCGCTGGCATCACCGAAGTGAGCGGGGCCGGCTGGTTCGCGGTTGGGGCCTCTGCATCGATCTCCGCGGTACCCACGGAGCTGCAAGGAACTGAAGGCACCAAGTATGCCTTCTCAACTTGGACGGTTGACGGGACTCCGAGGGCCGGGAATGGGTTCGTCGTTGTGATGGATGCGCCTCACAAAGTCGTCGCAAAGTATGATACAATGTTCCTGCTTACGGTGCGGTCGGATGTCGGAAACCCAGCAGGTGCCGGATACTATGCGTCAGGATCAACCGCGACATTCTCAGTGACTTCGCCGGTCGGAATCGGAGTTCAGCAGGTCTTCGTTGAGTGGAAAGGCGACTTCACCGGAAAGGAACCTAAAGGTTCAATCACGATGGATGGACCGAAGACCGTGACCGCTGTCTGGACTACAAGCTACACCCAACTATACGTGATCGCGGGCGCGATTGCCGTCGTCGCCGTTGCCGCCGCCTTCTTGCTGTGGAGAAGAAGAGCTGGACCATCAGCGATCAAGCCACCTCCGCCCCCGCCACCGCCAAGCGAAGCCCCAGCAAGCGTCGAAGAAGCACCTCCTCCCCCTCCGGAAAACGAAACCGTGCCCAAGCGAGAAGTCTCGATCTCTTTACGCTGCACGAACTGCGGACACGAACTGAAAGTGGGAGAGACATTCTGTCCGGAATGCGGTCAGAAGCAGATCGACTAAACCTATCCGATTCGTCCGACCTATTCTTGCTCTAGCTATACGTAGACGGCGCCGAGAGATCTGGATGCCACCGTGACGTGCTTCAAGAACTGATCCTCCGGGAGAGCGCCGGTGAACTCCACGCGCTCATTGATGACTACCTTCGGGACTCCCATGACGGCGTACTTCTGGCCAAGGTGGGGGGACTCTGTCACGTCGACCATGTCCGCGCTGATCTGCGGGCTCTCGATGGCGAACTGGTGAGCGAGACTCACTGCCGTGGGACAGTAGGGACAGGTTGGAGTGACGAAGACTTGGATGTGAACTGACGATTTGACCGCCGCGAGCTTCATGCGAGACTTGTCGGATACCTCAGTTGCTCCCTTGGAGACCATTCTCAGATCCTTGATGAATGCCCCAAACTCATATCTCGCAGGTATTCCGAAGTACCTGACCCCGTAGTCGCGTTTCCCGACGATAACGACTGCAGGAACTTTGTCGATCGCGTATTCGGTTGCCGCGCTCTTGTCCCTCACGAGATCGTAGACCTCAACCGAGATCTTCTTGGAGAGCTAAGCAACCTCTTGGGCCAGTTCTCTCGCTTCACGACAGAAGTGGCACTCCATTTCTTGGCTGAAGACGAGAATGCGAACCGGATGTTCGAGTGATGAGAGCTCCTTCCTGATGTGTGCCTTGTGCTCCTCTGGAATGAGCCCCATAGAATGCGTCGCCCCGCTCCAGAGTATTCAGGTTGCTGCGGGGGCTTTGTTTGACGATCGCTGTGTGCAGGCCCCTGTTCAGTCACTTATTTTAGTAGGGAGAAAGCCATGGCGGTCAAGTGAGCTCTGGCTTGATCGTCGTCAAAGGTCCGGCATCGCCCGTGTTGTCAGGTCGCGTAGCAGATGCGATGGGGGTATCTCCGCTTCAGCTTGAGTACAAGGTCTTTCCGGATGGAGAGACCTACATCAGGTTTCCTGAGTCTGTCGCCGGAGAAGAAGTGGCTGTGATACAATCCTGCTACCCTCCGCAGAACAAGAATCTCATTGACCTTCTATTCATCGTCGATGCCGCTCGAGAAATGGGAGCAAAGCGCATAGCAGTGGTCGTCCCGTACTTTGCGTACGCACGTCAAGACGACGCATACAGGAACGGAGAGGCTGTGAGCGCGAGAACGATCGCCCGTCTTGCAGAAGCGGCCGGCGCATCAACCTTCTTGACGGTAGATATGCCAAGCAACAAGGCGCTTAGGTTCTTCACAATCCACTCAGAGAACCTCACCTGTATGAGAATCATAGGCGAGTACCTGAGGACCCTGTCTCTGAGGAATCCGCATGTTCTAGCCCCTGATGACGGAGCGATACCGCTGGCCGAGACCGTTTCAGCCACTCTTGGGACCGAGTATGCATGGTTTGAGAAGACACGGGACAAGGTGACTGGATCCGTCAGCACGTCGGGCAAGGACGTTGACCTCAGAGGCCGAGACGCAATAATCGTCGACGACGTAATCTCAACTGGAAAGACTATTGCGAACACGACCCAGATTGCGAAGAAGCAAGGCGCAAGGACCGTCACTGCAGCATGTGCACACCTACTCCTCACCGGAGACGCTGAGCAGACTCTCAGAAGCGCAGGCGTCGATCAGGTCTTCGGCACCGACTCGATTGAAACCGGACCTGGATCACATCCTGTCTCAATTGCTCCAGTGCTCGCTGAAGCGTTGAAGAAGACTTGGTGAAAGAACGGCTCTTCTTCATCGTGTCCGGAGAACACCGCACTCTCCCTCACGCTGAGATCCGAGCCATACTCCAAGCTTGCCGGGTGGACTTCAAGGAGAGAGCGGCTTCACGAAAACTGCTCAGGGTCGAGGCAGATCCATCAGCGCTCGATTTTGTGGCAAAAAGGAGCATGATGTACGACCAGTGCGGAATCGAGATCGCGGCAACAAGACCCAGCAAGAAGAGACTATTTTCCCGATTGCGAAAACTGGAACCAGAGAAGCACCTCGCTGGGAGCAACTCATATGCGGTTCGATCGTTGCGAATTGGAAGAGCGTTCAAGCAACTCCAGAGAACAACGTTGGAGCGGGAAATTGGCGAAATCATCGGCAGGAAGCAATCAAGCGCTAGAGTCGACCTAGATCACCCTGATACAACATTTCTCTGTGTCGTCTCCTCCCAAGGCCTGATGCTCGGGAAATTGACTCACTCCAGAGTCCCCGGACTCATAGCGTCAAGGAGACCCAGGAAGAGGCCCGTGTTTCACCCCTCCACGATGCAGCCGAAACTTGCAAGATGCATGGTGAACCTTGCCAGACCCGCAGAAGGAGCGCTATTGCTAGATCCTTTCTGTGGGGTAGGCGGAATCCTTCTTGAGGCCGCCGCAATAGGCTGCAGAGCAATCGGTGCAGACGCAGATCCACGAATGATCAGGGGAGCAAAAGCAAATCTAGAACACTACAGAACGGAGCCCCTCGGACTTGTTGTGGAAGACGCGACAAAGATGTCCATACGGACTGCTGACTCGATGGCGACGGACCCACCATACGGCCGGGAAGCATCGACGCGTGGGCGGAAACTGATCAGCCTACTTCGTGAATTCCTGCCCTCAGCATACGAAACCCTTTCTGGGAACGGTCACCTATGCATATGTTGCCCGAGCAACGTGCGGCTCCCGAGAATGGCAAGGGCAGCCGGATTCAAGCTCGTGGAGTCTCACCGCGTGTACGTGCACAGGAGCCTCACCAGACGCATCCTCGTGCTGAGAAAGAAATGATGTCTCTGCGTGATCTTGGATGAAGGCGACTTTCCTAGGAACCGGAGGCAGCGTCCCGACGAGGAAGAGGAACCTTCCGAGTCTTGCAGTCCGGACTGACGGAGGACTGGTCATGTTTGACTGTGGAGAAGGAACTCAGAAGCAGTTTCTCATCGCAAAGTTGGGCTTCAACCGCGAGATGAAGATGATGATCTCTCATATGCACGCTGACCATATCCTCGGCATTCCAGGGCTTCTACACTCGATGTCGTTCATGGGCAGGACTCGAGATCTTGAGATCTATGGGCCACCTGGCATTAGGGCGTTTGTACAATGCACGACGGAAACAGTCGGGTTCAGATCGATGTTTCCGGTTCGAGCGATCGAGGTTGGCGCCGGAACCATAGCGACAACCAACCAGTACATGATCAGGACGGCGTGGGCTGACCATGATTTCCCTTGTCTCTCATACGCACTGGTCGAGAATGAGAAACCCGGCCGGTTCTACCCAGCAAAGGCGAGGAAACTCGGTATACCAAAGGGCCCTCTTTGGAAAACTCTCCAAACGGGAAAACCCGTGAGGATCGACGGTAAGAGAATTGATGCGTCAATGGTTGTGGGTGAGCCACGAAAAGGGCTGAAGATCACTTACGCAGTCGATACGAGACCATGCGAAAACGTGATTCGGCTCGCATCAGGATCAGATCTCCTAGTGCATGATGGCATGTTTGCGTCAGATGCATCTGAACGTGCCAGAGAGTTCGGGCATTCCACTGCTGCCGAGGCCGCTACAGTGGCAAAGAGAAGCCGCTCGAAGAATCTTGCCCTGACACATTTCAGCGCGATCTACCAAGATACGAAGCAGCTCCTCGTCGAGGCAAGAAGGGTCTTCCCAAGAAGCCTCTTGGCTGAAGACCTGAAATCAATCGAGTTATCCTGAGACATGCAAGGCTTGAACGGCAGTCTATGTTTCTGCTTGTCTTCTGGTTCGTGAGCTCGGGGCCAGCCAATCTATCACGAGTTCTGGGCTTTCAGACGTGATCACCAGCGTGATCGGGCCAAGCGGTGATTCGTCGTAGCGCTCACAGAAGGAGGCTTTTCCCGCGAAGGCCGCTTGTTTGTTGAGATAGACGGCGATCGTAGAGCCTGACATGCTGTTGAACAATATCTTGCGGGCGGCGTCCCGGATAGCTTCTTGCTTGAGGAGACTCTTGAGGTTCTCCAAATCCTCAAGGCGAGTCATCGTTGCATGCAGTCTCGAATGTCGCACATCGGCCTTCTCTGTGACGAGTCTTGAGTTTGGAAACAGGTTGTGTACTGCACGCAACACCTTCTCCGGATCTTCCGTTGGATTGAGGGGAGCCTCTATACGTGCCTGGATTCCATTCATTTCGCAGTTACCTTTGAAATCAGATGCTCGGAGACTACCTGGAAGTCCTCTGCCGATCGTTCGTTGATCAGCATCTCCTGCGCCAAGGCGATGACATTCCCGATCCCGACTCGCAGTTCTCTCAAGTCCCTGTCGACAAACTCATCCCAGCTCTTTGGGTCGTCGCCTCTTGCCCTTCTGAGAAGACGGTTGAACCTTGTCTCCGGCGACGCGTGAACCGCCGCTATCACCACCGAGTGGTTTCTCCTCAACGCACTCACCTCATCCATGCTTCGGACGCCTTCGACGATCGCAACCCCTGACGGGGACGCTTCGAGCTTCGGAATCAACCTCTCAGCGACCACCGATGGGCCTTCCTGTTGCCGTATGTCGAGCATCACAACCCCCATGTTCTCAGGACTCGGAGGGAGTCCTCTTCTCGCCGTTTCTTCGCGGATGACATCACCACACACGAACACAGGCATGCCGCGCGCCTTAGCGGCATTCGAGACGAAGCCCTTTCCTGCACCCGGCATTCCGACGATGGCGACCACTTTCTGTTTCTTCATTGGCGACGACACAGCCTCACCCTCTGCCCAAGCCTAACTTGAATTGTTAAATTGCCCGCATTGATATGTGGATTTGGTTGATCGGCTTGGCCGGCGAGCGGATTCGGAGCTTCATTGCCGTCGACATGGATGAGGCAGGCCTGATTTCCAAGCTTGTGGAGGCTCAACGTGCCCTGCGAGACTTGGGAGCAGACATGAAGCTCGTGGAGCCGGAGAACATCCACGCAACAGTGAGGTTCCTCGGAGAAGTCCCTGCCACGACAATTGAGGTCGTCAAGGAGCAGATGAATGAGGTCAAGTTTCGTCCGTTCGATGCGGAATTCGTCGGATTGGGCGCATTCCCAAACCTTAGGCGGATCAATGTTGTCTGGGTCGGCATGCGAAAGGGCCACGATGAGATCGCCAGCATATTTCGGCAGCTTGAGCCTCGAATTGAGAAGATCGGATTCCCCCCCGACAGGAAGGGCTTCAGCCCGCACGTCACGATCGCCCGCGTCAAATCTGCACGAATGAAAGATGAACTGGCGAGATTCGTTGATGAGATGCGCGATGTGCCGTATGGAGTCATTCATGTTGACGAATTGCGTCTGAAGAGAAGCGTGCTCACGCCCAAAGGCCCGGTCTATTCCACGATACACTCAGTAGGAGCAAGCCAGTAGCCAGAGGTACGAAGTAGAGGCAACTTGAAGAACGCTCTGGACGTCTGCGATTCCGTAGCTCGCCAGATCACACCTTCAGATGCTGAACGAAGAAGCGTGGAACGAGTCGTCGAGCAAGTGCAAGCAAGGCTGGTTGCTGAGGCTGAGCGCGAAGGGCTCGAGGCCGAGGTTAGCCTCAATGGATCTGTTGCCAAGGATACTTGGCTGAAGGGAGACGTGGACGTCGACGTCTTCCTCCGCGTTCCTGCCTCGCTGAGCAGAGCGGAGCTCGAGGGACGTTGCCTTCGCGTTGCCAAGCGAGCCCTGAAAGGCCACAGAATTGTCGAGAGGTTCGCGGAACACCCCTACATCGAGACTCATGTTGGCAAGGTTCGCGTCAATGTTGTACCATGCTACAATGTTGTACGCGGCGAATGGCAAAGCGCCACGGACCGCACGCCATTCCACACGGAATACGTCAAGTCACACTTGGCTCCAGATCAGAGGATAGAAGTGAGACTCCTCAAGCGGTTCCTCAAGGGAATCGACGTCTACGGTGCCGACGTGAAGGTATCGGGCTTCAGCGGCATGCTTACCGAGACATTGGTCATGTACTACGGTTCGTTCACCGAGACGCTGAAGCAGGCACAGTCATGGAAACCGCAGGTCAGAATCGACGTTGAGAACCACTACGGAGGAAGGGAGCCGGAGATGGCGGATCTCTTTGAGGAGCCGCTCGTGGTGATCGATCCCGTAGATCGGGGCAGAAACCTAGCTGCTTCAATATCCCGCAGAAAGTTGTGGGAGTTTGTCGCAGCCACTAGAGCATTCTCAAAGAAGCCGTCCAAGGGTTTCTTCTTCCCCCGGAAGACTGCACTCATGAGTGTTCAGGGATTTCGTCGAGAGATGCAGCGGCGGGGATGGAACTTGGTCGCGCTCGAGTTTGGCCGAGTGGATGCTGTCGTTGATGTGCTCTGGAGTCAGCTCTATAGGACTGAGAGATCGTTGCGAAATCTGCTCAGGCAGGAAGGCTACAACGTGACTCGATCCGCATCTTGGAGCAACGAGGAAGACCTCAACGTGATCCTGCTCGAACTGGAGAACGTTTCATTACCCCCGGTAAGGAAGCATGTCGG